>PGZR01000052.1 GCA_002841405.1 Firmicutes bacterium HGW-Firmicutes-4 | reverse complement strand
ATCTCGGTAACAATGACTTTCGTGTTATCAAACCAGAGTTCCCTTGGCACACAGCCAATGTGGCGGAATATGGCATCCAGCCCTTCCAGCAGGCATTCCATATTTTCCCCGTAGAACAGCTGCAGATAGCCTTTATTGCTGTATGGAAAAGAGACCTCCAGGTATTTTCCAGTCAGTTTTTGGCCATTTTCATAAAACTCAGCTGTACCAAAATCAACCTGCGCTTCTCCGGGTTGATGTACCAGTGGCAGATAGGCCTGTTTATTCTGCTTGAATATTTCCCGGTGTTTCACTGCGTAATAGCTGGCGACCGTCCGATAGGAGCAGTCAAAACCGGGAATTTCGGCCAGCAGGCGATGAAATACCCGTTTAGCTGTATGGCGCTGTTTGCGTGGGGCTGATTTGTCCTCAATCAGCCAGGAATCGATCATCTCCTTGTAGGGATCCAGTTTGGGACAGAATTGTTTCTCCAACGCCGGCTTTGGCGGCGGGCTGTTAAAATCAGTCTGATCAATGTATTTGCGTACCGTTCGCCAATCCAGGTGCAACGCTTCCGCAATCTGGGAAATATTTTCCCCTTTCTCATAAAAACGATTTCTGATATCATGTATCTGATCCATTGTGAGCATTCTCCATTGCCCGCAATGGATTTTTGCAATATTGTGCATTTTCCAACTTGCAATACTATGGATTTTTGCTTTGCAACTTTCTACATTTTTATTTTACAATAAACATAAAGTGACAATGAAGATAAAGTGATTCTTAATTAATTTGTGCATATTAACGCTGGCAACAAGTGTCCTACATAAAGGATGACGGCCACCGAAAGTAAAACAATTAGGAAATTAAAAAAATAATGTCCTAATTGTGTCCTTTTACGACTATTAAATGCTTTTAATATGCCATTTGCCTGTTGATTCGTAATCAGTAGGCCGGGGGTTCGATTCCCCCCGCTAGCTCCAGTAAAAATCCCATGAGAGAGCCTTTTTGGTTCTCTTTTTTTTATACCTTGATTAGCCAGATAGGTCGAAAACCCACGTGTTGGGGATTGTTAAGGGAAAAAAATCTGTAATGTGAGTTACAGAGCTTTGTCATCCGGTTTTGTGAGAATATTTTCAAGTGCATCACTTGCTTTTGCATTAGTGGTTATTACGGGGTGGCGGAGCCCCCATATCACCCAAAAGTGGACTGTTCGGAGGAAAGACTGGGGTCAAATTTCAACGGTTAATATTATTCAATTCATTTTTATTCTCTTAATCCCTTTGAATCAATTCAAAAGCAACGCATCAATCATGCCCCATCCACGACAGCACTGTTACCAGTTTGAACGGCTGTTATCAAAAACTCATTGGTGGGGTTATGATGCGTGTCCTCAAAAGTTCGAGTTTCTGCTTTTATGTCCATCTTTGACTTTTTCATCAATCAAGATTGAATACCAGGCTGATCCATAAATATGAGACTGTTCATTTTTCACAATTGTGTATATTGAAATTTAAATTCTTGTTAATCGATACTCGCTAGGCGATACACCCGTTTTTTTTCTGAACATCCGTCTAAATGAATTAGGTTCATTATAACCACAGCCGATGGCGATGAGTTCGATTGTTTCATTTGTTGTCAATAACTGAACCTTAGCTTTTTCAATACGACAATTTAAGACATAATCAATAAACGTAACGCCTTCTATTTTTTTGAACATTCGACTCAAATAGTAAGGACTTAAATACATTTCCTGAGCAATGATCTCCAGAGTCACATTCTTTTCAGTTTCTATCCATTGTTTTACAAGTGTTTTAGCTCTTGTAATACGTTCAATCCCTAAATTATGAACCTCATTATTAAATATGTGATTACAGTCATTTATAAAATTTGACAAATGTTTGAAGATTTCACTTTTGGAATACAAGTGATTTAGTTTTGATTTAAATGAATTGGTTAAGATGACAAGAACATCATGATGATTAGATTGGTCATTATTTTTATCATCCGAGTGTTCCAGCAATAAGTTTGCAAGTATTTTGCATTGCTTTATTAAATGCTCAATCGTGTTCTCGCTAGAATTAAAAACATCATAATAGATTTCATTTATTGTTTTATCAATTTCTTCACTCGGAGAATATTTAATCTTTTCAATGATGAATTCATATTTAATATATGGATTTAGTTGATCAAATGAACAGGTCTCGATGCTGTTCGATTTGATTTTATGAGAGAATTTGTTTAACAAAAGGAATAATTCTTCAATATTCATTGGTTTCATGAGATAGGTGTAAGCACCATAATTAAACGCAGTTTGAATCATTATAAATTCATAATACATCGATATAGCTACAATGAAAATATCATCAGAAATCGATTTTATTAAAGGAATAAGCTTTAGGTTATTTCGTTTTGTATTTTTTGAAATTTCTAAAAATACAATTTGGGGTTTAAGCTCCTTTATCATTTTAATTCCTTGTTTTCCGTTATAAGCTTGCCCGATAAAATCGATATCAGCACGGTTAGAAAGCAGATGTTTCAAAACTGCACCCTCTGTGGGATTGCTATCAATTAAAAAGAGCCTGTTCATTTTATTCTCCAATCTCAGTAAATCAGGATAATCAATATACACCAAGTTACGAATTATGCCGTCACAATATCTATGGGCAGCTTGAGTATGATTTTGCCGGCAGTATCAATAAAAAATACAAAATTATCATGATAATAACGTTTCAATAAATCGGTAATATTTTTAATTGTAAGTTGTGATAGATTCAGATCCAATTCAGCACAAGTCTCAATGTTATTTATTTCAGTGAGAGTTAATGTGGGTAATAAATAGGGTTCATTTATTAATTCAATGTGTAACATTTTATTTTGTTTGGCAATGCTCACCGTCAACGAGCAATCGTTTTCAATATCTTCTATGCTCGGCATCATAACATTTTCAATTAAAGATTGTAAAATCATTTCTGGCAATTTGAAATGTAAACATTCGGGCTCGATATGAGAATCAATTTCAAATTTATATAGCTTGGATAGATTTTTAATCAGAATATAATTTTCAACATATTCCAATTCTTTCTCCAGGGTTATCAATGAAGGCTCGTGTTTTAAATTTTTTTTTATTAAAGACGTAAAAGAATAGATAAGTTCAGCGGTTGTTTTTGCATCTTCGAGAATAGCTTGTTGATAGATGGAATTAAATGAATCAAAAAGAAATTCAGGTTTTAAATGAGTTTCTTCAGACATCTTTAACGCGAGTTGAGCACTGTTTGCTCTAGCTTCCGCTGAAGTTTTTTGTGCTTCGAGAACTTGAATTTCCTGTTCTTTTAATCTTTCCTGCATTAAAATTTTATACCCTAATTCAGCAACATAATTAGCGGTTAAGCTTAGTAAATTTACATATGCTTGCAATTCATCTAATGATAGTTTCCGATAATTTTTTGAGAATTCATTAAATTCCTGTAAAAGTTCAGGGTATAAAGAGTAATCCAGCGTTTCTTTCGAAATATTTTCTATTTTATTCATATCTTCGTCAACTAAGAGAATTTGTCCGGTAAGAATAAGTCCTAAATAATTATTGTTAATAAAAATTGGAATAGAAACATCGATTAACCCCGAATGACATTTGTAAATGAGAGGGGTTTTATTTATTGATGATTCTAATCCGGCGTAAGCATCTGATCGCATACAATTTTGGCAGAGTTCTGGTATTGCTCGAATTTTTTTACAAAGTGGGATAAAGTATGCCAAAGAAATAATTGGCCTCCCCTGATAATCCGTAATCAAAGTAGATAGCTTTGTTGCTTTGTAAAATTTATTTGCAATATCTTCGAGAAGTTCTTTGGGCACCAAATCTGTTAAATGAAGAAGATGAGCCGTCATAAAAATAACACCTTTTCTTTAAATAAATTTTAACGATTATGTAACTTCACATTTGATTATAGTTGACTTCTTTCAATTTTGTCAATGCGATTATAAACGTTAAAGGTTTGTTAAGGTTATTGAGCAATATAAGATAGGTTAATGACAAATAATGAATTACTACTCGTGTGGTTTTTGAAGTCAATAAAAAAATGACAACAAATGTATATGTAAGAGCAACTTCGACTTACGACATGAATTGATTAAAAGAATATGATTTAACTGTCAAAAACGTATGAACATAAATTATCTTATGATCTATACGTTGTATGAATCTAATGAGAAACGATGATGAGAAGAGTTATCCAGGCAGAATGATTTATTTAGTACGAAAGGGGGGGCTTATAAACTATGGCTGAAAACGAAGCAATTGCAATTGTAGAACTGCATGGATTGCCAACTGCCATCGCATTTGCTGATACTGCGGTAAAAGCAGCAAATGTTAAATTGATCGGATACGAACTATCAAAAGGTGAAGGTCTAGTGTCTGTAAAAATAAAAGGTAATGTTGGAGCAATCAAGGCCGCAGTTAACGCCGGTTCAGTGACTGCAGCGCTGGTAGGCGGCGTATACGGAAAAATTATCATTCCACGACCAAGTGAGAGTCTTGAAAGAATGATAAGAAACAAGGAAACAGTTGGTTATGATGAATCAGGTTGTGATGTGTCTGACGATTCATTAATAGTTGACTCTAATCAAGAAGTAACTATTAGAGAAGAAGTTATTATTTGTGTAGTGGATAATCAAAACAATGATAATGAAAAAATAGAAATTAAAGTGACATGCAATCTTTGCCATAAACCGGAATGTAAGAGAAAAAAAGGCGAACCAAGGAGCGTTTGTATTGAGTTTTCTAAATGATACTTTTGATAAAAAATGTAGTAAGAAAATGCGAGAAAAAATAGATAAAAATTATGCAGGAGTTAGATATGCGAAAAATATTAGTGATCAATTTTGGATCAACATCAACAAAACTATCAATATTTCATGATGAAATAGAGTACAAAGAAACAACAATTCGACACTATTCAGAAGAACTAAACAAGTACTCAACCGTAAATAGTCAGAAAGAATTTAGAAAAAATGCGATTCTAGAATGGCTTAATGAATTAAATGAACCTATACAAAAATTTGATGCAATTGCAGCTAGAGGAGGATTCCTTCATCCGATCAGTAGTGGAACGTATCTGATTGAAAAAGAGATGGTTGATGATTTGTTGAGTGGAGAATATGGACAGCATGTCAGCAATTTAGCAGGTGTCATTGCTTTTGAAATGGGATCAGAATATAGAATTCCATCTTACACAACAGACCCAATTGTTGTTGATGAATTCATTCCCGAGGCGAGATTTACTGGAAATCCAAAATTTCAAAGAAAAAGCATTATCCATGCATTGAATCAAAAAGCAGTTGCAAGATTCGCAGCGGATATAATTAACAAACCATATGCTGAATGCAATTTAGTCATAGTGCATATGGGTGGCGGGATAACCGTTGGAGCCCATTTTAACGGAGAAATTATTGATTCAAATAATGGCGTAGACGGTGATGGACCATTTACCCCGGAACGATCAGGCTCTTTACCAGCTGGTGATTTAGTAAGATTGTGTTATTCAGGTAAATATAATGAGACTCAGGTTTTAAGCATGATAAATGGAAATGGTGGTGTAAAAGCCTATCTGGGAGAAATCGATATGCGTAGAGTTGAAGCAAGGATTGAAAATGGAGATGAAGAAGCAGCTTTAGTCTACAGGGCAATGGTTTATCAGATTGCAAAAGAAATCGGAGCTTATTCAACAGTAAGTGGAGAAAAGGTCGATGCGATTGTATTAACCGGTGGTCTTGCTTATTCGGAAGTTTTAACCGGTCAAATTACTAAAAAAGTCAATTTTATCGCTCCTGTTTTAGTATTTCCAGGAGAAAAAGAATCATTGGCATTGGCATTGGGAACGATCAGAGTGCTGAATAAGAAAGAAAGTGAAAAAATCTATAAAAAGAAATCAGATGAATTAAAGCAGCAAATAGCAATGCTGGCTTGAGAATTTATTTAAGAAATAAGAGAGGTTTAAGTTTATGGTCGACAAAAATATGAGTGGAACAGTTTTGAATATTCAACGATTTACAATACATGATGGACCAGGGATACGAACAGAAGTTTTTTTAAAAGGGTGTCCATTACAGTGCCGTTGGTGTAGTAATCCTGAAAGCATGAAAGTTCAACCAGAGGTTGGAGTGAATAAGGAGGCATGTCTCGGAATTGATCATTGTGGATGGTGTGTTGATAAATGTCCAAATGTTGCTTTAATTCTCGAAGAAAAAAAAATTGTAGCAATCGATAGAGAGAAATGCAGTAATTGCCTAAGTTGTGCAACTTCATGCCCAAATGATACATTAAAAATATTTGGAAACAGCATGACGGTTGAAGAGATAATGAAGATTGTTAGATCAGACAGAAATTATTATGAACAATCTGGTGGAGGATTAACATTATCTGGAGGTGATCCACTTGTTCAATGGAAGTTTTCTTTAGAAATCTTGAAAGCATGCAAGTTAACTAATATTCATACTTGTGTGGAAACCGAGTTGTTTTGCAAAAAAGAAATCATCGATCACATATTGCCATATACCGACTTAATAATTACAGATATTAAGCACATGGATACTCAAAAACACAAATTATTCACCAATGTTGGCAATGAAGTGATACTTGATAACATCAAGTACATTGTTAAGAATAATGCGGACGTTGTAATTCGAATTCCAATCGTACCTGGTCACAATAATGATGATGAAAATATTAGAATTACAGCTGAATTCATTTCGAAAGAATTAAATAACAGGATTCATCAACTCCAATTATTACCTTACAGGCCTTTAGGCGTGGATAAATATGCATCATTGGGCTTGAGTTATTCGATGAATGGTCAAGAAAAAATCAACAGAGATGAATACAAAAAAGAAATCGAGAATATTGCTATGAAGTTCCAATCCTATGGAATACCGGCTGTGACAGGTGCAAATAAACTCTTATAAATGACATGAAAATTGTAAGAACAGGAGATAAACAAGAAATGGGAATGGAATTAAATAAAAAAGAAATTGAAGATCTAATTAAGAAACTCGTCCTTCAGTCAAATAATTATGGTCTGGCAAACAAAACGAATACAGAATCATTGAAAGAGAAAGAAGATCTTTTAATGATACCAGTAGGGATTTCGAATAGACATGTTCATTTATGTCGGGAAGATGTGGATATCCTTTTTGGTATAGGTTATGAAATTACATCACTAAAAGAATTATCTCAAAAGGGTTACTATGCTGCTAAAGAAACCGTCACAATAGCTGGACCAAAGGGAGCAATTAATAAAGTGAGACTTTTAGGACCTCTGAGAGATAATACGCAAATTGAATTATTATCATCTGACCGATTTACTTTGGGTCTTGAATTGCCGGTAAGAGAGTCGGGAGTTCAAGAGCTATCCCCAACGATTACACTTATAGGACCAAGAGGAACCGTCATCAATAATATGGGTGGAATGATTGCATGGCGTCATATTCATATGAATATGAAGGATGCAGAAGTTTTAGATTTGAAGGACGGAGAATTTGTAAAAGTCCAAACCCAGGGAGAAAGAGAAGTTATATTTGCTAACGTAAAAGTACGATTAGGGGAAGCATTTAAAACTGAACTACATTTGGATTCCGATGAAGCGAATGCCGTCGGTCTTCGAAATGGAGAAAAAGTAAAAATAATTCTATAAATGAAGCATTTGAACAAAGAAAGGTGGTGTGAAAATGATGAAAACAATTTTTACTTCTGAATCCGTAACTGAAGGCCATCCAGACAAAATGTGTGACTTGATTTCAGATGCGATTTTAGATGCGATGTTGGTGCAAGATCCCAACTCAAGAGTTGCATGTGAAGCTTCAGCGACATTTGGTTTAATTCACATCATGGGTGAAATAGTAACAAAGGCTCAGGTTGATATTGAACAGCTGGTCCGGAAAACCATTCTAGAGATTGGATATGACAAGGATGAATACGGGTTTAATGGGAATACTTGTTCAATAATTAGAACACTCCATGCTCAGTCGTCAGATATTGCAATGGGAGTTGACCGTTCATTTGAATCTAAAAATGGGGGATTTGAAAACCAAATCGATTTAGGTGCTGGTGATCAGGGAATTATGTTTGGTTTTGCGTGTAGTGACACTAAGGAGTACATGCCATTATCCATACATTTAGCTCATTTGTTGACAAAAAAATTGGCAAACGTACGGAAAGATAATAGCTTAAATTATTTAAGGCCAGATGGAAAATCCCAGGTTTCAGTACAGTATGAAAATGGCAAACCCCTGAGAGTGGATACAATCATAATAGCAGCCCAGCATCGTCCTGACATTAGTCAATGGAGAATTAGACGGGATATAATTGATAAAGTGATTAAACCCGTGATTCCAAATCATCTATTGGATAAAAACACAAAATTTCTAATTAATACAACAGGACGATTTGTAATTGGAGGCCCTCAAGGAGATGCTGGTTTAACCGGAAGAAAAATTATCGTAGATACATATGGCGGATATGCCCGCCATGGAGGAGGTGCTTTTTCAGGAAAAGATGCAACAAAAATGGATCGAACAGGATCATATGCGGCAAGATATATAGCCAAAAATATAGTAGCATCTGGTTTGGCCTCTGTCTGTGAGATTCAATTGGCATATGCAATTGGTGTTTCAAAACCCATCTCAATTTATGTTAATACAAATAATACCGGGAAGATTGGAGATGAAAAAATTGCTGAAGCGATTGAAAAATTTACAGATCTTCGGCCAATAGCTTTAATCAATCGGTTTGAATTAAGGAGACCTATTTATAAACAAACGGCATCTTACGGGCACTTTGGAAGAAATGATCTGGATTTGCCCTGGGAAAAAACAGACTTAGTAGAAGTGTTCAAAAATATTATATAACAATCCATTTAGATCATTAGAAGCATACGACAAGAAAAGATACATTGTCCGAAAGCTAGCATCTCAAATAATTGAATTATAGAAAACGACTGCAAAAAGTGGTTATCTTATGACAAGATGAGAGGTTCTTAAAGTAAAGTGAACAAATTATAATTAAAGAGTAAAGGCTTTAGTAGTTTAGTAAAAAAAATAACTAAGCAAATATTATTTAGGAGGAATTACTATGCAAATGTCAGCAACAGAAGTTGAAAAATTGGTGAGTCAAGTATTAAGTGAAATGGGACGCCAGAATTTTAAATCGTCTACATCACAAAGCCAAACCAAAGCAGGGTTTGTACCTAATGAAGTATTCGGTGAAGGGGGATGTGAACCATTTGATTTAGATTATGGGATGATGGACACGAATTCACCTGAGTTGCAAGAACCGAGCCCTTTTGCTAGAACAAATCGTATTCTAAAAAGAGTTCATTCTATACCAGAAACTGTGTCTGATGAAAGAGCACTACTATATACTGAAGCACATAAAATGTATGGTGGTACAGGTGGATCACAGATTATTAAAAACGCAAAAATATTAGCACATATTTTGAAAAACGTTACAATTAATATTTATCCGGATGAATTGATCGTTGGTGAAATGGGTTGTCCAGCAAGATATGCTCCAATTTTTCCAGAATTCTCTTATGATTGGATTGAGGATGAATTAAAAAATTCACCCTGGGAAAATAGAAAACAAGATAGATTTGAGTGTTCGGCTCAAACAAAAGAGAATCTTTTAGGGATTGCAGACTATTGGAACGGAAAAAATTTGAAAGATCAACTGCTAGGCGTTTTGACAGAAGAGGAAATTAAAGGTTCTTCTGCCGGTGGCAGACCTGTTTTCTTTCCTAATCTTTATATGTATGGTGGGGTTGGTCATACAACCGCTGATTATGAAACGTTGTTGAAATTAGGTTATGGTGGTATTAAAAAAAGCATCGTTGAACATTTAAGTAAGATAGAAGATTGTACAACTAAAGAAGGTATCGAAAAGAGAGAGTTTTATACCGCGGCGTTAATTTCTCTAGAAGGCGCAACATGTCTATTCAAAAGATATGCAAGTTTGGCTGCGGAGATGGCAGAAAATGAAATCAACAGTGAAGAAAAAGAAATTCTCAAAACCATTGCAAGTAATTGTGAATGGGTTTCTGAAAATCCACCTCGAACTTTCTGGGAAGCAATGCAGTTATACCATTTAGCGACAAATATTATATTAATAGAATCAAATGGTCATTCAATTTCTTATGGTCGTTTTGATCAGTTATTATATCCTTTCTATAAAAAAGATATGTTGGAAAATCGTATTACAAAATCTCGTGTCGCAGAAATTATCGAGAGTTTTTATATCAAAATTTTTGAATTAAGAAAATTACGTGATGAAGGAACAGCAGTTCTAAACAGTGAAGTGGGTATGGGTGGTACGACTTTACTTGTAGGTGGGGTTGATAAAGATGGAAAAGATGCGACAAATGATTTAACATATCTTGGAATTGAGGCACATGCACATACTCGTTTAACCGATCCGTGGTTTGCAAGCAGATGGTTTGCTGAAGCCCCATGGGAGTTTAAGGTAAAACTTGTAAATGTAATAAAAATTGGAACAGGTCAGCCAAAACTTTTCAACGATGCGGCAATTATTCCAGCATCATTGGCGGCAGGAAGAAGCCTCGAAGATGCCAGAGATTATACAATGGTAGGTTGTGTAGAAATAGATAGTGGTGGTGGCAAGGAATATGGTGCTCATGATGCAGCTTATTTTAGTTTATGTAAAGTTTTAGAGTTGGCAATCAACAATGGACGATGTATTGATTGTGGTTCACAATGTATTAATTGGTCAAAATGTGGAGCCGTCGGTTTACAGTTAGGACCAAAAACAGGTAGTCTAGATACATTTAAATCCATCGAAGAAGTCAAAGAATCCTATGAAATACAAATGAGCTATTGGGTGGATCGAATGGCAACATTCATCAATGCCACAGAAATAATGCATGCAAGAACAAAACCATTGCCATATTTGTCTACGATAAAGAGAGGGTGTATAGATAATGGTCTTGATTGTACCGCTGGTGGTGCAATTTATAACTTTGCCGGCCCACAAGGGGTTGGACCTGGAGCAGTCGCAGATGCGATGTGTGCCATTAAACAGTTGATCTTTGATGAAAAGAAAGTAACTGGAACAGAGATGTTAGATGCGTTGAGAAAAGACTGGGTAGGTTATGAAGGTTTATATAATCTGATTAATAGTGATCGCGTCATGCATTATGGAAATGATGATGATAATGCTGATCAATACGCAGTTTGGGGTTCGAAAGTATATTTTGATGAAGTTATGAAACATCAAAATACACGGAATGGTAAATTTTTACCAGGTCTCTACTGTGTCTCTGCAAACGTCGGAATTGGTCTTTGTCAAGGTGCATCACCAGATGGTAGAAGAGCTTATGAAGCCGTTTCAAATAGTTTAGCCCCAGTTCATACGATGGTTGGTACACACGATGTAAAAGGTCCAACTGCTATGGCAAATTCTGCAGCAAAAATTGATCATTTGATTGCGGGTAATGGGACTCTGTTGAATGTTAGATTTTCGCCTAATTGCGTGGCTGGAGATAATGGCAGAAATAATTTTGTCAGCTATATTGATGCATACTTTGATAAAAAAGCTCAGCATGTTCAGTTTAACATTGTAAATACAGAAACTTTAAAAGCAGCGCAGAAAAACCCTGAACAATATAAGGGATTATTGGTTCGAGTAGCTGGTTACAGTGCTTATTTCGTTAAATTGAGTAAAGAATTGCAAGATGACTTAATTGGCCGAAAAGCATACGATTCTTTTGACTGAAACTAAAATATAAACATTAACAGAAATCGAAAAAACAGATTAAGAATTAGAAATTAGTATTTTATATGGTTCTGATTTGAAATGAGAAATATGATAAGAAACTTATCATATTTCTCAAAGTAATAGTATTTAACTACGAATAAAGGGGTAAATAAAATGCAGAACGAAGCACTGGGTATGATAGAAACAAAAGGATTGGTAAGTGCGATTGAAGCAGCAGATGCGATGGTAAAATCTGCAAATGTATCTTTAGTAGGCTACGAAAAAATAGGTTCAGGATTAGTCACCGTAATGGTTCGTGGGGATGTGGGTGCGGTAAAAGCTGCGGTAGATGCAGGCGCAGCAGCTTCTGACAAAGTAGGACAAGTCATTTCAGTTCATGTTATTCCAAGACCACACGTTGATGTGGAGAAAATTTTACCAAGTCTATAAAATTTAATAATCACGGAGGTGTTAAATGAAAGATGATTTAATAAACAAATTGATGGAAGAAGTTATGAAGAAAATGGAAGACATCGATGATAAAGGTAATATTGCTGCGGTTACAAGTGCATGCGGATTAACAGAATTTGTTGGAACTGCACTTGGCAATACCATTGGTTTCGTAATTGCTAACGTGGATAGAACGTTGCATGAAGCAATGAAAATTGATCCTAAATACAGATCAATTGGGATTCTTTCGTCTCGAACTGGTGCTGGTCCTCAGATTTTTTCTGCTGACGAGGCGGTTAAAGCAACAAACTGTGAAATTGTATCTTGTGAATTGGCAAGAGATACGGAAGGCGGTGCAGGTCACGGCTGTTTGATTATCTTTGGTGCAGAAGATGTATCTGATGCAAAGCGCGCAGTTGAAGTAGCACTCAGCGACTTAAACAGAACTTTTGGCGACGTGTATGCAAATGCTGCAGGACACCTGGAATTCCAATATACTGCTCGGGCAAGTTTTGCCTGTAATGCAACATTAGGTGCGCCGATTGGAAAAGCCTTTGGTATCGTTGTAGGTGCCCCAGCTGGTATTGGCGTGTTGATGGCCGATGCCGCTTTAAAAGCTGCCAACATCGAACTTGTTGGTTATGCTTCACCGGATAACGGCGGAACCAAATTCTCGAATGAGTCCATGATCTTTATTTCTGGGGATGCCGGAGCTGTGCGTCAAGCTCTTTACGCAGCAAGAGAAGTGGGAAAACAAGCTTTAGAAGCGCTTGGCGGACCTTGCCCACCGGTTACAACCCCTTATATTTAAGCAAACAGTCACTTTTTATTAATACAAAAAAGCTATTAACTTATAAAGTGAACAGAACAAGCAAAATAAAATTATTTTTAAATAAAACATTTTAAGTTAGGGCTAATTAGTGCTGATGTGTCGGTCACATCAGCATGTATTTCTATTGAAATCAATTTAATCATGAAATTGTTACAAGTTACCGCAAATTAGGTGAGGATAAGATAATTATTTTAGCCCTAATTATTTGCAGTCACATGATCACAAAAAATATGGATTTGAAAATGAGGGGAAAAATTATGTGTTCATCAATTGATCGAGACGAACAAGACTATATTAAGAAAATTGTCGAGCAAATATCAATACAAATGAGAAGCAATGAAAATGTTAGCGATGTTTCAAAAGTACAAAATAATTGCTTTTTTGATTGTGTTAATGATGCGGTAGATGCTGCTGTGATAGCACAAGTTGAATTATCTAAATGTTCTTTAAAAGAAAAAGAAAAAATGATTACGGCAATTAGAGAAAAGATAAGGGATAATGTTTACAACTTATCTCAAAAGGAATTAGAAGAAACTGGAATGGGAAGATTTGAAGATAAAGTTGCGAAACATCTGCTTACAATTGAAAAAACCCCTGGCACAGAAGATGTAAAACCTGAAGTGTATTCTGGTGATGATGGGTTGACACTGATTGAAAGACGACCGTTTGGTGTAGCAGGTTGTGTACTGCCTTCAACGGCTCCATCATGTACACCTATTCATAATGCTATTTGTATGATTGCGGCAGGAAACAGTGTAATTTTTAGTCCTCATCCTGGCGGAAAAAATACATCGTTTGAAGCCATCAGATTAATAAATGAAGCCATTATTGAAGCAGGAGGTCCACCTAACGTAGTGGTAGTAACAAAAGAGGCAACCATTCAAATGGCAAACGAAATAATGAAGCATCCTTTAATCGACTTATTGGTCGCAACAGGTGGACCCGGAGTTGTAAACTCAATTCTTTCATCAGGTAAAAAGGGGATTGGAGCTGGTCCTGGAAATCCGCCGGTTCTAGTGGATGAAACTGCTGATATACCGAAAGCGGCAAAAGATATTATCGATGGTAATGGCTTTGAAAACTGTATACAATGTATTGGAGAAAAAGAATGCATTGTTGTGGATTGTATTGCAGATCTCCTGATTTCAGAAATGCAGCAAAACGGAGCTTTTTTCATTCGAGATAAAAATAAAATTGAAGATTTAACAAATATTGTGTCATTAGAAAATGGTAGCGTCAATAAAGCGTATATTGGAAAGGATGCTAAGATAATTCTTAGAGATATCGGAATAAACGTTGGAGATGATATCAAGTCGATCATATATGAAGTTCCTGCAGATCATATTACTGTAGTAGAAGAATACCTGATGCCACTGCTTCCAATCGTAAGAGTCAAAAATGTTGATGAAGGAATTAAGAAAGCTGTCAAGATTGAAGGAAGACGAAGACATAGTGCAATGATACATTCACGTGATGTTAGAAATATGACTAAATACGCAAAAGCAATTCAAACAACAATTCTGGTCAAGAATGGACCTTCTTACAGTGGCGTCGGCCTAGGGGGAGAAGGGTTTGTTACAATGAGTATAGCTGGACCAACAGGCGAAGGTCTAACGAGACCTCGTACATTCACGAGAGAACAGCGATGCACGCTTTGTGGCGATTTAAATTTACGTAGTGGTTTATAAATTTGTGATTTAAATAGAATTGAAATACGAGTTGATAAATCATACTATTCAAAATGAATTGAATTATTTGTCTTTGGCATTCCCTGTAAAAGATTCAAATTATTATATTGAGGATGAACAATTATGGTGAAATATAGACTTATTTCTTCGCCGGATGAATCGACTATGAATCTGTTGCAAGACAGGATACGAACAGCAGAACGAAAAAAACTTGAACTTGATAAATTTGGTGCGATTGGACTTGTGCAAGCGAATACCTCATCATTGTTCTTCTATGCAGATATTGCAGTTAAAGCCGCAGATGTTATTGTTTTAGACATTCTAGGCAATTGTCAGCATACGATGAGTACCATTGCATTGCTCGGAACCATGGAATCTGTAAAATCTGCATTAAATGCTATCAAAGAAGCGGGAGATGATGAATATGGAGTATAGAAATTTGTTGTCACCATATCAAATAGGTGGTATGGTGCTGAAAAATCGATTCGTCGTTCCTGCCTTAGCTACAAATTATGGTGATGCAAATGGTAATATAACTAAAAAAGTGATGGATTATTATATTACGCGTGCTAAAGGGGGGTATGGGCTCATAGTCATTGAAGTCGTTGCGGTTGAACCTATTGGTCGTGCTATTCCCAACCAGCTTGGAATATGGGATGACTACTTCATTCCTCAATGGGCAGAATTTATTGATGAATTGCATAAATATGGGGCTAAAGTTGCAATTCAGCTACATCATGCAGGGAGACAGTGTGCAAAAGAGAATATTGGAGGTCAAACACCGGTAGCACCTTCAGCGATTCCATGCCCTATCAGAAAAGAGATGCCCCATGAATTAACCATTCACGAGACTTATTCAATCATTGATCAATTCGCGACTGCTGCACGTCGCGCCGTGAATTCAGGAGCGGATGCGATTGAGCTAAATGGAGCACATGGTTACTTAATTGCACAATTTATGTCAACATATGCGAACAAGAGAATTGATGAGTTTGGGGGTAATTTTGATGCTAGAATGATGTTCCCCATCAAAATCATTAAAAGAATACGACGTGAGGTGGGAAATGGTGTTCCGATTATTTTTAGGATGAGCGGAGAGGAAAAGGTTGCAGGAGGCCGAGATTTAAACGAATCTGCAGTTGTTGCAAAAGTTCTGACCGATCAGGGTATTGATGCAATGAGTATGTCCGCAGGTGTTTATGATAGCCTTGAGCACATGTCGGCACCCAGCGCATTTCCGCCAGGTCACAATGTTTACATTGCCGAAGCCATTAAGAAAGCGGTAGACATACCTGTAATTATTGCAGGGAGAATTAATTATCCTCAACTTGCAGAGGAAGTTATTCGTACGGGTAAAGCAGATTTTGTGGCTATTGGAAGAGGTTCATTAGCGGATCCCGAGTTTCCAAATAAAGTAGCAGGGGGTTCAGTTAATGAAATTGCTCCCTGTATAGGTTGCCTACAGGGGTGTATGGGCTATCTTTTTGATAAAGATAAAATGAAAATTTCATGTCTAGTTAATCCATTTGTTGGCAAAGAAAACGAATGGAAGATAAATAAAGCAAATGATCCGAAGAAAATAATTGTAGTTGGGGCAGGGCCAGCAGGTCTGGAGTTTTCTTGGATTGCTGCTAAGCGTGGTCATCAGGTTATTTGCTACGAAAAGGAAAGTGTAGTTGGTGGACAATTTAGAATAGCCGGAATACCACCAACAAAAAATGAATTATTGAATGCTCTGGTATACTTTAAAACTATGTGCGATAAATATAATGTACAGTTCAGAATGAATACAGAATTTACTAAAGAAATGGTTAGAGTTGAGAAGCCAGATTCGATAATTTTAGCAACAGGAAGTGAACCATTAATACCAGAAATCAAAGGGATAAATAATCCGAAATTCATTAATGCAATTGATTTACTAGATAGTAAATGTATGGTGGGTGAAAATGTTCTTGTTGTGGGTGGTGGACTTTTAGGCGCTGAAACAGCCGATTATATTGCGGAACGTGGATCAAGGGTTTCGATAATTGAATCAAAATCGAGCATTGTATTTGATTGTCAAGGTTATGTAAGAAAATATCTTTTGGAGAGACTTCGAAGCAATGGAGTCGTATGTACTGTGAGTGCCAATGTAATAGAATTTCTTGAAAATGGTGTTATTTATGAAACGACAACCAGCAAGAATGGCATTTACACTTCAAGTGTAAAAACCCTTGATGGATTTGACAGTGTCGTCCTGGCAATGGGATCGGTATCATATAATCCACTTTACAATGAAATTAACTATGCGGTTGCAGAAACGCATGTAATCGGCGATGCATTCATAGTTGGAAAGGCAATTACAGCTATTTCGAATGCAGCTGAATGTGCGATTTCGATATAAATATATGAATAAAATGATTAACTAACAATCTTATATTGAGATTGATTAACATCGAACGAACGCAATTCAAAAGATTTCTACTCCCTGATTTCCATAACTGTTTTATATAGATAATGTGGATCTGAAAAGGGAGTTGAAATAAAGACTTCATTAATTTATTCCTCAAAAATAAGGTGAATAAAAAAATTCACCTTATTTTTATAAAATCAGGAGCTGTTATGGAAAAAAGTGAGAAAGTTATCTTCAATCAGTGTTATAAAATTTTAAGTGAAAATTGGGATGAGTCTCAAAATGATCGAATTTACTTAGAATTTTTATCCAATTATGATGCTCTTCTTGAGGAATATGCATTAAAAGGGCACAATAATGATGAAAGTGAGTTTAATACTATTTTGATATTAATAGCATTGTATCAATCACTTTTGAAAAATTCGATATCATGGAAACTGTCGGAAAAAGTAATGCGGAAGATGTTAATCGAATGTGGGAATATCTATTTTAAAAAGGAGAAATGGTTTAACGGAAATAAATATTTTGATGTTTTGAAAAAAAACAATTGTGTTGTTCTTGTCCCAATTTTCAGCAGATGAGATTTTGCACTTATAAGGTAGTGCTAAAAATAAAACCAATCTTCCTTAAAAGGGTGCTCTTAATAAAGAAATGTTAGAAAGTGAATTTCTAAACTCAAAGGAGAGAGATCCTGATAATGGAAATTTCTTTTCCGATTTCGGTTTATGAATAGATCATTCAGCATATTTACTTTCGTACTAATAATGTCTATAATATTAGTATGAAAGGAAGTGGAATCGTGAAACAATACGAACAACTGGATAAATTGATGGCTGAACATGACGGCATTGTTCAAACTTCGCAGGTTGTTGCCGAAGGAATTTCTAAACCTGTTTTTTATGATTATATCAAAGAGAAAAAACTGGAACGGGTGGCCCATGGCGTCTATGCTTCAGCGGATGCCTGGATCGATACGCTGTATCTGATTCATCTTCGCAGTAAACAAGCTGTCTTTTCACATGAAACCGCTTTGTTTCTTCATGATTTGACGGATCGAGAACCAGCTCACTATTCGATTACAGTTAAGACTGGCTATAATCCCAACCGGCTGAAAGCCGATGGAGTCCAGGTTTATACGGTTAAGCCCGAGCTTCATGTAGTAGGCTGCACCACTGCTCAGACGTCCTTTGGACATACGGTTCCGGTTTATGATATGGAAAGAACCATCTGTGATCTGATCCGCAGTCGCAAAGGGGTTGAAATCCAAACCTTTCAAGACGCAATAAAGCAATATGTCCGACGCAAAGATAAGAATTTGCGAACATTAATGCAGTATGCATCCCTGTTTCGGGTTG
>PGZR01000051.1 GCA_002841405.1 Firmicutes bacterium HGW-Firmicutes-4 | reverse complement strand
TATTCTCCTTTATTTATAGTATGACTTACCTCTATTATAATCATTCTAACTATTATTTCAATGCTTTTTTTTGTTTTTTCAATCATTTCTTACTTTTTAGCTGTAGAAACACGAATCGCTTTAATTAAAACGACCAAGATTAGCGGCACCAATCATGCCCGCCTCATTTCTAAAAGTGGCCAGGACAATTTCGGGCATGGCAAATCGGGGATAGGTTAAACGACATTTTGTCTCTGCTCTGATCCGCTCCAGTAAGAAATCTCCGGCTTCGGACAAACCGCCACCAATGCAGAAAATTTCGGGGTCAACGAGATCACTGATATTGGCAATAGCCCAGCCCAGATATCGGGCCAACCGATTCACTGCCGTTAAAGCCAGTGAATCGCCGGCTTTGGCAGCCTCAAAAATACGTCTGGCATCAAAATCTCCATCGGCTTGTAAATCTGATTCGACGCCTTCTGCAAGCTGTTTTTGACAGTAACGGATTAGTGCCGTTGCCGAAGCAAAGGTCTCCAGACAGCCGTTTTTCCCGCAATTGCAGTTATAAAAATTTTCTTCCATGATCATGTGGCCAACTTCTGAGGCGACCCCATGGGCACCAGAAATAACCCGATCATTAATGATTACGCCACCGCCCACCCCGGTGCCCAGGGTCAACATCACCGAACTACTCCGGCCCCGGGTGCTTCCGAAAGCGGCCTCAGCAATACAGGCAGCCGTAGCATCATTAACCAGCAGCACTTCAAGCGTTAGCTCTCTTTCGAGATCCTGCTTTAACGGTCTGTTTTGCCAATTGAGGTTGGGGCAGGAAACAACGGTTTCGCCAGCCCCAGACAAGATTCCGGGAATACCGATGCCCACTGCGGTTTCTGTGGGCGAAAGTTGCTGCAGCTCTTTAATTAACAAAACCAGATCGTTTAGCACCTGGTCATAACCCAATTGACTTTGCGTTATGACCATCCGTTCTTTTTGTATGACGCCCAGATGATCAACGATGCCGCCTTTAATGGCGGTGCCGCCTATATCGATACCGATTCCCATCCTTATCCTCCTATTTTCTAGCTGATCGCTGTAGTAGATAAACCAGCCATGGAATTAAGGCTGATCAATGATACCCCCAGGCTGAGTCCGGCCGCCACTACTTCCAGTCCGATTACCGGAATGGCGGTTTTTTTGTAGCTCACACCATAGACAATGGCCAGGCCAATGATGGTCAGCACAATCTGCCAGATGTTGAAGATACTGAAGATCCCGCCTAGAAAGGCTACCCAATCCATTTCATAAACCTTGGACATGTCAATTGGTTTTTGAAAGAAAATATTAAGAATATTCTGGAAGATCTTGGGGAAATAGCTAAGTCCCACCACGTATACGGCAGTTTTAAATGTGCCCTCGCCACCCATTTTCTTTAGCACCAGGTTAAAGATGGCGGCCTTCACCACCATGGCAACCGCCACACTGATGATTCCGGAGATAATCCCGGTGACGATACTGATGGTTTTAACCATACCCATCTGGTCAGCTGGAAGATCCATGCTGCCCACCACATTTCCGGCAATTACGCCGGTTAAACACCCTATAATGGCAATAATCAAAATCGGGATTAACAGCGATACTTTTTCTTTTTCTGCAACCTGCTTGAAAAATTTAGCAGGATTAATTAATAGGTATAAATAGTTCATCCTTACTCCTTCACGTTTTAGTTTTTTTTCGGTTTCAGCAACTGATCAACTGATCATTCACACATTTGAAATTGCCGTCACTGTTATTTTAGTTATCTATTTGTATTTTTATTATAAACTGATTTTGTCACGCCGCTTCATTATTCGCTACGGATTGCATCCAACGAGCTGAGATTGGCAGCTTTGATGGCCGGACGAACTCCGGACAAGAGCCCTACTAAGGCTGAAAATACCAATGCAAAAATTACCAGCCCCGGGGTAATAAAGGAAATCGTCACGCCACCTTCGCCACCGATAAAAAAGCCGGCAATCAGGTTGATCAGAACCGAAAGCACCAGGCTGATGACAATCCCCACCAGACCACCGATCAGTCCAATCATCGTCGACTCTGCAATAAACATGTTCCGAATATCCGAAATCGACGCCCCGATGACCTTCATGATCCCGATTTCCTTGGTGCGCTCATAAATAGACATGGTCATCGTATTGACAATGCCGATACAGGCAACCAGCAGGGCTACCCCGCCGATACCACCCAGTAGAATCTGCAGCATCTGGAACACCGAGCCCATGGAATCAAGAATCTGCTGCATCGAAAAGACCGTAAACTGCATCGCTTCAACTTCAGTAGTAACGGCATTTACTACTGAGGAATCCTCGACGGTCACCAATGCCTGGGTATAGCCCTGCTTCTTGACATTGGCTTTCCTGCCGGTCTGCCATTCGTTCAGTTCTGTCACCAGATTATAGTTGGCGATGATCGAATAATCCTCATTGCCGCCGGTAGCTTCCAGCACGCCGGTCACCTTCAGCTTCTGCGTCTTCATCTCTTCTTCGCCATTGGCATTAGTTCGTTTGATCGTCATGGTAATGTTCTGGCCGATGAGATCTTCCGGATTCACCTCACTTTCGGTAAGCTGGGTTGAAGCTCCGGTATAGGTAATGCTGGTTAAAACATCCTTGCCGAGGATGACACTGTTTTCATCATTGGCCCCGGGCTTTTTACCACTGGTCGTGACATACCGCATGTCTTCCAATACGGCATAGTCGACTCCCATCAGGGAAACCCCGTACTGCTCACGATCAACCTCAATTTCGCCACCATTGAGATTCACCACGGGAGTGACCGCTACAACCCCATCGATTTTTTTGAGATCTTTAATGGCATCATCATTAAGGATCGTTTTATCATCGGTTTTTCCTCCCCCCATAGAGGTCATACCCATTGATGAAAGATCCTGATATACCTGCAGGGTAGTCACTGAACCAATCCCGGAAAGTTCATCAGTGATACTTTTCTGAGCCCCATTTCCAATCGAAACCATCACAATAATCGAGGAAGTTCCAATGACTACGCCGATGATGGTGAGAATGGTCCGAAATTTCATGCGCCAGAGATTCTCCCATGATAATCGCAGGAGTTCTTGCTTATTCACACCCGCACCTCGCTAAGCGCCAATGCCAAATACTACTCTGAGAAATTTCTGGAAAAAGTTTTCTTCTCCGGACTCGGTAGATTGCGAAGTCGCTTCCTCAGACACAATGGTGATGGCTTTTTCAATCATGCGTTCGTTATTGAAACTGTCCATATATTTCACCGTTATTTTTCCCGGAAATTCACCAGTTTCTGCGGTGGTGACATCGGCTGAAAAATCATCGTTATCATCTTTTTCAAAGGTGCCATAATACTGATAGTCTTTGGTGAAGTCAACCCCATCGGCGGACACACTAACCTGCACCCCACGCACTGGATTAGACCCAAAATTGGCTATTTCAAACTCGACGGGCGTAACGCCCTTGTCATTTTCAGTTAAGACAAATCGATCCGGAGCAATAATGGACATCGAATCACTTTCATTAATCACAATACCAACGGTTTCGGTAAAATTATAGACACTCCCGCCACTGGTTTCACAATTAATCTGGAGATTTAAATTGTAATTTTTTGCCTCAGCATTAGGTGAAGTAACCATGGGAATTTCGATGGTAGCGCTTTCTGCTGAAGGAATCTCTTCCCGATAAAAGTGACTGCCGCTGCCGACCATCGAAAAGACCCCCAGATCGGTGACGCCAGATTGAGATAAGACATCCAGGGTCACGTTATGGGCATCGTAGTCACCGTGATTGGTCAGGGTAACCACCATCTTGAACTCCTTACCAGGTGACACTGTCGCCGGATTGAAGGTGACTGAACTGATCTGCAGTAAGGGTTGTTCCGGAGCCGCCAGTGCGGTTGGTGTAAGACATAATAATAGCAGTATAACCACCAGGAGGACCGAAAGCAGGGATTTAGTCTTAATTTCGGTTTTTGTTCTTTCTTTCATAATTTCTCCATTTCTTTGAGTTTTGATTCTGATCAGTGTTTATTGATTGACTTCGGATTCAATCAGGCCATCGCGCATATGAATAACCTTGGTACAATATTTGGTGGTATCCGGATCGTGGGTGACAATGACAAAGGTCTGATTCTCTTCCCGGTTGAGGCGATAAATCATTTCCATAATGTCCGCACTTGTTTTTGAATCCAGATTCCCAGTGGGCTCATCAGCGAGAATAATTTCCGGATGATTAACCAGTGCCCTGGCAATACTCACCCGTTGCTGTTGTCCCCCTGATAGTTCGCTGGGCTTATGCCCCATCCGATCCACCAGCCCCACCACTTCCAGGGCTTCGATTGCCCGTTCTCTGCGAATTTCTTTTTTGACACCAGCAAAGGTCAGGGCCAGGGCGACATTTTCCATGGCAGTCATGGTTGATATTAAATTGTAGGACTGGAAAATGAAACCGAGGTGCTCCCGTCTGAACAAACATAGTTCATTTTCCGTCATTTCACTGATCCGATAATCCCGAATCATGATATCTCCGGAGGTGGGCGGAACTAACCCCCCCAGCACGTTCAAAAAGGTGGATTTACCTGATCCCGAAGGACCAAGCAGGGCCACCATTTCCCCTTGTTCAATATCCAGATTGATTCCTTTGAGGATGTTGATATCTTCCTTCCCCAACTTGAAATCTTTGTACAAATCTCTGACTTGAATAAAAATTTTGATCGACCCTCTTTCTTTTTTTCTCTGATTTCAACCAATCAATTGCTGATTATTATAACACAAATCAACACAAATTATTCCAGATTTAAACGTTTTTTCATAATCGTATGGGTCACGTAATAGAAACCTATTCCCAGCACCACATTGAGTGCGGTGGACCCATTAATAAGCCATTGAATAGTTGTCATGGCCTCACTGCCATTTAACACCATGCTTTCCAGATTGCCGATGGCAAAAACTGCCATCGCAATCGACATAATAATCTGCATCACAATGGTTATGACAATATAGGCGCCAAAGGCTGCTACGATCCGGTGTTGATTGAAAAGCTGACCAATCGCAATGGAAACATAAATCATCAGGATCGAAGCAACGGTTTCAACCAGAATAAATAATATCATTTCAACCATAAAGAAATTTAATTCCATCCCTGTTTGCAGGTAAAACATCGAATAGGCCGAGCGTATCGTCTGCGATAATTCTATCATTGAAAAAGTACCCAGCGAAAAAATGAAGAAGGTCAGGAAAATCATTACTGTGCAGACTGCCGACCAGATCATCCCCACCAGTAGTTTGGATAAAACCAGTTCCCAGGTTTTAACCGGCAGACTGAACATCAGATAGCCCTCATCGGTGAAAAGATTTTTATAAAAACGCTGGATAATCATCATCAGGGTCATCACGCAAATACCTACGATCAGCACAAAATAGAGGGTAAAGCTGATCCCCAGAATAATTTCGGCAACATTGTTGTTATTTGACGCTGCCTCGGAAAAGAAATCCGGTGCGCCGATCGCCATCACCAATTTGGTAAAAATTGTTAAAATCAGCAGGGCGCCATATAGAGGCAGAAAAATTCGACTGGTGGCTCTGGTTTCATGTTTGATCAGTTTTCCTAACATTTAAACACCTCCCTGAATAATCCATCCACCGACTGGTTACGAGTTTCCCGTATTTCATCGACACTGGAACTCAGCACCAGCTCGCCCTGATTAATAAAAATAATATCATCCAAAATCTGTTCAATGTCAGCAATCAAATGAGTGGATATAATGACTGATGCCTCTTCTTTGTAATTGGTGATAATGGTATTTAAAATATAATCCCGGGCCGCCGGATCCACCCCGCCAATGGGCTCATCGAGGAGATACAACTGCGCTTGTCGGCTCATCACCAGAATTAGCTGGACCTTTTCTTTGGTTCCCTTGGACATGGTTTTCAGCCGATCATCAGGATTGATGTTCAAATCCTTCAACATGTTTTCCGCTTTGATGCGATTGAAATCGGTGTAAAAATCTTCAAAAAAGGCAATGATCTCACTAACCCGCATCCAGTCATTGAGATAGGTGCGCTCAGACAGATAGGAAACCTTCGCTTTGGTATCGACTCCTGGGGCATCACCATCGATGGTAATTTCCCCGGCTGTTGGCACCAACAAACCGGCGGCCAACTTGATAAAGGTACTTTTGCCGCTGCCATTGGGCCCCAGTAAGCCAATGATCCGGCCCCGGGGTATTTCCATATTGATGTTGGCTAGGGCTGTTTTTTTCCCATAGCTTTTCGTCAGATTCTTAGTGCTTAATATGGTCATCGTCTTTTTCCCCCTCCTCAATCTTTTCCATTAATACCAATATTTCATTTCGGCCCATGCCCAGCTTTTTCATTTTTTCTAGAAATGCGCCAATTTCCTGGACTGCCAAGTTTTTTTTCGCTTCTTCTATCACTTTCAAATCCTCCGTAATAAATCTGCCGCTGGTTCTTTGTGCAAAAACTAGTTCCATTCTTTCCAGTTCTGCCAATGCTTTCTGCATGGTATTGGGGTTCACTCCGGCATCCATTGCCATCTCTCTCACTGATTCAAGTTTATCGCCTGGTGCATATACACCGGAGATGATTCTGAGCTCTATCTGTTCCACCAACTGTTTATAGATGGGGCGATCGGAATCGATGTACCATTTCATCGCGGTCCTCCTTTGTATTATTGTATTACTTGATTAATACAATAATACTATTTGATTTAATTGTCAAGCGTTATTAATGAAATGACAAAAAAAGAACCCCGAAAGGTTCCATTTCATGATAAACGATCGTAATGTCATCATTTTTGCCTATTTAAATTGCTCTAATCTCAAAGGCACAAACCATTTGTATAAGTAGTTGCGCCTGTGCCGAGAGTTCTTCGCTAGCGGCGGCACTTTGTTCGGCTTGGCCGAATTAGTCTGCACTACCATCGATACTTCTTCGATACCCCGGTTAATCTGAGCAATGAAAAGTGCCTGATCATTAGATACCCCGGCTACGTCACCCACCAGAGCGGCCACCTTTTCGAACTCATCGAGAATTCCTTTGAGGCTGAGTGACGTTTGATTGGCGACCGCTGTTCCAGCTTCCATCTTTTCCAGCGATCCTGCAATCAGTTGGGTCGTCTCTTTTAAAGCCTGACTGCTAAGAATCGGCAATCTGAATGGCTTCCGGCGACATTAATGTTGTTTCAAAAGTTTTTAAATTGGCATCAAATCTGGAATTGTTTTTAAGTATTTCGCTTTCAATGGCATCAATTTCTTCAGGACTGGTTGCCTGAATCAAATCGTTGACATTTCCCATAATCCCCTGTAATGAATCGACAATATATACCAGTTCGGCCAATGGATTTAGTCATTTTTTCATACAAATAAACATCCTGTTCACTAATTTTGTCGATTCCCCACAATCCCAAGGCGCCATACCTGTTGCAATAACGGCGATGATCAGATATCCCAAAATGATTTTACGACCTATTTTCAAATTATAAAACAATTTCATCTACTTTTCTCCCCATCTGCTGCTAATTTATACCATTAAAGCCTTGATAAACTAAATAACAGCAATAAAGATGACCGGTTTCCCTGTTTTCTTCATCACTGTTAAAAGTCTAACATGCTCGGCAATGCCATATGTTAACGATTTGGAAAGATTATATTAAGAGTCCGTTAATTTATCTTCAAAATTAATTTAACTAAGGATCGTTCCAATTGTCAAAATAATGATTACCGGTGCCACAGAAATCACCAAGTTTTGCACACTTAGGGGAAATGTACTGCTCTTGGACTGCTGTTTTCTGAATTTTGAAATATTCTTATGAATTGGGATTAAACCGACAATCGCGATTAGTCCATAAATTGGCAGCATTCCAAATATTACCATTATAATAATAGCGGCAAACCCCAGATAATAAAGCGCTGCAAAAATATTCAGGGCATGTTTTACACCAGTGTAATAGGGCAAAGTAAAACGATTTACTTTAACATCTTCATCAAGATCACAGATATTATTAGCCAGCATAATATTGGCTATCCCAGTTATCGCCGGGATAGTAACAACTCCCAATTTAAGCAGGCCCAAGATGTTAAACGAGACTTGTAGGAGCCAGTTTGTAAAAGTAAAATAAATCAGACTAGCTTCAGGAGCATTAATAAAAACCACTAAAAAGGGAATAAACAAGCCCATAAATAACCCCGAAAAAATTTCACCCAGTGGCATCCGGGAAATCGGTAATGGACCAAAGGTATAGAAAATCCCCACACCAAAACAGAGGGCGCCTAAAACCAAAACAATCACGCTGGTATAAAATACCAGAGCCAGTCCCAATATTGTCGCCAGAACCAACAAAAAATACAGTATCTGTTTCGCGGTTTTTTGTGAAAATTCCAGATTTTTACCATTGGCTTTTACGTCAATGTAATTATTTAAGGCGGTTGTTGCCATATCAAAACTCAGCATTGATGTGAAAAATAGCAATGTATTGCCAATATCAACCTGTTTGTAGGTATACAGAACATAAGTCAAACCCAGTAAAAATGGCAACAGACTGGCTATTTTTGTCCGAATTTCGACATAATTTAAAAACCGTTGGATCATTCGTTAATTCTCAACTTTCCAAATTCGCCCCAAAATCTTACCCATTAATTGTTGCTGGTGCTTATTCGGCAGGGTATCGATCATTTTTTTTGTCTTGCGATAATATTTTTCGGCCACATCATGGGCCATTGAAACTCCACCAACATTGACTACCTCAGCAATGATTTCGTTAATTTCTACCACGCTCAATTGTTGCTGTCGGATTCGCTGTTTGAGCTCCGGTTTTTTCAGAAAAGCAAAAATTAACGGCAAGGTGATGACTTCTTCGGCCAGGTCATGCTTAACCGATTTTTTAGTTACTACAACATCAGCTTCATAGTCTGCACAATCATCCAGGATTTGAAAAGCCAAACCCATATTGTGACCAATCCGCCCCATAAAACGGGCTTCTTTATCACTGCTTCCATTGATAATGGCACCGGAATACATCGCCAGCGCAAAGAGCGCCGACGTTTTCCCGGCAATTATTTTCAAGTAATTCAAAACACTCAGATCGGTGTCTGAGTTATGTTTAAATTGACGCAGTTCGCCTAAACATATTTTTGTCATGGCCTGAGTAAATTCTTTTAATTTTTCGGGATAATGGTTAGAGATCTCAGCCACCATGGCAATCGCAATGCAAAAGAGGTAATCACCACAGATTACCGCTTCTTTTTTGCCAAACTTTTTTTGCAGACTGGGTTGTCCCCGGCGGATATCAGCCTCATCGATGATATCATCGTGAACCAGGGTGGCAAGGTGAAGAATTTCCACTGCTGCTCCGGCAATAACTGCATCCCGTGGGACAAGTCCTTCTTCATCCATTGCTGACCCCAGCAATAACATGGCTCTTAAGTTTTTTCCAGTTCCCAACGTCAGGTGTTGCATCATCGCCTGGATTAATTCATCGGTATCCAACAGGGTCTCTTTGATCAATCGTCTAACTGCTTCAAGAGCAGATTGGTAGTCTAGTCGTGGTGTTAGTTCATTCTTAATCATGATAAATATATAGTTTTCGGACGATTTTGATATTCTTAAAGTGCTCTTTTAACCAGGGTATTGCATAATAATCAAGTCCGAATACGCTCCCTCCGCCAAAGATAACAGCGACTGCCGCAAAAATCATCCACCATGTACTCAGATAAAGCCCGGTAGTTGTCACAAACATCCCCTGAAGAACGATTGAATATAGGGCGGAAATGGTGGTAAACAGACCTAGAATCAGCAAGACTCCGACAAGTATTTCAGAATAGACGATCACCGACTGAAAAAACACTTCTGAGCTCCCACTACTTAGAATCACAGTGTTGGTAAACCAATCCATAAGACCCATTTGCAATTTAATGGCAATATCCGATGCCTGAATCACAATAATTTTAAACAGGCCTAAGATATTCCAATTGATGAGCAGATTTCCGGCCGCTTCAGCTCCCGCTCCGGCTGCAGTAGCACTTGATACCGCATCGCCGCCACCAGTACCAGGCTGGAGAATCGAGTAATACAAATCATTTGCGCCTTTAAAAAACGGTGTCAGCATCGGCTTTTGGAGCCAACCTTCATTGACTTTCTTGATTCCCTCATAGACCCAGAAGGCACCTAAGAAAACCCGCAGGGGCACTAATAAGAAACTCGGCGTCCGATTTGAAAAATGGCCTCCAACAAAACTCCGGCAATTTCGGATCGTAAAAAACTCATGTCGGATATAGCTAAAGACCTTATTCCATCCCAAAATTTGGATAAAGTAAATGATATTAATAAAATGCTTCACAAATTGCGATAGGAACGAAGGTAAGGCAAATTTCTTTTTTTCGGTTCCGACATAAGAAATCCCATAACGCCCGCCGATACTGACCATGACGCCGTGGAACTTGGGGGTATATTTTTCCAGCTTCCCGGTTCCGGTAACGACACTGGTCAGATTATGGGCGACAGTAGCTGCGGATTGTTCACAGTTTTCGACCATTTGTGGTACTGGTGTTGCTTCACCCTCAGGAATATAGAAAATATTATCTCCGGCGATAAAAACATCATCTTTTCCTTCAGCTCTGAGAAATTCATCGGTTTTAATTCGGCCACGACCAACCTGGGTAAGTTGAATGGCCTGGTTGGCAATATCTGAGCTCTCAATACCAGCCGCCCAGACAACCGTGTTGGTAGGTAGTTCCTGATGCTGTTCAGCCTGTTTGAGGCCAATAAAGTCCGCGCCAATGCAATCAACAGCTGTTTTCAACCTTACTTCCACGCCCATTTTTTCCAATCGTCTTTTTGCTTTTTCTGAAAGTTCCTCTGATAAATTAGGGACGACTCTGTCCATCATATCAACCAGCGTAATTTTTACCATCTCGCGATCAATTTCAAATTGTTTGCAAAGTATCGGAACCCATTCTGCCAGTTCTCCAGCCATTTCGACGCCGGTAAATCCTGCTCCTAAAACATAGAAGCTTAGTAATTTCTGTTTTTCTGCTTGATCTGTTTCCTGCAAAGCTCTGGTGAACATTTCAAAAATTTGTCCCTTCAGCTTGATTGCATCTTCATATGACCAAAGTTTATAAGTATAGTCTTCCGCTCCACAAATGCCAAAAAACGACGGCTGTGAACCCGAAGCCATTACCAGATAATCGTAGCTATAGCTGGATTTTTTTCCAGTTAATTGTTTTTTTTCATAATCAATCGCAGTGATCGTGTCCACTTCCACATCAACATTGCGACCTTCAAAAATACGTTTGATGCTGATTCGGATACTATCTTCTTCAACGCGATTTGCGGCTACCTCGTGCAGCTCCGTGAGCATAGTATGATAGCTTTTTTTGTTGATTAAGGTAATTTTGATATCCGTCTGGCTTTTCAAACGTTTGGCAAGCTTCTTTGCAATCAGAATACCTGAATATCCGGCACCTAATATAATAATATTCTTTTCCATAATGCACCTCCGGATTTAACTTTTTATTTCACAATTCTTTTTTCACTGTTTTCATCATATACTTTTTGCTTCAACAAATAAAAGCCTCTAAATTGATGTACTTCACACTTCAATTTAGAGGCTCCCAAAATCTTTATTGTGAAATGTCAAACAATTACTTCTATTGCTTTAATTCCTGAACGCCAGTAACTGAACTTGTTGCATCCATTTTAAAGGTTGCCTGGGCTTCGGGATTTGTAAAATACAAATTACCTTCGATTTTTTGATCTTTAAGCTGGAAATCTGTGGCGGTTACGTAAACATCGCCGACAAAAGTTCCATGCTCAATACTGGCTTTGGGGCTATTAATAGTGATCTTTGGTGCCGTCAGGGTGAATCTGGCTGTGACATTTCGGGCTTCATCCTGCGTATACAGACCAATCTTTCGCTGAACAATGTCATTTCCGGCGTCATCTTTCTTACCATTGACAAACTCACCATCCAGGACCAGGTCGGAATCAATTTTTAAATCACCAAGGGTAGCAATAATCCAGGTACCATCCTTACTGATGGCTTTAATAAAAGCATCCTCAGTATTGACAATCGAAGCGGTGGTGACAACATCTGTTGTTTCCGAATCTTTTTTGTCTGTGGTTGCCGGGGTTTGGGTACAACCTGAAATCACTATTGCAATAACTAGCAACATTCCTAAAACTACATTTCTTTTCATTTTCTTCTCCTTCTTGATTGAAGTAAATTAGCTTAAACAAAGCTTAATATATTAATACCCAAAAGAAATCATTCTAATCTGAATTTATTAAAAAAATCCGCAACTTAGCGTTTCCGTTTCTTACGGTGAATGGAAATCATTAACGCCAGGCTTAAAATTATTGCGGTGAAATAGCCCAGCGCCCCCAACGCCGGGATTCCCATGAAAAGTGGCGTCATATCGGTGGTGGCAATAAAACTAGAGCTGATTAAAAGTGCGGCTAGAATGATGCAGATCACAATCTTATTGACCATCTGATCGATTTCGGCCAGGGGCTCGTCCGATCCCATTACTTCAAGGTTTACTTTTAATTGCCCTTTATTGGCCAGGCTTAAAAAATCAGAAACCTGCCCCGGTACACTGATGGCTTTTTCACCGGAGATTAGTATTTTACGTCTATTGGTTTCCATAAAATTATTCAAATCAAAATTTGCGACTTGCTGACCGGCCATATGATTGGCCATGATCCGGACAAAATTGGCATCGGGAGATATTTCTGCGATCACCCCTTCAATCGTGATCATACCGCGGCTGAGCATACTGATCCCCCGGGGCATACCAATGTGATTTTCGGCTGCAATCCGCAAGATTTCTTCCAGAAATCGTCCCATATTAATGTTACTTAGTTCTTCGGTGCCGTAAACATCCAGCATCCGATCAATCGCTTCATATAAAAGTGAATGGTTGATGCGTTTGCCTTTGTGGACCCCCAGTGAAAGAATCGCACCTTCCAGACTTTCCACATCCCGGGTAGCCACGGCCTTGACACTTCGCCTTAAAAGTCCCATCTCCCGTTTGGAAAGTTTTCCCATCATTCCCAGATCAATCCAAACAATTTGGCCATCCCGGATAAACATGTTTCCCGGATGAGGATCGGCATGGAAAAAACCATCATCAATGATCTGTTTGACATAGTTCTCGGCCAGCTTGACACCAATTTCCTGAAGATCATAGCCGGCCTCCTGCAATTCTTTCTTCTCATCAATTTCAATACCGACAATGTCTTCCATAACCAGAACCTTGGCGGTGGTATACTGATTGTAAATTCGGGGACAGCCAATGTATTTGATTTCGGCATTGAGCTCATTAAACAACTGCGCATTTTTAGCTTCAAAGAGAAAGTCCATTTCCTGCTGGGCGGTACTCCACATTTCATCAATGATCATTTTAAAATCCACCACGTCGCCAATACCACTGGCAATATTGAGAATCCCGGTGGCCCGGTTCAAGAGTACGACGTCCTGGGCCATGACCTTGTAGATCCCCGGACGCTGAACCTTAATCACAACCTTAGCGCCATCAAGCAATTCAGCGGCATGCACCTGCGCGATGGAAGCTGAGCCCAGTGGCTCTTGATTAATTGTCCGAAACACTTCGTTGACTGGACATTCATACTCCTCTTCAATAATTCGGATGAATTCATCAAAGGGCATCGGCGTCACCTGAGACCGCAGTTTTTCCAGTTCAATACAGTAGTCACTGGGAAAGATATCCCGACGCATAGACATAATTTGACCGATTTTAATAAAGGTCGGCCCCAGATCTTCGATAATAAGTCGAAGTTTTTCTGGGGTCAACCCTTTGGTAATTTCATGTTTTACCAGTATGGACACAATTTTTTTCAGCCGTTTCCCATTTGTATCCATTGGACTTTTTGGTATATCTTTTACTCTTATGCCGGAATCACTTAAGTTCATCGATTTCCTTTTCACTGACATTTTCATCCAAGTCGGAAACCTCGACAACCTCTTTTTCCGCAGTCATCGCATCCAGCTTATCCTTAATTTTTTGAATTTCATCGGGGGTCATCTTATCAAGCCCCGCCACCACGGTGTCAGCAGAAGGTGGTGTTTCAGACTTAACCACATTGACTGTCACCGTATCTTTTATTGTTTCTTTGATATTATGTTTTAATTCTTCGTTGAGAATTTTCCCCTGTTGAACAGTGAGGTCGCCTTTTTCTACCAACTCATCAATGAGAACCTTTGATTTTTCGGCTGTAACAGCCACCGCTCCGACACCAAACAGAAATATTTTTTTTAAATCTTCACTGATATTGGTTAACATTTTTCTCCTCCTGTTTTAAACATATGAATAATTCTTTATTGTTACGCACCGATCAGATTTATCTCAGTGTGCTCTTTTTCAAAAGATTCCCGATTGATTCAAAAGCACACCACGATAAACAGATGTTAAACACTTATCAGTTGAATTATACCCCTTTTTTTTATAATCAATCAATAATAAAACACAATTTTCATTTTATTTCTGTAATTTAAATCCGCCCTGGACCAGGCCTTCCCGAATTTCGCGAATGTGCTCATAATTTCTTGTTTCCAGTTCAATCCGCAGAAAACAACCATTGATATCAGAGCCTTCATTGCTCCGTTCATGGTGGATTGAGATGACATTCCCACCCAGATCGGCAATAATCTGAGATACCTTCTTCAGCTGCCCCGGCTTATCCAGAAGCTCAATATTAAATGAACAAGTCCGGCCAGAGGTTAACAGACCGCGTTTGATGATCCGGGATAAGATCGTTACATCAATATTACCACCGGATACGATGCAAACCGTCTTTTTACCTTTAATCGGTAATTTGCCAAACATCGCAGCCGCCACCGCCACCGCCCCAGCTCCTTCAGCAATGAGTTTTTGCTGTTCAATCAAAGTCAGGATAGCAGTGGATATTTCGTCTTCGGTGACGGTGACGATCTCATCGACAAAATCACTGCACAGGCTGAAAGTTAGCTCTCCCGGCTCTTTCACGGCAATTCCATCGGCAATGGTTGATACTTGAGGCAATCGGCAGATTTTTTTCTCCAGAATGGACTGTTGCATACTGGGTGCGCCGCAGGCCTGCACTCCATAGACTTTCACATCGGGTTTTAAGGACTTGAGCACATAGGCAATGCCGGAAATCAGCCCGCCACCGCCAATCGGAACGATCACCGCATCCAGATCCGGCAAGCTTTCGAGCAGTTCCAGGCCAATGGTGCCCTGGCCGGCGATGACAAACTCGTCATCAAAGGGATGGATAAAAGTATAACCTTTCTCAGCCTGAAGTTCCAACGCTTTCGCATAGGCCTCATCGTAACCGCCTTCCACCAGACAGACCTCGGCGCCATAAGCCTTAGTCGCTTCCACCTTAGAGATCGGGGCTCCGTCTGGCAAGCAGATTAGAGCTTTGATGTGGTTAATCGCCGCGGCCATGGCCACTCCCTGAGCATGATTTCCGGCTGAGCAGGCAATCACCCCCTTTGCTTTTTCGGCTTCACTGAGCTGGGATATTTTATAGCAGGCTCCCCGGACCTTAAAGGATCCGGTGATCTGTAAATTTTCTGTTTTTAAATAAATATTGCTGTCCGGACATATTTTAGGGGCATGAATCAAATCCGTGGGGCGAATATATTTTTTTAGTGTAAATGATGCATGGTATATTTTATCCAGTGTTAGCATTTTAACTCCTATTTTGAATTTATGGTGTAACCATAAAATTTCTTAAGTTTTTATTTCGGTTTTGCCATATCGCTGGGATGCCATTTTAAAAACCAGAGCGAAAACACAAAGGTCGGGATGCTTAATAAGATCGGTAGTACCGCCGCAAAATTGATCATTACCGTCGTATTAAGCCATAAAGCCAGTCCCGCCTGAGCCAGAAAGACCAGCGACCAGACATAACATAACAATCGATTGGTCCTTAAGAACAAAACGTTTTTCAGGGCATTACGGCCATTGAAATAGTGGGTGTAGTCGGCTGTCAGAGGAACCGTTTTTAAGGTGGAGATCGCCCAGATTAAAGCCAGGGCAAAATACCCGATGATCGCAAAGGTATTTCCCTGATACTCCGATCCAAAGGTCACCACGACCAAGCCGAGCAGCGAAAACGTCAACAGCGTAGCACGTTCAAAATAAACCAGATCGGTCCCCCGCTTGATGCCGCACAAAATGCCACTGATCATCAACGGAATCACCACCCCAATCAGGGGATTGTAATCGGCAAATAAAAAACAGAAAACCCAGGGACACAAGGCCAGAAAGAACCAATAAGGAGTATTTTTAAAACTGATCGGAACCAGCCTTTTTTTCTTGTCCGGATTCAGATTGACCGGACCGAATAGTCCGTCCAAAAAGGCGTTGAATAACCGCATATCGCCGACTACCGAGTATTTTCTCTCCATCAATGACTGAGCTGCATCTATTTTCCCTTCCAGAATCCGCTCCAGAGTGGTGAGATTGATGTTAATAGTGGTTGTTTCTCTGGCAAAATCATTGCGCAGCAGAGTGCAGGTCTCGTCCTTGATCACAAACTGATAGCGTTCTTTAATATCAGTGAAATCAATTTGTAGTACCGCATTCATTTTAGGCCGCACCTTAGGGTTGAAGGCCGCCTGCACTTCTTTCATGTAATTCCAGGCAATCAGCCCACCGTCGGAATCCTTCATCCGGGTGTCGTCCACCCCCCAGCTTAGGTTGGTCGTCTGGAGATAGGTTGGTGTTTCAACAAATGGTTTTGACAGCCCTTCCCGAATTTTTGGGGAAATACTCAGGTTTTCACCATATTCCTGGCCAGCAATTTTAACCAAATCCAGATATGGGCCGGTCAGGTTATCCAACTGATGAATACCTAGCAGCTCGCCTTCGACACAGATGATCTTTTCCCACTTATCTTTTCCGAAGAGATTATTAAACTGTTCTTCCACCCCTTCATAATTGTTTTTTGTTGACGGAAAGCCACAGGTACTGATCAGTACATGCTTTTTTGTCAGCATTTTTTCAGGATTCCGGAACGGATGTCCGTAGGTCCCCCCACCTTCATTGTCAATAAATGGCAGCAACGCCGGTTGGGTTCGTTCCATGAATTTTTTCATGGCGCTTGAGATCCCATAATGATAGAGTGGCGTAGCCCAGATAACAATGTCAGCATCTTCATATTGATGGAAGAGTTCTGTCATGTCATCCTGGAAAATACATTCCCCCGGTGTGGTGGTCCAGCAGGCATGGCACCCTGTACATGCGTTAATATTCTGCTGAATTAAATCAACGGTCTCGATTACCGTTTCTGGATTATATTCAATCAGCCCTGATGCAAATTGCTCGGCAATGATCATGGTATAACTCTTACCAGATTTATGACTACCGTTTAATAATAAAACTTTACTCATATTATCCTCACTTTCTTTATTTTAAACAAACTACTAAAGTATTATGAACCAAATGCTAAACTTTCGCATCTGTAGTTTTTTTATTCTTACTATATAATACCTCATCTCATAAGATTATAACAAAAAACATTCTCATCGAATACCACTAATTTGAAACTCAGCTTGCCAATGTTTTTTAGATTAAGGCTTAAATCGTGTGTCACGTGTTATAATGATACACCATCATGTTTCAATTTGACACATGACACACTTAATAATACCTCAAAAATCTCGATTTTGGGTTTTTTAGGGATATCTTGTTTTGGCATGATTATTGCGGGTATATAACTATACGTCCATGCTTATGGACAAATATATGGTGACTATACCAAAAGGAGATTATCATGAGTAAAACAAAAGTATCTGTTGTAAAGGTTGCACAACCAGAAG
>PGZR01000194.1 GCA_002841405.1 Firmicutes bacterium HGW-Firmicutes-4 | reverse complement strand
GCCGGGGCCGATCAGTTCGCTCATGCCGTAGTTCTCAGTGGCGACAATGCCCCAGGCTTCGTTGAGTTTGGCCCGCATTTCTTCGGTGGAACCTTCGCCGCCGAAGAGGCCATATTTCAGAAACAACTCTTCTTTAGGATCAATCCCCATTTCCTGAGCGGCTTCAGCCAGATGCAGGGCATAGGAGGGGGTACCGATCAGGACGGTGGATTGAAAATCCTGCATGATCATAATCTGTTTCTGGGTATTTCCGGCCGACATCGGGATCACCCCGGCACCGACCTTTTCCAGCCCCTGCTGTAAGCCAAAGGCCCCGGTAAAGAGACCGAAGCCGAAGGTAATCTGGGCGGTATCTTCATTGGTGACGCCACCCATGGTCACGATCCGGGCGATTACTTCACGCCAGACCTTCATATCGTTTTTGGTGTAACCGACCACGGTTGGTTTACCGGTGGTGCCAGAAGAGGCGTGATAACGGACAATTTTATTTTTGGGTACGGCAAAGAGGCTGAATGGATAGTTCTTTCGAAGATCTTCCTTGGTGGTCAGCGGCAGCAGCCGCAGATCTTCGAGAGATCGGATATCCACAGGCTTAACCCCGGCAGTTTTGAACTTTTCATGATAATATGGCACATTTTCATAAACGTGATGCAGGGTTTTCTTTAAACGCTTAAACTGGAGTTTCCGGATTTCATCCCGGGACATTTTTTCTTTATCAGACCAAATTTTCATAACTTCTCCCCTCATCTTAAAAGCAGCATGCTGTCTGCAGTATTTATTAGTTAATTTGTCGGTTTCCAGGAACTTTTCAGTGAGACAATCTGGTTAAAAACCGGGGCGTTCGGCGTCGAATATTTGGGATCGACTGAGAAAAATCCATTGCGGATAAACTGGAATTTTTCATAGGGGCTCGCCTTCAGCAGTTCCGGTTCAATATAAGCTTTGATAATTTCCAACGATTTCTGATTAATCCGATCCAGAAAATTGTCCTTGTTGAGGCCGGCATCATCTTCGACCAGATAGTCGTAAAGGTGGATTTCCACTTCACTGGCATGGCTGGCGTCCACCCAGTGGATCGTCCCTTTGACCTTCCGCTCGCAGCCGGCCCCGGATTTGGTGGCTGGATCATAGGTGCATTTTAACTCAATCACCTGGCCGTTGGCATCTTTAATCACTTCCTGACAGGTGATGAAGTAGGCACCACGCAGGCGGACCTCATTTCCGGGGAATAGCCGGAAATATTTTTTGGGAGGTATTTCCATAAAATCACTGCGATCAATCAGAATTTCACGACTGAATGGAGTAGTATAGCTACCCATTTCATCATTTTCCTGGTTAAGTGGTAGTTCAACCCATTCGGTTTGGTTTTCCGGGTAGTTCGTGATGGTCACCTTCAGGGGATCGACCACCGCCATTAAACGGGGTGCTTTAAGCTTCAGGTCGTCCCGGATAAAATGTTCCAGCATCGCGATATCCACAGTGCTGTTGGTTTTGGCAACGCCGATGGCTTCGCAGAAGGCCTGAATGGATTCGGGCGTAAAACCGCGCCGGCGCAAACCAGAGATGGTAGCTAATCGGGGATCGTCCCAGCCATCGACAATTTTTTCATCTACCAGTTGTTTTAAGAAGCGTTTGCCGACAATGGTTTTGGTCAAGTTGAGCTTGGCGAATTCGATTTGTCGGGGCGGCTCGTTCTTAAAATCATCGATGTTAGCGAGCACCCAGTCATAGAAGGGGCGATGGTCTTCAAATTCCAGGGTACACAGGGAATGGGTAATCCCTTCGATGGCATCCTCGATCGGATGGGCGTAATCATACATCGGATAAATATACCAGTCTTCGGTGGTGGAATGGTGTTTGGTGTGGAGAATCCGATAGATGGCCGGGTCCCGCATATTCATGTTGGGGCTGCCCATATCGATTTTGGCCCGCAGGATATAAGAACCTTCCGGCAGTTTTCCGGCCTTCATCTGGGAAAACAGATTCAGGTTTTCGGTAATGGGTCGGTTACGGTAAGGACTCTCCTTACCGGGTTCGGTCAAGGTGCCACGATACTGGCGCATTTCCTCGGCTGAGAGTTCATCCACGAAGGCCAGGCCTTTGCTGATCAGCTCAACGGCGTACTCGGCCATTTTATCAAAATAACTGGATGCAAAAAAGAGTCGCTCATCCCATTTGATCCCCAGCCAGCTGAGATCTTCCTTGATGGAATCCACATATTCCATGTCTTCTTTGATGGGGTTGGTATCGTCAAAGCGGAGATTGAATTTTCCATGATACTGTTGCGCGATGCGGTAGTTGAGAAGAGAGGCTTTTGCATGACCTATATGTAAATATCCGTTTGGTTCGGGGGGGAAGCGGGTATGCACGCGATCGTTGGTGTAGACTTTGTTGGCAATGTCCTGATCGATTGCATTGGTGATAAAATTTGTCTTTTTTTCCGTGGTCTCCATTAATTTCCTCCTGTTTTTCATATTTGCCAATAATACCATAAAGCCGGGTTTATTACAATAAATTGGGTGATGATAG
>PGZR01000050.1 GCA_002841405.1 Firmicutes bacterium HGW-Firmicutes-4 | reverse complement strand
CTCTCGGTTCGGGCCAACACCTACATAGGCAATGGTCGTTCCAACCAAGTCTTCAATTGTTTTAATGTATTTTTTTGCATTCTCTGGTAAATCTTCCAGTCGTCGGATACCAGTGGTATCGCTCATCCAACCGGGGAGCGTAATATAAACCGGTTCGACCCGTTCCAGATCTTCGGTATTGGGAAAATCTTTAATTAACTGGCCATCTAATTTATAATCCACACAGATTTTAATCTCCGGCAGATCATCCAGTTTATCAATTTTGCATAAGGCCAATTCATCAAACCCGTTGATGGCATGGGTGTATTTAAGGACCGGAATGTCGATCCAGCCCAACCGACGGGAGCGGCCGGTTCTGGCACCAAACTCATCGTCCGGTTTTTCTCCGGTACCCCGCAGGATATCAATGGTTCCGCCAAATTCTTCAGTCGGAAAGGGACCGGCGCCAACAGCACTGGAAAAGGCTTTCGCCACGCCAATGACCTTGTTGATTTTCTTGGCCGGAAAACCGCCACTGACCGCGGCATAAGCAGCGATCGGGTTGGATGAGGTAACATAGGGAAAAATCCCCAGATCAATATCTTTCATCGCTCCCAATTGGCCCTCGAAAAGAATGTTTTTGTCAGCGTCAATCATATCATGTAAATAGCCAACCGGATTGACAATCATATGACCAAAGGTTTCGGCCCAGGCCTGACATTTGGCAAACAGGGCTGCCACGGTGTAGGGTTCTATCTTATAGGAAGCCATTTGGTCGTTTACGACCGGCACAATGGTTTCCAGCTTCTTTTTGGCATTGTCAAGATTCAAAAGATCTTCAAAGCGCAAACTTTTTCGCATTGCTTTATAGGCATAGGCTTGGCCGATGCCCCGCTTGGTGGTCCCAATGCCGCCACTGGCTTCCATCAGTTCATCCAGTTTTTGATGATAAGGCATGAGGATATGAGCTTTTGCCGATATTTTGAGTCCTTCCAGGCTTAACTTTGCTTCGATGATCTGTTGCATTTCTTCAAACCGAACAATTAAATCAGACTGTTTGGCGAAATAATCCACCATTTTGCCTTTGCCTTCATCGCCCCACTGGGCGCCAACTAATACAGAAATCGACATCTATTCTCATTCCTTCCATCAACCTCAGACGAGAAAATACAATCAGAACAACTGCATTTCTTATCTATACTATGACCTAAATTCTCTTTTATTTTTTACTCTTTTGGATCATTTTTACCCATAGCATTATAACATAAAGTCACCAGAATTGATCCATCTTTTTTCTAAAAATTCGATGATATTGTTTTCATAGTTGCAGGAACCGTTATTTGTCTTAATCGGTATTAATTATTCATTAACCTGGGCTGCTCTATCAGCTTAACTTCACCAGGCACTAACTTGGTTGATTGTGTTCGTTTTTATCTGCTGGGTTAAGAATTTCTTTGACCTCATCCTCCAGATCATAACCAACTTTTTCCTTTTCACTGATCACATAACTTTCCAGTTTGGTTCTTATTTCCGGGTATTTTATTGCCAGGATCCGGGCGGCCAGAATTCCCGCGTTTCTGGCGTTATTGATGCCCACCGTTGCCACGGGCACCCCTTTAGGCATTTGCACAATCGACAGCAGCGAGTCCAACCCATCCAACTCCGCAAGTTTTACCGGCACCCCGATAACCGGCAATACCGTTAATGCTGAAACCATTCCTGGCAAATGCGCCGAACCGCCGGCCCCGGCAATAATAACCTCGATGCTTCTTTGCTCGGCATTTTTTGCATATTCGACCATCCGATCCGGAGTTCGGTGGGCTGAAACGACCTTTATTTCATAGGGAATCTGACATTTTTCCATGATCAGGACCGTCTCACTCATTACCCTCAAGTCTGATTTGCTGCCCATAATAATACCAACCATTGGCGCTGCAGAGTGCTTCTTTTTTTCTATCATCTTTCCTTCTTTCCTTAACGCTTATTCCGTTTATTATAACAATGTACGCCCGTTATCTTTTGGCTTCAGCCCAGGCTCCCTCTGATTGTTGCCATTTTTATGATCCAATCATTGAGAATTTTTTCTTCCTCCTGATCCTTGCCGGGATCCTCTTTTTCAATCAGGTGCAAGATAATCGGCCGGATCGATTTAAGCAGCATATGATAGCGGGCATTTTCGCTCTTATCATTGCCTCCGCAGTTAATCTCCAGGATCTCACAGGCCAGATTGTAATCCTCCTGGTAGGCGACCCGGGCTTCTTCATCAATAATTCCCTTGGCAATCTTAACATTTACATATTGGGAGGCAAAGGAGAGATCGGCCCGCAATTGAGGGTAACAATCAATCAGCTTTGTGATGGCCTCCTCACCGAATTTTCGCTGCACTTCCTGCAAACCTCTGCCGACCCCGATAAACTCTGGCGGCAGACCCAGGGTATACAGCGCGGCTGTAAAGGAAATCGCTCGCGGTACTGAACATTTCACGTTGGTATTAATCTCCAGCAGTTCTTTTTTCAACTCCGGGTCCTCAACCAGATCCACTATTTCCTGCATATTGGCGATTTCTCTGATGTATTCCAGGCCGGTTTTGGTACTGGCCAGCCGATCCCGATTTTTAGGCATATACTTCGATAAAAGACCCACAATATCAATCGTTTTGACAAAGGTATCCATATAGTATTTAGTGAAAATCCCGATGCATTCTTTCATCAAGGCCAGATCATCCGGGGCAAAATTTCGCCGCCCGGGTTTTTCGGAGTTATTCTTGAGGCTATTAACCACCGCTTTTGTTTTTTCCGGCCCATGATCATACCTGAGGGCTGATTGGATGGTAAAAGTTTTGACCCCGGCATAGGTTTCATAAATACGGTCCAGGTTTTCGGCCGTGAAATGGCCCCTGAAAGGCAGAGCCCCACATCCCAGAATCGGGGCCAGCTCAACCTTGTTTAATTCTCCCCATTTCAAGGCTTTGTCAATGGCAATCAAAACCGACAGCACCGATGCGATCATGCCATAAGACATGGCCGAATCCGATCTGGCAAACATGATTCTTAACCGCTCAATTGAATGTCCATTATTCATCGAATTTTGATAATACTCCTCCAATATCCCATCCACATCGACCAGAGCCGGGACACTTTCAATCAGCGGTATTATTTTAATGCTATTGAGGGGGAATTGAATGTCATAGTTTTTATTGCCCAATTCGATGACCGAATTGATGCGCTCCTGCAAATGGATCAATTCAATCCCGGTTTCGACCATTGGCACAACGGTTTCGGTGATCGCCTGTACCCCTGTTTGCTGATAAGAGAGGACGTTGGTCTCCACCAGGGACATGATGCTCATCAACTGCCGGAAAACCGGCTCTTTCTTGGCATTGGGAATTCTCGGTGTTAAGGCCACTGCTTCACCGGGGATGATCCCTTGACCAATTAAACCCAAGGCTATTTGGGAGGTTTGATGATAGGGGGTCAATTTCCCTTCAAAATCGATCATTATTTCTTCAATCCCCAATCCGCCCTGATCCTGCTCCGTCAAGCCCTGAATCGCCTCTTCCGGTTCCTGTTGAATGGTTATGTACCGATTGGCATTATCGGGATGTTGGGTCGCCATGCTACTTGGAATTTTTCTCATCTCAAGCACTCCTCAGTCGATTTATTTTTATCAGGCTCAAGGCCTTTTCCGCTTTACTATTTGCCGCTGCAACAGAATCCCCCAATGCCGTTATATGCCCAATTTTTTTGGATTCTCCGGATTCCGGCTTCCCATATAAATGCAGATGGCAATCAGTCAGCGTCATCATTGAATCGAGACCGCTGATCTGGTATTTGCCAGTTATCGCTTCGCTGCCGAGAATGTTAAACATCGCACAGGGTAATCTAAGTTCGGTAGATCCTAATGGCATCCCGGTAATTATCCGGGCCAGCTGTTCAAATTGGGAAGTGACACAGCCTTCAATTGAATAATGGCCAGAATTATGTGGTCGGGGGGCAATTTCATTAACTAAAATATTAGCACTGTCATCAATAAAAAATTCAATGCAAAAAACCCCATAGTCGTTTATTTTTTCCGCAATCTTCCCGGCAATTGTCTTGATGCGGTTCTCCATTTCAAGCGAAATATTGGCCGGGACAAAGGAATTGATCAGGATTCCCTGGTGGTGGATATTCTCGGCTACCGGATAAAATTCGATGCCATCGTGATTCATGGCAAAAATGATTGATACTTCCTTTTCGTAATTGATCAGCTTCTCTGCCATCACGCCATAGGCGCTAAACTTTGCAAAGCTTTCTTCAAGTTCGCAACGATCTGTGATCACCCGACTGCCTTTGCCATCATAACCACCGGTACACGTTTTTAAAACCATCTTTTGATCGAGTCTGTCAAATATAAAAACCAGCTCCGCTAAATTTTCAATCCGATAAAAATCCGGCACAGCAATGCCGATACTTCTTAGGCTTGATTTTTGGTGGTATTTGTTCTGAATCATCCCCAGTGTTTTTGCTGAAGGATAGATGATGGCACCCTCTTCTTCAAGAATATTTAATGTGGCCACATCAAGATGCTCAAACTCATAGGTTAACACCTCTGCTTTTAAGGCCAACACCTTCAATGACGTTAAATCATCAAATTCGGCAACCATTTGAAAATCGGCAATTTGACCAGCCGGGCAATTTGGTTTGGGATCCAGGACAATAACATTTAAGCCCAGTCGCTTTGCTTCCAGCGCCAGCATGCGCCCCAGTTGTCCGCCACCAATAATCCCAATGGTTGATGGCGAATCTAATCGCCTTATTATTTTTCTATTCATCTCTTTACCTCCCGTTTTTAAACAAAAAAAGCCAACAGCAAAAACTTTAAAAAGTTCTTGCTGTTGGCTTATTTTTTGACTGGTTTCTAACCCTTCAATCGATCTTCCAACTCTATTTTTTTAAATCTTCTTCAATATCACGATCAATCACAATGGCGATTATTTTTTCACCGGTTTTAGTGCTGACATCAGAATAGGTACTGACAATTTCCACATCAATCACCGCTTTAATCGCTTCGATTAATGATTCCTGGGCATTTTCAAATAAGGCCGTTCTTACTTTTTTTATCAGTTCAATACCCTCTTTATTTTGGGCCAGACTTTTTTCTGAGATGCTTAAAAATCCGGTCAACCTGACAATAATCAAATCCTGAAAAATAATGGTTCTGATTTTTTCCGGTCCTCTTCCCATTTGCTCAATTTCAAACTTACTAATTGCTTCGCTTATTTTCGCTTCAATTTGTCCTTTTGTCACTGAAGTTCCTCCAAACAGGATTCCCAGAACCCACTGATCTGAATAGCAACTCATTTTTTTTCATGAGTATATCATACCTACTATGAAATTTTCAATTGTTTTTACACAACTTAAGATTTATTAATTTAGCGCATTCACAATTTTACTTTTTTTCATAGGTCTTAATAATCTGTTCTGCCACCTTGCGGGGCGATGTCCGCATATCCATGGCCTTCTTTTGAATGTAGCGATGAGCCTGATCTTCGGTCATATCCAGATGGCCCATCAGGAACAGTTTTCCCCGATAGACCACCCCGAGGTCGTCAATCTTTGCTTTCAAGGCCTGGTTCTGGCTTTGCAGCTTTTGAATTTTTTCCCGGGACTGACAGACAAAGCGGACATTTTGAACCAATAGCTGCCGGTTCAGGGGTTTCGGGACCACGAAAGCCGCTGTGTCGGTCAGTTTTTCTTCGACGTGGTCGACCAGTTCGCTTTTGACAATCAGGATCACCCCAACCATGAATGTTTCCAATATATCAACGGCAAAATCGACACCGAATTCATCTCCTAAAGGGGTGTTCACGATCACCAGGTCATATTCAATTTCCTGAAGTCTCCGCCGGCCTTCGGCGGCCGAGTTGGCCGAATCGATTAATTGAAAATTCATGGGGCGCAAAATATCAGCCAACCCGCGGATGACGTCATCTTGTTTACATACCAATAATACGCTGCTCATCCCCTTCACCTCCTGCCTTTTTAAGTTTTTCCGGTTTAATAAGTTAAGAGGTAGCGATCAATTTCCCAGGGATGCACCGTTTTGATATAGTCCATCCATTCGGCGGTTTTCAGCTCTATGTATTTTTCGGCCAGGTCTTCTCCCAGCACTATTTTAATTAACGGGTCGGCGTCCATTTCAGTCAGGGCGTCCATTAAGGTAATTGGCAGCTCCGCGATGCTTTTGATGGCCATCGGATCTTTGGTTATTTCATCTTCATCCAGTTTTAATTCATCCATTAACCGCAGCTTCTTTTCGATGCCTTCAAGACCGGCCGCCAGGATAATGGCAAAGGTCAGGTAGGGATTACAGGTGGGATCTGGACCGCGCAGTTCAAAGCGATAATACTCATCGGACTCCATCGGAATCCGGATCAACGGTGAGCGGTTGCCAAAACCCCAGCCAATATGTCGGGGGGCTTCCTTGCCGCCGGTTAAACGCTTATAGCTGTTAACCAGCGGATTGGCAATGGCCGTCATGCCTTTTACATGGGCCAGTACGCCGGCCATAAATTGTTGGGCTTCTTCGCCCAGAACGCCGTCCCTGTTTTCAAAAATATCCTGTCCGTCTTTAAGCAGCGACACATGAATATGCATCCCACTGCCCGGTTCTTCCATCAGCGGTTTTGGCAAAAATGAGGCATGCACCCCATTTCGCTGGGCCACGGTTTTAACTACGGTTTTAAAAGTCATGATCTTATCTGCCGCAGCCAGGGCATCGTCGTATTTAAAATCAATTTCATGCTGGCCCCGACCGGCTTCGTGCCGTGAGCTTTCAATTTCAAAACCCATGTCTTCCAGGGTCAGACATATTTCCCGGCGGGTGTTTTCGCCCCGGTCATAGGGTGCCAAATCAAAATAGCCGGCCTGATCGGTGGGAATGGTGGTGGGGTCGCCGTTCTCATCCTGTTTAAAAAGATAAAACTCGCATTCTGCGCTGGTATTAAATTCATACCCCAGAGCCTTTGCCCGGTTAATGGTTTCCTTTAAGATATAGCGACTGTCTGCTTCAAAAATATCGCCATTGGGATATCGGATATCACAGATAATTCTGGCGACCTTCCCTTGCTGGGGCCGCCAGGGTAAGAGCTGAATGGTACTGATATCGGGAAACAAGACCAGATCAGTATCCCGGGATTCTGGAAATCCCACCACTAACGAGGCATCAAAGGGAATCCCACTGGCCAGAGCACGTTCCATTTGCATTGCTGTAATGGCAATGTTCCGATTTTGTCCAAAGAGATCGCAAAACTGAAGGCGAATAAATTTTACATCATTCGCTTCAATAAATTTCATCGCTTCAATTATATTCTTCGCTAAGCTCATTCTAAACCTCCACATATTTTAATCCGAAACAGCGCTCATTTATTGCTATCTCATCATCATTAATTGATTTGTACTGCTTCTTTAAGTTAATCCTGAAATCACTATTAATTAATAGTTCGACCAACATCAGCCTTTGGGTTTTTTTCTTTTGTACCCGTTTGTCTCATAATTCCACACTGTTTTAAGACTTTGTCATCCATAAAACAAAAAAAGAACATGCTAAATGAGCCCCTCTGGAATAAAAAATTTCAGGAGAATCGAACGCCTTTGTTCTTTTGATAACTGTTCTTATTCTATTTTTGTATACAATGTACTTGTTGTGCTAGTTCTCTCATTAAAACATATTTCCGCTGATGTTTCAATTTATTTTTATCTTATTTCTTCTGACAAGGTTTTCAATTTAAATTTACCGCTAAAAACCCTTTAAACGATTCCGTAAAAAGGGTTCTTACTCAGCATCTGTACAGGTTTTTGCTTATTGCACCGGGCCTTTTTCCATTTGGGCCATGACGATTTGTCTCATCATCTCCATCGAGCCGGCAAATTCCTCAAGGGTTAATCCCGGTACTCTTTCAGCCACCAGCCGATAGCCGGCTTCAAAGTCCTCGGCGGCATTTAAAGCCATCATCAAATCTGCATCGCCTAGTAAAGCATCCAGCACCTTGATATGTTTTTCTTCATCCATTTCAAATTTAATACTCATTTTGGTTTTCCTTTCGTTATTAATCCTAAAAATTAATCAGCAAACTTATTTTTCATCACTCATATCCTGTTTTTTCCTTCACATTATATAGCAGGCTTGGGTTTTTGTAAATCATTCCGGTCACACTTAAGAATTTGATAACCATTACATCAAATTTGTTATAAATTTTACTTTACAAGAGACTTTTCATCGTCTATAATAAGCTTAAATTTAAATAGTGATAACAGCCACGAGAGTGACGATAGCAATGGTGCTTTGAAAGTGTAATGATAACTTTCCGAGGCGCTTTTTTTTTAGCCACTTTCCGCCAACCTTTCCCGGTTCCGACAAGCAGTTATCAATCTTTTCAGATATAATACTGATCTGAAAACTAATACCTAGTCAGAAGGAAGGTAGTTAGTCTGACCTTCAATTTGATTTTACTTAGCTTTTATTGTAACGTATCTGACAATGGTGCCATGTATGTTATAATTATACAAATTATATTTTAGGAGGAAACACACGTGCCAATTAATGAAAATGTATCCGAACTTTTTGGATCAAAAGTTTTTAACTCCGGTGTGATGCGCAAGCGCTTACCAAAGCATATTTATGCTTCGCTGTTAAAAACAATGAAAGAGGATTTACCTCTGGAAGAGAACGTTGCTGAAGTTGTGGCGAATGCCATGAAAGATTGGGCTTTAGAATTGGGTGCGACTCATTATACGCACTGGTTCCAGCCAATGACGGGTATCACAGCTGAAAAGCATGATGCTTTTATTAACCCCACTGAAGACGGTAAGGTTATTATGGAATTCTCTGGTAAAGAATTGATTAAAGGCGAACCAGACGCCTCATCCTTCCCTTCCGGCGGACTTCGGGCAACCTTTGAAGCTCGTGGTTATACCGCCTGGGATCCAACTTCCTATGCCTTTATTAAAGGAACAACCTTATATATTCCCACCATTTTCTGTTCCTACTCTGGTGAAGTGCTGGATAAGAAAACACCACTGTTACGATCCATGGAAGCACTTAATGATAATGCTAAACGGATCTTGAAACTTTTCGGTAAAGATGTCAAAAAAGTGACCACGACCATTGGTGCCGAACAGGAATACTTCCTGGTTGAACGGGATATGTTTAAAAAACGTAAGGACTTGATTCTTACCGGTCGCACCCTTTTTGGCGCCAAACCACCAAAAGGTCAAGAAATGGAAACACATTATTTTGGTCGAATTCGTGGTCGTGTTGCCAACTATATGGCTGAACTGGATCGCGAACTTTGGAGCCTTGGCATTGCTTCTAAAACGCGTCATAATGAAGTTGCGCCAGCCCAACACGAGATGGCGCCAATTTTTACCAATACCAATGTTGCTACCGATAACAACCAATTGATAATGGAATTCATGCAACGGGTTGCCTACCGTCATGATCTGGCTTGCTTATTACATGAAAAACCATTTGATGGCGTTAATGGTTCTGGAAAACATAACAATTTTTCAATGTCCACCGATACAGGCGAAAACTTATTAACTCCCGGCGATAACCCGGCTGAAAACAAACAATTCTTGCTATTCCTTTGTGCCACTATTGAAGCGGTCTATAAATATAGCGAAATGTTGCGTATTTCTGTCGCAACTGCCGGAAATGATCATCGTTTAGGTGCCAATGAAGCACCTCCAGCCATCGTTTCAGTTTTCCTGGGTGAACAATTAACTGCTGTGTTAAAATCAATTGAAACTGGCGAACCTGTCACTGAAGCAAAAGACCTGGTAATGCAACTTGGCGTAAAGAGCTTACCAAACTTCATTAAAGACACAACTGATCGTAACCGAACCTCTCCTTTTGCCTTTACAGGCAACAAATTTGAATTTAGAATGCTTGGCTCAAACCAATCGATTGCTGGTCCAAATATTACCTTAAATACTATTGTTGCTGATGTTTTAGCTGACTATGCCGATATCCTGGAAAAAGCCGATGACTTCGAATCGGCACTGGATGCATTACTACAAGAGTCTGTTAAAAACAACAAAAAAATCGTTTTCAATGGCAATAACTATTCTGACGAATGGGTTGTCGAAGCTGAACGACGGGGTCTGCCCAACTTAAAAACAACCCCAGAAGCATTAGCTGAATTTACTTCCGAAAAGAATGTAGCTTTATTTGGTCGGCATCATATTTTCACTCCTGCCGAAATGGATTCCCGCCAGACTATTCTTCTGGAAGAGTACATCAAAACCATCAATATTGAAGCTTTGACCATGCTTAGCCTGGCAAAACGGGAAATCTCCCCTGCTGTTGTGACCTATACAAAAGAAGTGGTTGATACTCTGAGCACTAAAAAAGCAATTGGCTCAATTGATGTGAGTGCTGAAACAGCTTTAGCTGAAAAATTATCTACCCTTTTCGGAACATTCATTACCGCCATTGACACGCTGGAAACAACCCTGGCTGCCGCAGAAGCGTGTGAAGGCGAACAGGCTGAAGCTAATTATTTCTGTGAAAAAGTTATCCCAGCCATGGGCGCACTGCGAACCGCTGCTGATTCACTAGAAGAAATCACTGCTGAGAAATACTGGCCATTCCCAATCTACGAAGATATCTTATTCTACGTATAGTTAGAAGATCAACTAATCAGAACTCGCCCGTTTCACTGCGTTCGTCTGATTGGTCAGCAAATGACTTTGCCAGCGAAAGGGAACTTTCTCGTCAAAGTCGCTTACGACACGATAACAAAAATAACCGGGGTCGGGGTTTATCCCCTTCCCCCAATTATCACATTTCATGTAAAACTATAAGGAGGTTCATATGAAAAAGCTTGAAATAGTCATTAAACCTGAAAGACTGGAAGACCTGAAAGAAATCCTCAACACCTGTGATGTTCAGGGTATGATGATTACCAATATTATGGGATACGGAAACCAGAAGGGTTATCAGAAATCCTATCGCGGTACGGCCTACACGGTTAATTTTCTTCCTAAAATCAAGGTAGAAACCGTCACCGATGCCGAAACGGCCGGAATTATTATTAAAATCATCAAAGACCGCTTGGCCGCTGATGACGAAATTGGCGGCGGCAAAATTTTCGTGTACGATGTCGCTGATGTCATTCGTATTCGTACCGGTGATCATGGCGTGGATGCAATATAATATGAATAGCAAAAGTAATCAAAACTATCAAAGAAGATAGGTTTTAATAGAATATTAAAGCTGTCTTCTTTTTTTATACCCGCATTGATTACTTAGTTTCTATTTATATGACTTAATTTGTCTGATTCAATTTAACGAGAGAGGTTATTATTATGGAATTATTAGCACTACAACAATATATCGATATTGTCTGGGTATTTTTGGCAGCCGTCTTGGTCTTCTTTATGCAGGCTGGATTCGCCATGGTAGAAACCGGTTTTACCCGGGCTAAAAATGCCGGAAACATCATCATGAAAAACTTTGTCGATTTCATGATTGGCTCAATATTATTTTTCTGTTTTGGTTTTGCTTTTATGTTTGGTCCAGATGTGGGCGGTTTCATCGGTATGGGTGGATTCTTCAATCCCGAAAACCTGACCAACGTTTCGGCTTTTGAGGCAGTCACACCAGAATTATTTATCTTTTTCCAGACGGTCTTTTGTGCCACCGCTGCTACCATTGTTTCCGGGGCTGTTGCCGGCCGGACTAAATTCTCGGTTTACTGTGTAATCTCTGCGTTTGTCAGCCTGATTATTTATCCGGTTGTCGGACACTGGGCATGGGGCGGCGGATTCCTCGGCACCATGGGATTTGTTGACTTTGCCGGTTCAACTGTTGTTCACTCAGTTGGTGGCTGGACCGCTTTAATGGGCGCTATCATCGTTGGCCCGCGTCTTGGTAAATATAACAAAGATGGCAAAGCTAACGCAATTCCAGGACATAGTTTAACCTTGGGTGCCCTTGGTGTCTTCATTCTCTGGTTTGCCTGGTTTGGATTTAACTGTGGCAGCACTCTGGCTGTCAATTTGGATATTGGTCATATTGCCATGACCACCAACCTGGCTGCTGCTGCTGGTGGATTAACCGTTATGTTCCTGACCTGGGCCCGTTATAAAAAGCCTGATATTTCAATGACCCTTAATGGTGTCCTGGGCGGACTGGTTGCCATCACGGCGGGATGTCTGGTTGTTACCATCTGGGGCGCCATCGTCATCGGTATTATCGCTGGTTTGATCATCACCTTTGGTATCCCTTTCATCGATCAAAAGCTGAAAATAGATGATCCGGTTGGAGCCATTGGCGTTCACTGTATGAATGGTGTTGCTGGTACCTTACTGGTTGGTTTATTTGCCAACTACCTGCCAGGCACTGAAGATGCGATTCTTGGTTTATTATACGGCGGCGGTATTGATTTGTTAACCGTACAGGCTATTGGTGTCGTTGCAGTTGCGGCCTGGACCTTAGGTACTTCTTTCTTGCTTTTCTATGGCCTCAAGAAAACAGTTGGTCTACGAGTTGAAAAAGTTGTTGAAATTGAAGGTCTTGACGTTCACGAACACGGCATTGAAGCTTACTCTGATTTTGTTAGTCGCATGAACTAACAATCGACTTTAATTTTTCACCTTTTAAAAACATTATAAATCACCCGGACCAATATTGGAGCATCCCCCTTGCTCAAATATCGGCCCGGGTTTGATAAAATGCAAATAACACCAAATGTTGTGACAAAAAAACCTGGAAGAATCTTCCAGGTTTTTTCTTAATTTGATTCAGTGCTACAAATCATGCTGTAAATTTTAAAACTCGGCAAAGGCCTTGCCAAACTCCACACAGCGGTGACGCCCCTCTTTATCAGGTTCCCCTAAGATCGTCAGGCCTTGATCGAAAAGAATCGCCCCCAGATCTTTTACCTGGTTCTCCCACTCCCTCATCCACTGGCTATCGCCCCAGCCATGGGAACCGAAAAGAGCCACCTTTTTATCTTTTAAATGTTCTGAAATCGCCTGAAAAAACGGTTCAAACTCACTTTTTTCCAGGGCTTCCCCTTCCATCGCCGGACAACCCAGGGCAATTTTATAATAGCTGTCTATACTGTTAACATCAAAGTCAACCACGTTGACTAAAATTGCTTTAGCGCCGGCTTCATCAATACCATTTGAAATTTTTTCGGCCATAATCTCAGTGCTTTCTTTATAACTCCAATATATCACGCCAATCTTATCTACCAGTTCCATCTCGGTCTCTCCTTCTTATGTTTGAATTTACAGTTGCCTAATTATATACCCCAAAACAAACCATTTATTCTTCAAGCTCTAATCCTGAATTAATTTTTCTTAATTCCTGTGACAAAATCGTAACACAGACTTGCAGATGGTCTTCGAGAAGGACCTTGTTATGTCGCAGTCCTTCGCGATAATAAGCCCGGGTTTTTTCCTGGATGGCAAATTTGCCCAGCAGTCCCATCACTGGTATCGCTAATAAAACCGCTCCGGCAATTGAGGTACCAATTTTGTCACTTTTTTTAATCTGAAAATGAGTAATCTGGGGGATTCGCTGTTGATCGGTTACTTCCACCAGAGCATTACCTGCAAACTGGCTGCTGAAAGCCGCATAGTATTCATAAGCTTCATTAAAAAGCGCATCCGATTCCCGACCAATCTCATCAAAAAGCTCCTGGGCGTAGATATCAAAATATTCATTGCGACGGGCTTCCTTTTTCCCCGAGGTCGGGTTTAAAAAACTGACCTGCTTTTGAACTACTTCCTGACAATCTTTAAACCAATTGTTTATTTTTGTCTGGCCGATCGCTGCCAATATTTGCGGCATTTTACCAGAAATGGAATCGAGCAGATTAACCTTGATCCGATGAATAATTTTATCTTTGCCAAAGGCTTGGGTGGTCTTGCCGCTGAGCAGCGTTTTGGCGTGGTTGGATACCTCGACAATATCCTGATTCCGCACCCCAGTTTTTGTTGTGATCTCTGTTCGCATCGCCGCAATAGCGGTTTCCACATTCATCACATCACAATGAGTCAGCACCACCAGTACCGGATTGCCAGCCTTCCCCAGAGCCGTAATCATTTCCAGATCAAAGTCTTCCACCCGGGCTGATTTGGCGGACAGGCAATAAATAATGGTGTGGAACCAGTCTTTTATTTCCCGAACATCATGTTGATCCAGTACCTCCTGAATCAGAGCTTTCCAGCTTTCTGATTTATCTGCTTCCAGTCCCCAGGAGTCGTAAAGATGGAGGATCAGCTGAGGGCTTAGGGGGATCGTTTCGGCAAAGATTCCCATCCCCGTTACCGGCCGGCCGGCTCCGGTTTTCATTACTTCGGTGCCAAAAATATAATTACACAGGGATGTTTTACCCACCCCGGTTTTCCCTAATATCAGCACATTAGTTTCGCAGCTTTTATCCATGCCGGGAAACCTTGAACCATTCGGCCATTAACGCAGCAATATTCTCGCCATTGAAATACTCGGCCCACTCAATTTCTTTGCCTTCTTCAAACACCGCGGTGGCGCAGCGAAAACAGATCTCCGAAATAGCATAACCCATGGCGGCGGTAAAGCTGGAAGCCACCACGGTGTTAACGGTAGTGCCGATGGCCGTTCCGACCCCGGGAATCAGTTTGAAGAGATTGGCACTGAGAGTTTGAGCCAATAACCGGCCGGATTCCGAAACCACCACCGAACCGACCAGCGACGACAGATTCCCCAGCTTCTGATCCAGTCCATAAGTTTTCATGATGTGCAGTGACATCTTAATCTGAATTGGCACCAGCAGCGCCGCATCCGAAAAAGGGATCGGCGTTAAGGCTACCCCCGCCGCGCCACTGGTATACAGGGGAATAATCTTATGATTAATCAGTCTTTTTTTAGCCACGAGATTGCCCTTTAGGGCACTGATAAACCCTTCTCGCAAGGACTCATCGAGATGATCAATAGCCCACCTGATTAGTTCCTCCCATTGCAGATATTCCTGCAACGCTGCTGTCACCGCCGGATCATCAGCCACACTGGTGCGGAAAAATTCCACCTGGCAATGGTTTCTGATGGCTGCTTCCATGGCCTGGAGTTCTTCGGCATCGAGGTTATCAATTTGGGTCAGTACCACCGCCACCGGCAGCTTTTTTGCTTTCAGCATCTGGATCACATCGATATCCATATCGGTTACCCGTTTATTTCCGGCTGAAATGCAATACCAGACCTCATGGATCTGGTTGGTCAGATCCTGACTGGTGTCGTCTTTTTTATCTGGTTTAATGGCGGCATCTCGGAGTTCATTTACCCAACTTTCGACATTGGCCTTGTATTGGGATATTTTTTCGGTACCAACTTCATAACCTTCGGTGTCATAAAGCACCACCCCGGCATCGGCCCGCTGATATTTGGTAATCCCCCGGGTCACCGGAATGCCATGACCGATGCGGGCCACCGCTGCTCCAAAAACATAATTCACCACTGAACTTTTTCCGGCACCGGTGGCGCCACAGATTAAAATATTTGGTTTCTTGATACCTGCACTAATTTCGCCAAGGGTTTTATTAAAATCAAAATCATCGGGTCGATAGTCTTTCATTTGTTCCCTCTTATTCTTCATTATTCTTATACGGTACCCGGGCGGAGGGTACAAATTCGGCCGTCGCATCGGTATGGATGGCCTGGTCGTCAAAATAGATATGAGCGCCGAAGGCCTTTAGCACCTCCTGCTTGCTCATCCCACCCAGGAAAAAGGCTTCATCGATCCGGACATCCCAGGCCCGCAGGGTTCGGATGACCCGCTCATGGGCCGGTGCATTTCTGGCGGTGACCAGGGCTGTGCGGATTGGCGCCTGACTTTTATCAAACTCTTTCTGGATTGCCGACAGGGTTTTCAGAAACTTGGCAAAGGGCCCTTCCGGTAAAGGCTTTCGGGCATTCTTCGTTTCGTTGGCCTGAAAGGCTTCGATGCCCTGGCTTTTATAAATCTGCTCTGATTCATCGGAGAAAAGTACCGCATCGCCATCAAACGCGATCCGGATCTGGTCTATTTCTTTTACTTCATCATAGGCCAGATGCTGGGTATAAATGATCCCCGCTGCCACTCCGGCGTTAATGGCTTCCTGAACGTCTTCCTCATTGGCAGAAAGAAAGAGATCGGTGTTAAAGGCCTCCAGATAGGGTGAAAGCAGCGCTCCGCTGACCAGAGCCGCCCGGGTGATATCCAAATTATAGTGCTTAATCGAGTTAAAAATCCGCAGACTGCTGTCGGCATTATTTCGGGACATCACAATAATCTCGGTTTTCCGTTCCGCTGATCCGATTTCGTTGAGTTTCAGCAAGGCCTTGATTAAGGCAAAACCGGTTCCCGGTTTTAACAGATCATTCTCGTGTTCAATCTGATAGTTGGTATAAGCCTCCACCCCTTCTTCATTAAAAATCTGATTTTCCTCTTCCAGATCAAAAAGGGCCCGGGAAGAGATGCCGACTACCAAACAATTTTCAAATTTATGCATGTTATTCCCCTTATTTCTATATGATAATGATTGCTTAATCTAAATTCTTCTGTTGAAAGATCAATGCTTATCCACAATTGTGTTGATTTTATCGACAATTGTGGATAAGTTTGTCAGCGCTAATTTTTCTCGGTCGGTGAATCTTATCCACATGCCAAAAGAACCTTTCTCAACGAGAAAGGTTCTTGCAATTAAATTTTAATATTATTATCATATCACCTGCATGGTAGTTAGTAAAGGGAATCCTGTTAGACTTATGTTTGTTTAAGCAAAATGATCCGTCTCTGCCAGCGTTATTTTAATAATACGCAGGCTTGAAAGCTGTTCCTGCAGTTCAGTCTTTAGTACTTTCAACATTGCCAGTTCGGATTCCGGATAGACACTGGCTTTGTTGATACCAACCAGAGCAAACTCCTTATTTTCAGCCATTTTTAGATACCCTTCTGCTGATTTTAACGCATAGAGAATCATCTTACTTCATAGCCTTTTCTTCCAGATCATATAAGGTCGACAATCCCTTTAGCCGATCCCGGTTCTGGTATTTAACCCAGGTTTTCAGTTTTTCCCAGGCTTCGCCGTTGTGAATAAGTTCCAGGGCCATTTCATAACCTTCCCGAATGCTGGGCGCCTTATCTCTTAAATACAGAATCAGACCGGCATTTAGGGCAACAATGTCTTCCCGGGTTTTGGTTTCTTTCCCGTTTAAAAGTCGCACAATACACAAAGCCGACGCTTCCACTGTATCAAACGTTCGGATTTCATCCACAATTCCCGGTGTTATCAACATATCCTGTGGATTAAACGAGTAGTTTTCCACAGTGCCATCTTCTTTCAGCTCGGCAATATAGGTGGTCCCGATGGTCGATGCCTCATCAATGGATTGCTCCTCAACTTCTCCATAAACAACAATGGCCCGTTTATAACCAATCTCCGCCATGATCTGGGGAACGAAGGCCAGCATTTCTTTTGAGTAGACACCTCTTACCCCATACTGCGGCAGTGCCGGATTAGCCAGGGACGCTGAAATATTCAGCACGCTACCAAAGGAAATCTGCGATAAAACGCGGCCCAACGCCACGGGGTGGACTTCCGGGCTCATCCCATTGAAAATACCAATCCCGGCTTTTTCAATACTTTCTTTGACCAACTCTACGCTGGAATCCATGTCGATGCCCAATGCTTCCAGTACATCGATGGTTCCGCATACCGAGGTCAACGCCCGGGAACCGTGTTTGGCCATGGGAATCCCTGCTGCTGCCGCAATAATCGATGCCGCCGTGCTAATGTTGAAAGTTTTAAAACTGTCCATCCCGGTGCCGCAGTTATCCACAATCGGAAACTCGGTGACAGGTTCCACCTTAAAGGTATCTACCTCATAAATGGCTTCAAAACTCCCGGCCACTTCCTCTGGTGTCGCCCCTTTGGCACTGAGTGCCGCTAAAAAAGCGCCCTGCTGCATGGCGGTTTGTTTATCACTTAGAATTTCCATAAACATTTCTTTGGAATCATCTTTTGACAGGTTTTCTTTGTTGATCAGCTGGGTAATCACCTGACCATAATCTTTCATGCTGATTGTTTTTTCCATTTGATTTCTCCTTGAATTTTACAATTCTTTTTTACTATTAGTTATTTTTTTATGAATCCATAACTGTTCGAGTGTCGCTTTCATAATCGCCGATTAGTTCATCACAACAATAGTTGAATAGCCATCGCCGTTTTTTATATAGTCCATTCCCCGGGCCAGTTCTTCCAGTTTGACCCGATGGGAAACAAGGTGACGCACACTAACTTTTTTTGATTCCAGCAGGGTTTTTGCCTTCCGGCTATGCTTAACACTACAGCCATAGGACCCCACCACTGAAATTTCCTTATAGTGAATCAGATTGATGTCTGGATAAAAAGTGTCATCCCGGCTAATCCCACTGAAATACCCCAAGGTGCCTTTTTTGCGTAAAATCTGCAAGGCCAAGTCCAGGGCCTTTGATCCCGGACAACAAGGAATAACCACATCGACGCCCCGGTTATTCGTGACCATTTTCAACTGTTCTGGCAGATCCGGCTCATCGCCACTAAAAACGGCATCGAAGCCCAGCTCTTTGCCACGGTCGCGGCGCGACTGGTTTTCTTCAATAAGGATAACATTTTTAATGCCTTCCGCTTTTGCCACAAGTAAATTGAGCAAGCCCAGGCGCCCCCCACCGATAATCACCAATATTGATTCCCGGTTCATTTTAAGGCGATCCTGAATATTCACACAACAGGCCAGCGGCTCAATAAAGGATATTTCTTCATATGCTAATTTGTCATTATTGATGACCTGTAGCACTTTTCCATTTACGGCTTTAGACGGTATTTTAATGACTTCCTGAAAACCACCATCAAAATTAAAACCCATAATCTTAATCTGATCACAGAGATTATCCTGACCTTTTTTACAATATTCACACACCCCACAG
>PGZR01000049.1 GCA_002841405.1 Firmicutes bacterium HGW-Firmicutes-4 | reverse complement strand
GTATCTCAAAAAATATCTGGTCTGAACATATTTTTGAGCCCTCGCCGATGGCATTTTCATTGCTTTGTCAAAGGTTAATTGCATTAATCTGAAATTGAGAATACTGTAAGCGCCGCCAAAGAGTACCCCCAGCGCAAATGCCAGTGGATCTTTCGTAAAAAAACTGAACAGCATCAGTCCCAGGCTGACAAGCCCACCATCAATCATTATTTTTTTTTCCAAAGAAAGCTTTTTATAAATCTGCATCGTTTTCATCATCTTCATTTTCCTTTTTGATCTGATCTCGATATTCTTGAGCGCGCTTTTTTTCAGCTGCTCGCTCTTCATCAGTCATATTTTCAGCCGCTATTTTCTGAGCTCTTTCACTCATCCGCAGGGGAATCACATACATGTTTCGCAAACCCGCCAGGACACCCAGCACGACTAAAATAATCACCACCATGTTGCCGGTATGAAAATAGAAATCCAGAACCTTGCCAATGAAAATCATGATTCCCACCGGAACGAGCACCGAAATCCCAATCTGCGAGATCATCGCCAGGTATTTATAAGGCTTTTCCTTTTCGCTTTTCATCTCACACTCCAGTATTCAAATAATTTTTTGCTGCAAATCGATACTTTTTTGTCATCTAATTTATTAAATGATCGTCCTTCTAAAAGAAAAAACTAATATTTATCTTTTCTCGTGAAATCTTTTACATATAGTATCACAATTTAATAGACTTGTATATACAGCAATTCTGTTTTTTTGCTATTTTGAATATTTTTTTTCGATGGCTGTAATCCCATCAATACGCCGTTGGTGGCGGTCTCCGGCAAACTCAGTTTCCAGCCAGATTTTGACTATCCGCAGCGCCAGACCCTCACCCAAGACCCGGGCGCCCAACACCAGGACATTGGCGTCGTTATGCTCTCTGGACATTTCGGCCATAAACTCATTGGTACACAAAGCCCCCCGGATTCCCGGGATCTTGTTCACCGCCATGGAAATACCCAAACCGGTTCCACAAATCGCGATACCCCGGTTGCAGTCTCCAAAACTGACTGCTTCCCCAACCCGTTGCCCATAAATGGGATAGTCGCAGGAATCAGTGGTGCCGGTTCCAAAGTCAACTACCTCGTATCCTTGTTCTATCAAAAATGGCTTGATGACTTCTTTTAATGCTAATCCGCCATGATCTGATCCAATTGCAATTTTCATTTTTATTTTCCTTCCTATTTATATAAAGGCATAGCCGGCTGCTTTATAAAGCCGGTTGATTAAGGCCAATGTTTCATTATTCAGCGGAATATCTTCGGCATATATTTTTTCAACCCCAAGCTCATCAAAGGTCCGCAGCCGGGAAAAGAGATTTTTCGACATTTCTTTGGGATCATTTCGGCTTCCCAGCGAAATGATAAAGCCTTCCCGATAATAGTCCATGGTTTCATCACTGGCCAATACCCCAATTGTCATCGGTTTGCCTTTGTGATGAGACAGGGACCTGGTAATTTTTTCCCGGATCTCTTCCGGAGTGCCTTTAACCACTACCAGTTCACCCTTGGGTGAATAGTGAGTGTATTTCATTCCGGGCGACGAAACCTTCTCAGGCACCACATTCCCTGTTACACTGGAAGAAATTTCCACCGCTCCCAAAACCTCCCGCAGTTCGGCCAGGGTAATATCCCCAGGCCGAAGCACCACTGGCGGTTCAACCGTCATATCAATCACCGTCGATTCCAGACCCAGTTCAGCATCAGAGGATAAAATGATCCCGTCAACCCGTCCATCCAGATCCTCAAGGACATGTTTTCCCTGGGTGGGACTGGGACGGCCTGATCGATTGGCACTGGGTGCAGCAATCGGGCAGCCCGCCATTTTGATAAAGGCCTGGGCAATGGAGTGATCCGGAAAGCGAACCCCCACGGTGTTCAATCCGCCGGTTACCTCGATCGGAATGGCCGCCGCTTTTTCCATAATCATTGTCAAAGGACCTGGCCAAAACGCTTTCATTAGCATTTCAGCCTTTGCTGGAATATTGGCAACCAATGGCTTCACCTCATCCAAACTGGCGATGTGGACGATCAGCGGATTGTCATCCGGCCTGCCCTTGGCCGCAAAAATTTTTTTAATCGCTTGGGGATTCATCGCGTCGGCGCCCAATCCATAAACTGTTTCGGTGGGAAACACAACTGTTCCGCCGGCTCTAATCAGACTGGCAGCCATTTCTAAATCATTTAACGCCACCTCATCAAGAGCTTCTATGTTAACTATTTTTGTTTTCATGATGGTTTCCATTTTTCTTAATCAGTTTGATAAACTGAATTTTCATTCGGCCTCGCTTAATAACTGTTGTTTTAGGGCCCACAGATTTTCTGATAAATCGACATGATAAACATGGGGATTCACCATCCGCTTAAAGGCCGGCCATAAACTATCTTTTTCATCTTTTAAGTGTTGCTGGATATCTGAGATGCGCGGTGATTCATAGACACATTTGCCATCGATAAAAACTGGCACCAGCAGCTCCCGAATATAATAATCGGTAATAATCCGCTTTTTCCAGGTATGCACCGGATGAAAAATGGTTAGCGGTTCCGCTTCATTAATTATTTCGTCTTCCAGCGTAATTAAATCCGCCAAGGCCATCCCATTGCTTTTTCCATAGATACGAAAGATTTTCTTGTAGCCGGGGTTGGTGATCTTTTCCGGGTCGTTAGATACCTTCAGCTTCGATTTGCCAGAGATCACTGATAGTTTATAAACCCCACCCAAAGCCGGGCAATCATAGGCCGTGATCAGCTTGGTACCGACTCCCCAGGAATTGATTTTGGCGCCCTGGCTCTTTAAATCTTTGATCAGGTGTTCGTCCAGATCTGAGGATGCCACAATTCCGGCGTCTTGCAGTCCCGCCTCGTCCAGCATTTTTCGGGCTTCAATACTAAAATAGGCCAGATCTCCAGAATCGATCCGAATCCCGTAGCGTCCGGTAATAGCGCCTTCAGCCAGGGCTTTTTTGAAAACCGTGATGGCGTTGGGAATCCCCTTTTCCAGAGTATTGTAGGTATCTACTAAGAGGGTGGCATTATCGGGATTGTATTTGACATATTTTTCAAAGGCTTCCAGCTCGGTATCATAGCTGAGAATAAAGCTGTGGCTCATTGTTCCCATGGCTGGCCGATCCAGCATTGCTTCGGTTTCCACCACACTGGTTCCGGCACAGCCGCCGATGACTGCAGCCCGGGCCCCATAAAAACCGGCTTCAGTGCCGTGAGCGCGGCGCAGACCGAACTCCATGACCACATCGCCCCGGGCTTCTTCAATGATCCGGGAGGCCTTGGTGGCGATCAGGGTCTGATGGTTGACAATACTCAAAATGGTCGTTTCTACAATCTGGGCTTGTATCAGCGGGGCTTTGACCCGAATAATCGGCTCCATCGGAAAAATAATACTTCCTTCCGGAATGGCAAAAATTTCCCCTTCGAATTTGAAGTTCTCCAGATACGCTAAAAAAGCGGGTGAAAATTCAGGATGATTTTTTTTCAGCAAGGCCGTATCTTCCTTGGTAAACCGGATGCCATTGATATATTCAATAACCTGCTCTAATCCGGCCACAACGGTATAACCACCCGCAAAAGGGTTGTTTCTAATAAAAACATCAAACACCGCTTCTTCATTTTCCTTACCATCTTGAACGTATACATTTCCCATGGTAACATTGCATATTATTCTACCACTTTATTAGAGTAAAATACAAACTTTTTCAATATAAATATTTGTATGCTGTTCCCGCTTTTTCCCTGTTTTTTACACGGTTTTCGCTGAATTCGTTTACTAATATTCTCCTTGTTAATAATTATACAATTGCGATAATAAATTCTTGTGGTTATTTTTGGCAAAAAAAAGAAATGCTCACGCATTTCATATTTTTTAATGAATAATTTTACCTGATCAACCACAACTATTGCAATCACCGGTACAATCACTGTCATCACAGTCGTTACCTGTGACATCCTCACTGAAACCAAATAACACCGTTTTTTCTCTTTTTTCCCGATCCGCATAAATTTCCAGATCGCCCCAGGGCAGACCGGCCCATTTGGCCAGGGCAAAATCGGTTGGGTATTTCTCCATCATCTCGATTTTTCCATCAACAATAGTCAGTGGCAGACAATCGATGCCTTTGGTGGCGATCGCTTCCTTTACCACAAAACTATCCATAAAGGCCGGCATATCGTCCATTACGTTATATCGGGTCACCGACACACCCCGTTCTCTTAAATCCTGTACCATCCGCTCAATGCGGATTAAATCAGCCTCGATCATCGGGTCGCAGGTGCCGCTGGCACAGCCGGCTGGTTCGTATATTTCTACTTTTTTCATTATAGCCTCCTACAATTATTTTCAGACATTCACATTCTTTGTCATCATTATAATTGATGCTCCTTTAAAATGCTATTAAATTTGATCGGGATGTTATGGATAAGTTAGTGGCAGGCACGGACACTGCGGACACTGCATCTTTTGATCATTCAACTACTTGCCATTTCGATGTATCTTTAAGTTCCTCTTTGAAGTCTGTCCATGATGATTCATTAAGGTCCGTCATTGAAAAACTTACACGGCTATCGTTATGGGGATCAGAGTGTTTCACGATATATTCATACCACTTCCCGTTTTCATGGTTAAAAACTAGATTGGTTTCCCATAAATTATTGCCAGTCGTATCTTTTGCGATATTGGCATAAATAATCGATTCTGTCGGTTTATGCAGGGTGGTTCCAAAAAAATACGGTTGGATTCTCAGATCTGAAGAATTTTTTTGATACATGGTTGCACCTAGTATCGACTGAGGCATGAGTTCCCACTCGCCACCATTTTCCGCTAATATTTTTGCCCGATATTTATCATTTGATAAATTGTTATTATCGATGCCTAAATACTTTTGTATATCGTTATCATCTGTCATATCTTTGATCTTATCTAAAAGCACCAACGTATCAATATAAAGCCTGCCATCCGCAACCGTTGTGTGTTCTGAGCAGTACATCACCCCCACTGCCTGATTCTGGCTCTCATAGTAGGAATACCCGTAACAGACACCGCCGCCGGGACATAAATGGGCTTTATCGCCATAATTATCTTCTGTAAAAGGATTAATATTCAAGCCTTGCGTAATCCGAGATTGGGTTTCAAAGAGTCGGACAATATCCTTACGCTGTGTATCACACAAGGATTCCTGAGAATGGCTGACAAAGCCCAACATCGTCGGGATGGTAAAAGCCGCCAGAACAGCTAAAATAACCAGGACGACGATAATTTCAGTTAAGGTAAAACCTTTTTTATTATTCATCACACACCTCTTTTTTTCGTTTCGCTTTGACAATGTATGATTTCAGGCCTCTCGGTATTAGAGATCATCCTTAATTGACCAGTGTAATCACAAAATACCCTTTCTTATCGTCCCCATTGAGTTGGGTGTCCAAGGTTGCGCTTTTAATATTGTTCATGACAATACCACCTTTTAAAACCGACATCTCATGCTTCGGTACGATTTCATAATTCATGGTATTGCCATTGCTCACATTGAAGCTAATTGCCGTAATCTGATCGGTTTGATAGGCAACGCTGTTAATCACTTCCACAGACTCGCCCTGGTTGTCAAAGCCAATCCCGTAAACTGCTCTTCGGATGTGGGCTGAACATTGTTACCTGCAGAGCTTGTCGCCGTTATTCAAGCTAATTTTGCCAATGACTTTAAGTTTATAAGTTTAGTGGCAGGCACGGGCACTTCAGGCACGGGCACTTCACGGGGTCACGTCATACAAGATCCTATGAACCTGTTTCGTAAGTAATAACCAGATACTTTGTGCCACTACCACTATCAATTGCTTCACTGCTAAAAGGCGGAATCTTTACGTTATTCATAATGATTCCACCTTTTAGTTGCGACATAGTGGCATCCTTAGGCGTGATAACATAATTCATTCTGTTTTGATTCGTCACTGTAAATTCAAATTGTGATATCTGGTCTGTACTGTAAACATTACCACCTATTACTTCCACACAAACACCATCCTTAAAACCAATAGCATAATCCCCACCTGGATTAGAATAATCAATTACTACTCCATCATAGGATGCTCTCGCCAAAGCATTCTGAAGATCTGTTTCAATATTAGTAATGGATTTCTGTTTGTAGGAAATATTTTCTCCCCGCGTATATATTTTCTGTGCCATCAAAAAAACCGTGGTGACCGTACCCATTAACATGCCGGTGATCAGTAATGCAACTAGAAGCTCTATCAGCGTGAATCCTCGTTTGCCATTCCGTCGATTTTGCTTGTTCATTGAAAGACACTTCCTTTTTTCGTAAATGCGTCCAGCTCAACATAGGATTGATCATTGTTATAGTATACCCGAACATAAACACGATAGCCAACGGCAGGATCAACCGCAACTATATTTCCGCCTATATCAACCGGTTCATAATAATATTGCTTTCTTGAATGAGCTGGCTGACTGGGCGTAAAAAATGTTCCATTTACATTCGTTGCCCCAGGAATGATAGGATCTACCGGATCCGTTCTTGCCGATAACTGTTTCATCATTTCATCAATCATTTCCTGGGCTTGAGCCGCTTCATTGTTTTTTGAATCACTAAAAACAACCATCTTCTGGCCATATAATAATGCTCCAATTACGGTCACCAGAATAATGGCAATAATCGCCGTGGTCGCCACTGTTTCTATAAGGGTAACACCAGTCTGATCTTTAATTATCTTTTTCATGATGCGCACCTCTTAATAATATTTTTCTGCACCTTGCGTTATAATGACGGAGCTGTTTCCACCTGAACCCGGTGGATTAGGAAATGACGGTACTACATACCCAGGTGGTTTGTTATCGTTCAACATCTGTGGAAAATAACCTTTTACACTATAATAACTTCCAGCATCAACCACTTTATTATTTCGATTATTAACATCTTTAACGTCTGATCTGATAAAAAAATTTGTTTTATTATTGTTTGTCGCTTTTCCATTACTGTAATTAAAATTATGATTTTCCATCACATAAATATCATTACTGTCAAAGTATATATTATCAGCCATTAAATCAAGGTACACTCCATCCTTAGGTATATTAATTGTGCTTTCCGGACTTCCAAAAACAATCATTGTCGCATTATTATATACTTCACCAATGGTTACTCCTTTTGAATTCCACGATGACGTCTGTTGATATCCACCCTTAAAGCGAACATACAAGGGTTTTTCCTCAGCTATACGTCTGACATAGAGATTTCCCTGCAAATGATCAAAAGTGGTCATTCCCGTACAATCAAAATACTGAGTTTTAATCAAAAGTGGTTCTGAAGCCTGAGGTCCCAACGTAAAATCACCATTAATCAATACTATGTTCGAATTTAAGTTTAAACTTGAATCAAAGTTCAAACTTAATCCGGTGCATGTAAATGACCATAAATTTGAAATATTCAATTTATAAGCATTTGATTCATATGGAATAATCGATTTGACATTCATTTGACTGGTGTTCGCATCTGCTCCTGTTACCGTTAATTGACAACCGAAAGATAAATTAACATCATCCGCCTGAAAATAATCAATATTTATAAACTCAAAAACAACTGAAGAAGCTCGGGGATTAAGATTGCCTTTTATTAGCACATTTTTACAATCAACCAAGACCTTTCCTGCTTTTTGGACGACTATTCCTTTATCAGAAACACTGGCATTATTCTGATCGTCTACAACCATATTGTTCGCATTTATTATTAGCTCACTATTTTGGCCTACTTCAATTTTTCCTTTTACAACTAGCGTATCGCATTCAATATCTAGAATACTGTTATTCCCAATTGTCAAGTTTCCTTCGATAATTACATTGTCTGCTTTCAATGAATTTGTTTTATCATTACGATTTGTTTGAACATAGTTCTGTTTAAAACGAATCTCACTAGGAACTGTCGCATTTCTCACAGCTGTTATATTAAACGTCGATCCCCCATCAGAATCATTCGGGTATGCATAAAAGCAAATATTTTTTGCTGTTAAATCCAATGACGGACTGTGCGGCCACGTAAATTCGTCAATTTTCAAACTCAAAGCACTCTCTGAAACAGTCAGCAAATCATTATTAATTTGAGTATTGTTCTGACTTTGATATATTTTATCAATCGGTTCTCCAATAGTACATTTGGTTTTAGGAGTTTGACTCCAACTTTCAATTTTTATCTTAGTTGTCTTCCAGCCACTCATATCTGGACTCGTCATTAGTTTTGTTTCTAAGTTATTTAAATTACTAACAATAATTTGTGCATTCGGCACTGTAGTTGAACCTGTTCCTGATCCTGTCCCCGATCCCGTTCCTCCAGTTGTCATTGCATAATTATAATCCACCTGATAATCCAGCTTCCGTCTGAGGTTCTGAGTCTCAACTTTAAATATATATTGGGAAGTGTCCGTTGTGCCGGTACTTAACGGATTCTTCACAATAGAAACCTTGCCTAATATTTTTTTTGTACTGTCATATAAAAATGACAAAGTATCAACCGCATTTTCGTCATTACCATAGATTGGAGTTTCTTCATTTTCCAAATTGGAAATATTCAGTCGAATTTGAGCAATTCGCGCGTCCCTACTAGCACTAGGGTCATCATTAAGTGCCTCTACCAGTGCATCATAGGCGGCAGCTAATTCTTTTTCCCGCTCATTAATCTCAATCTTCCCAAACTCAATCACCGACTTGGCATCGATGTAGGCCTGACGGCTCTCCACTGTTTCCTGGGTAAAGGTGAAATCGCTGTTGGCCACCGCCAGCAGCGAAGCAACCATGATCATAATAACCATGCCAATAATTAGAACAAATGCCAATGAACTGCCTTGTTGATTTTTTAGTTTTTCTTTTATTCTAATGTCCACGCTAGCCCTCCACCCAATTCTATGGTTTGTATTTCGAAACGCCTTATCTTACTGAACTTTCTACCATATTGCCTATTTATATAACATCGACAAAATTTTCTTTCTAATGATGTTCTATTTCTCCATCATATAAACCACAAAAGTCACATTAATGCTAATATTACCCCCATCCAGCTTTGCCGCGCTTGCCGTACTCGTCGTGGTCGATCCCGAAGTGGTTACGGCGGCTGGTGCAATCGCAAAAGATGAAATAATCATATCTGGTCGGGCAGCTACGGCGTCCAGTAAGCGATAGAAGTTTGTTTGGGTGCCGGTGAGTTCCATATTCACCACCCCGGTCCAGGTCTCGGCACTGCCGGTGGTTGTCGTTGGTTCAGTTGTTCCCGTTGAAGAGTTTGTGTCAGTTGGCGTCGTGCTATTGGAATCTGCGGTAGTTTCTGTATCAGCATCTTCTGTGGTCGTGGTATCAGTTGATATATTGCCTGCTGAGGCCTGTTCGTCGGATGTGTAGGCCGTAAATGTCTCCACCCCAGCCAACTCATTACTTTCAATCGCCAAGACCTTGGGCGATAAACTATAATCCAGACATAACTGGGTCAACAGCATATCTAATCCTTCATTCGTCAGCTTCGGCTGGAAAGGCGTCTTTAAACTGGCCAGATTGGCGTTGGCGTCATCCCGGGCCTGCATCGTGGTAGGGACGCTATCAATGGCCATTTCCATCGATTCTTTGGTAAACTGAGCTTCAGATGCCTGATCATTGATCACCTGATAACTGCTAAAGCTGGGCAGGATCACAAAATAAATGCCGAAGAATCCAATCAGGAAACAGGACAACACATAAATTAATAATTTCTCCCGTTTGGTCAGTTTTTTCATTGACTGCCACCTGCTTTCAGATAAGCAGCCGCAACAAATCCGAAACCGCTGGTAGTTGATGTCGTCGTTGTCGTGGTGGTTGTGCTTGTTTGGGCTGAGATCTCCGCATAGCCAGCATATTCAACATCGGTAAAATAGCTGGTGCTTTTTAACCGCTCGATATACCGGGCCGCTTCTTTTTCGTTACTGGCAATGGCCACGATCTGGATCGCACCAGTGCTTCCCTCATAATCCAGGGAATTTAGCGTAATTACATTGTTACCCTGGCTGGCAATGCTATTCATCATCACCGATACCAACTCGGGATTGCTGTTAATTGCCGTATTGATGGCTTCAACATTTGAAACTTCCGTTTGGATCCCACTGACCTCATCGGTTAAAGCCTTGGACTGTAAATATTCGGCCTGATTATTGGCATCACTGATATAGGCATTCGTTTCTTCGAGTTTTTCCTGAGCCTGGTATTTCAGGCCGAAGAAGACCCCAAAGGTGATCAAACAAATCAGGATCATCGCCGCTGGCAAGATCAATGCTCTATATTCAAAAGGCAGTTCTTTTTTTTCCACATTGCTCTTTTTAAGTGCCGCAAAAAGATTGATCGGTTTGATGCCGGCAAAAAAACCGGCAATGGGATAAATAAAACGCCCAAAATCAAAAGACTCGTCCATGACGAAGCCATTTTTTATATTGGGGGTCTGGGGAATACTAAAAAGATTAAGATCCGGATCAAAATTCAGCGCCCGGAGACCATTTAATTCATCCTCATCCAAGCCAGCATAAAGGCTCATATTGAGGGTGTGCTCCGATTTTTGGGATTTATTAAACTGGATCAGTGATGACAACTTGCCGGAGAGTTCATCGGCAAAGGCATCGGTGCCCCGTTCTGAAAGCAACCGGGAACGGTTGGAAAAAATATAAAGGCCGTTTTCAAATAATAGCGAGACCAGATTTTTTCCGTCGAGAATATTGAGGGCAAAGGTCATGCCCTTATAGTCTTTCGTCGCCGAAACATATTGAATCAGGGTGTTAAGACCCACATCGATGCTTTTGATCTGAATTTTAAGGCTGGAAAACAAGGTAACATAAGATTCCAGCACCCGTTTTTCAACGCCGCAACAAAACAGATTGTTGCCAGCCGGTCCGGGGATATAGGCATAATCCACCACCAGGGCATCATAATTTCCGGCTGTATCTTCAAACTCGGTGGCCGCCACCATTTCCAGTTCCTTGGGTTTGAGCTTGGGCACCTCCACATTTTTAGTGGCGATCAAACTGCTGTCAATGACCAGTTTCATATTTTTAAACAGATGGGGGCTTTCTTTAAGCGCTTCAGTAATGGTCTCTTTGACCATTTCTTCATTGGTAATAACCCCATTGATCAGCGCCCCGGCCTCCACTGGCAGGGTTTTAAAATTAGATATGTTAAGACGACCACCCTTAATGATCCCCTGGAGGACCTGGATGCCATCATTTGAAAAATAGACGAGTGTCTGCATATACGCCTTCCTATCCGATATTTTGGTACAAGGTCATAATCGGGAGCATTACCGATAACATGATGCCGCCAACAATCACGGCCATAATAATAATCATAATGGGTTCAATAAAGGTGACCAGCCGGGTCGTGGCCATTTCGGCCTCGTAGTCAAAGGAGTCGGCCACCGCTTCAAGCATATCATCCAGATTCCCGGATTCTTCGCCGATATAAATGGTCGATACCAGCTTGGCGTCAAATCCCGTAATGGTCTGGATCGAGGCTGACAGGGGTTCCCCGTTGCGCACCTGCTCAATCGCATGGGGAAACTGGGACTGCAAATAGGTGTTGCCAATGGTGGCGCCGCTGATCGTCAGGGCGTTGATCATTGCCAGACCGCTGGAATAGAGAGAGCTTAGGGTTCTGGCAAAACGGGCGGTATAAATAATTTTCATCAACTTGCCAATCTGGGGGATTTTCAGTTTAAACTGATCCAGCCCTTTTTTGACACTGGGGACCGTTATCAGAAAACCGATCAGCACAATCATAATCAGTAATCCGATAATATAGAGATACCAGTAGGTCGTCATCGAAGTACTGATATTGATCATCAATTGGGTGATCGCCGGCAGTTCAATGCCCTCAAACAGGGTGAAAAACTGGGGCAGGATCAGAGTAAAGATCAACACCACCACCATAATGGTAATCACAAACAAAATCACCGGATAGGTCATGGCGCTTTTGATTTTGCCCCGGAGCTTATGCTCCTTTTCGTAGTGATCGGCCATTTTGCGGGCGGTGCCCTCCATCTGACCGCTGGCTTCACCAGATTTATACATGTTGATCAGCAGTTCGGGAAAGGAGCCCCCGGTTGCTTCCATGGCGTAAGACAGGGTATTGCCCCGCTGGATTTCCTGATAAAGGACGCCATAAACTTTTTTAATCACCGGTTTAATATCCCGTTCTTCCATGATCTTAATCGCCCGGATCATCGTGATCCCCGACGCCAGCATGCTGGCAATCTGACGGGAGAAGTCGGATATTTCCATCGGTTTTAATTTATAGACCTTATGGTGCTCCTGGACCTCATTAATTTTCAGGGCAAATTCATTATTCTGTCGCAGCGTGCGTCGGACAGTGTCCGCAGATGCCGCCTCCATGGTGCCCTTTACCAGCTGAGACTGTAAGTTTTTGGCAGTATATTTATAAACCGGCATATGGCCTCCATAATTGACTTTAACTTAACGGTATTATAACCCAAACAGGTTAAGATACCACTGTATTATTATATCACCAAATAGTAATGCTGTCATGATTCCGATGCATAAATATGGGCCGAAGGCCATGTGTTTATCCGGCGTTTTTTTTGCCAGCAGCACCACCGCCACCGCACCGCCAAGCAACAGGCCAATAAAGGCGGCCAGCAGGGTATTGCCCCAGCCCAGCATAAACCCGGCCACCGCCATCAGCTTGATATCGCCGCCGCCAAAGGCATCGGGAATAAAGAGCACCAGGATCAGCATTGGCAGGCTGATCACAAAAATGCCAATCACCCGGGATAAAATCCCCAGCTGGGGGAAAAAGAAGAAGCTCAGCAGGGCCGGTGCCATTAGGGCAATTACTAAACCATTGGGAATGGTCATGGTATCAAAATCGATCATTGTGATGCCAATTAAAATGGCGCCGGCTGAGAAAACTACCAGCCACTGAAACGAAAAGCCATACACAGCAAAAATCAAGATGGCGATCAACCCGGTAAACAGTTCGACCAAGGGATAGCGGATGGATATGGGTTCGCCGCAGTCGGCACATTTTCCCCGCAGCCAGAGATAACTAAAAACCGGAATATTGTGATAGCCCTTGATCTGGGCATGACAATGGGGACAAAAAGAACGGCCTTTGGCAACCGAAATCTCCAGTGGCACCCGGTAGATGACGACATTGAGAAAGCTGCCGATGACGATACCGATGACAAAGATATAAACATAAAGGATGAAGTTGATGAATTCGACCATAAAACGAATATCCTTTCTGAATTACTTTTCTTTTTCTGCTTTCAGATTCCCTGGGGAATACCGGGTGACCAGACCGCTGCGAGTATAGATAATCGCATCAATGATGGCGTCCCGGTTCTCATCGACAACGGTGATAACGGCATCCTGATTGACCTCGGGGCCGATATAATCAAACAGATCTGCCTGAACCGGCACATGGTAGCTGTCGGAAGCCGCAAATTCAATGGCCCTGGCCTGGGCGGCCAGATACACCAAGCGGCTATTGGCGGCATCGGTGGTTTTCTGAAAGCTGAAAATCAACCCGCCGATGATCAGTGCTGCAAAGGCCAGGATAATCATAACGGCTAAAGAAAACCCCCGGCCGAAGGCGACGGGTTCGTTTTTTTCCGGAGGAAACTGATATTCGCTGATTGGGTTCAAGGGTAACCTCCAGGGGTTTGAAAAAATGTTAAGCTAACAATTAACAAGCAATAGGGCTGGAATAAAACAAAATTATTTTATCACGCCTTTAAATATTTCAGCTTAAATCGGTGTCAAGATTTGGATTTTTGATTACGGAGAAACTGCTGTTTTGATTTATGTAAGCGATCTGAAATTGATAACAAAGCATCTGAACGCAACGAACTCCTAAACTAAAAAATCTCCCCATCCCCGCAAACCCGATGACGGGTTTGCGCCTGGGAGAGGGAGAAGGGCCCTATGGCGCATAGAGCATCTCAAGTTTTAATACTACAATAATTTATTACATTATTTATCTTATAAATTGAATTAAATTTCCACTATCTTCGATCCATCTTTGCTAATAGTTATAGTAAATCCTCCCTTAGTGTAAACAACTGATAAAACTTTTGATTGATTTGTGCCATCTAAGTCAACCGTCCAAAACGATTCTGTTGAATCAGTAGAATCCGCAGTAGCTGCTGTCGCCTGATCACTAATGGTAAGATCGTCTCCAAGATAAGTATCCATTTGTGTACTCGCTTTTTGTGCTAGAGAAAGCGTTTCTCCTGCAACCTTAGGTCTCGCATTTTCAGCTTCAACAGCATCTGATCCTAAAGAAGCTTCTGTAGCCCCATTATATTCAGTTGCTGTCGCTTGTGCAGCTACATACACTTCACGAGCTTCAGCAATTAAAGCTTTTCCTCGTGCCTCTTTTATAAATCCCAACATTGAAGGAATCGTAAAGGCCGCTAAGATCGCCAAAATAACCAACACTACAATAATTTCTACCAGGGTAAACCCTTTTCTGCTTTTCCGTATCCTGTTAATTAATTCCATTTTTCGCTCCTTATTTTTTATTTTTAAGCTCTATATGATCATCCGCGCCTGAAGATGATTTATAAATTGGAGTTATTATTAAGACCGTTCCATTTTCTGATCGCATCCATTATTTCGTCTTAATAATTTAGTTTTCGCGGCTTTTGGGGTCAAAAAAAGCCACACTTCACCGTGTGGCAACTGGCTGTCATATCCTGATAACTTTTTTCGGTTATCTGACTTAGACCCTCTAGCTTTGCGTCACAGAGTTTTCCCCTGCTTTGCCCTTATGTTCACATTTGTGTTTAATCTTAGATTGATTTGTCTGTAAGCCAGCAAAATTTTCCGGCACCCTATTTTTTGCCTTTTGTTAACAAGGAGATGCGGTTCTTACCAGTAATATCGTCGCTGATGGTTTTTGCTTTAGTCTTTTTGCAAATTTACCTGCTCAGACCCTTAAGCTTTGCCTCATAGACTTTTATCAGTTTGGCTTTTAGATACTGTTTGTAATTTAATCTTATGGTAAAGCTTGATAAAAGTCAAGTTAAAAGTTTACAGGATCGTTACAACTTCCGGGTTTTGCCTCATTTGTAATTTATGTCCGCTAATGTTTCCGCAACAACCTATGCCATTCTCCGTTATTGCTCTCATAATTGTAGTGACCGTTTTGCCTATAGAATCATCTTACCCGACATTTAATTTGAAACAAAAAAAGCCACCTCAATGTGTGGCAGCTGGCTGTCATATTATGTTGCGATTTGAATCGCTACTCATAACTTAGACCCTGAAGCTTTGCGTCACAGACTTTCACCTGATTTGCTATTCGCTCTTTAATCTTAATTACTTTTCAATTAAAAGTCAAGTAAATCTTTTTATAAATTTTTAATGGCCTGTGGATGATTATTTTGACAATCCATTATGAATTGCTCATTTTGTGAGCAGATCTTTTATTTTTCAATGGGGTGGTGGCTGAACGCAGGTGCGACTATAGATTTTTTTGTGGACATCATCAAATTTACAAAAAATTTCGAAGGGGTTCTTTGGCTTATTAGAGCCATTGGAAGGGGTTATTCCTATTATGGCGATTTTTTTCTAAAAAAATCAAAAAAGTTTAGCCGAGAAAAAAAGGGGGTCAACCCTTTCCACCCCTTCCGAAAAATGATGCGGGGCTGCGGGCGGTTGATAACCGCCCCTACTAATTTGATCTCCCCGTTATTGTGATGGCCTAGTTATCTTCCAAAATACTGATTAAACTCCTGCTTGTCGCTGGCCCATTCGAGGCCGACTTCATAGCTGATTTTCTGGTCCCGGACCAGCATCGCCAGGTCTGCATTCAGGGTTTTCATACCATCCCGGCCGCCGGTTTGCATCACCGAGGCCAGCTGGTGGGTTTTGTTTTCGCGGATCAAATTAAGCACAGCATCAGTGCCGATCAGGACCTCCAGGGCCGCCATCCGGCCCTCACCGCTGGCCAGGGGTACTAGCTGCTGAGTGACAACCCCTTTTAAAATACTGGACAGCTGGGTGCGGATCTGCTGCTGGCTGTGGGGCGGGAAGACGTCGATGATCCGGTCAATGGTATTGGCGGCGCCAATGGTGTGAAGGGTCGAAAGCACCAGATGGCCGGTTTCAGCGGCGGTAACGGCAGCCGAAACGGTTTCGTAATCCCGCATTTCGCCCACCAGAATGACGTCCGGATCTTCCCGCAGGGACGACCGCAGAGCCTGAGCAAAAGAGCTGGCATCGACGCCAATTTCGCGCTGATGGACAATACTGCGCTTGTGTTCGTGCTTGTATTCCACCGGGTCTTCAATGGTTAAGATATGGACCGCCCGATTGGTGTTGATATAATCAATCATCGAGGCCAGGGTGGTGGATTTGCCGCTGCCGGTGGGGCCGGTGATCAAGATCAGGCCCCGGGGCTCTGACGCCAGCTTGCGGATAATCGGCGGCAGCTTGAGGTCTTCAAAGCTGGGGATGGTATCGTTAAGCAGCCGGATCGCAGCGGCATAGCTGCCCTGCTGTTTATAGACGTTAACCCGCTGCCGCAGTCCTTCCGGGGTGACGTGGCAAAAATCCAGATCGGTACCGGAGGCTAGGGTCTGCTGTTCGTCGGGGGTCAGCAGGCTAAAAATCAGGTTTTCAATAATCTGCGGGTTGTGTTCAAAATCACTTTGATAAAGCTTGCCGTTTTTCCGGAAAACCGGCGGCAGCTCCCGGGATAAATGAATATCCGAACAATCGTTGCGGCGGCCGTAATTGACCAGATCTAAAAAACTTGTCATCACTTTTCTCCCTATTCCACATAATATGATAGCTTAAGAAACTCTTCCATGGAGGTGATCCCCTGGATGGTCAGGTTGGAGACACTTTTGCGCAGTGGGATCAGCCGGCCGGTTTCTTCCACATAGCTGTAAATGTCCTCGATCGGTTCCTTTCGGGAAATCAGGGTCCGGATGGTTTTGTCGATGGCCAGAATTTCATGGATAGCGGTTCGGCCTTTGTAACCGGTGTTATTGCAGATATGACAGCCCCGGCCCCGGTACAGGGTGGTCAGCCGCGGTTCGCCCAGCAGCTCTTTCTCAATTTCGGATGCCGCATAGGCTTCCCGGCAATTGGGGCAGATTTTTTTAACCAGTCGCTGGGCCACCACCCCGGTTAAGGAGTTGGCCACCATATAGGGTTCAACCCCCATATCCTGGAGCCGGACCACCGCTGAAACGGCGTCGTTGGTATGCAGGGTGGACAGCACCAAATGGCCGGTGATGGCTGAACGCACCGCAATCGAGGCAGTTTCGGTATCCCGGGTTTCCCCCACCATGATAATATCGGGATCCTGTCGCAGGATCGAACGGAGTCCCACGTCAAAGGTCAGTCCGGCCAGAATATTCACCTGGGTCTGGTTGATCTTGGGCAGATTCCGCTCCACCGGATCTTCGATGGTGGCGATATTGACGTTGCGCTGACTGAGCATTTCCAGAATCATATAGAGGGTGGTGGTTTTGCCGCTGCCGGTGGGGCCAGTAATATAAACCACCCCATGGGGGCTTTGCAGCATCTGGAGGATCTTCTGATAGTCCTGATCATTCATCCCAAATTGCCCGGCATGATCCAGGGGCACGTTCATGCTTAAAAACCGCATCACCATTTTTTCGCCGTAAACGGTGGGGATACTGGAGCTACGGACATTCATTTCAACGCCGTCGATGCGGATCCGGAAATGTCCATCCTGGGGTACCCGGCGTTCGGCGATATCCAGGTTGGAAAGAATCTTAATCCGGGCGATCAGGGACTGGTGAAGATTATTGGCCAGGGTCAGATAATCGACAATCAGGCCATCAACCCGGAGCCGGATCATCGTTTCTTTTTCAAAGGGTTCAATATGAATATCACTGGCGCCGGCATTATGGCCTTTTAATAAGACCGAATTAACCAGGTTGACAATCGGGGCATCGCCCTCGTTGGTAAGAATATCCTCGACAAACGACAAACTGCTGCCCTCGACGGCCTTATTGGCGGCCCTGGCGGCTTTTTTGGCTTCAATTTCGGTATAGGTTTTGCGGATCGTTTCCAGAATTACTTCCCGGGGGGCCAGCACCACATCGATGTTCATATTGGTAATCAGCCGCAGGTCTTCAATGGCGTAAAAATCGAGGGGATCATTCATCGCCACCACCAGGTGGTTATTGTCTTCCGCCAGGGGAATCAGCGTGTACTTAAAGGCGATATTCTGGGGGATTTTCCCGGCCGCATCGAGATCGATGACGGTATCCTTTAAATCCAACACCGGTACATTCAGCCGTTTGGACAGCGCCTCCAGTAATTGGGCCTCGGTGACATAACCATAGTCAACCAGAATCGCTCCCAGCCGTTTACTTTTATCGACCTTCTGATAGGCCAGCGCTTCCTGGAGCTGTTCTTCTTTAATAAAGCCGGCATTGATTAAGATATCACCGATGCGTATATTTTTAGTTTCCATTATTTTCCTCTTCCCCAAAGATCACTTGTTTTTAAAAATCTGCTGTTCAAATTGATCAACTGTCATCGGCTTGCCAAAATAGTAACCCTGGACAATATCGCAACCGAGCGTTCTTAACATTTCCACCTCGGCTTCGGTTTCAATGCCTTCGGCCACCACCGTCATCCCCAGTTTTTTGATCATGTTAATGGTAGACTCCACGACAATATGATTCTGCTCGCGATTAAGGTTATTGTTAAAAAAGCCCTGATCCATCTTAATCACATCCAGGGGCAGATTCCCCAATAAATTGATGGACGAGTAACCAGATCCGAAATCGTCCATCGACATCTTAAAGCCATAATTGCGAAAGGCCTGGCCAATCTCGATCATCCGATCGACATCTTCAAAAATGCTGGATTCGGTGAGCTCAATTTCCAGATTGCCTCGCTTGATCCGATATTGATTGGTAACATTTAAAACATTTTCGATGAAATCGGTCTGTTTAAGGTTTTTCCGGGAGATATTAACCGAAATCGATAGTTCCGGATAGTTTTTTTCCTCCCACCGCTTTAAAACTTTACACACCGCTTTCAGCATGAACATATCCAGCTTTTTAATAAAGCCGGTTTGTTCAAAAATGGGGATAAACTCCCCCGGGGAGATCAGCCCTTTGTGGGGATGCCACCAGCGTACCAGCGCCTCACAGCCGCAATAGGCATTGCGATGGAGATCATACTTGGGCTGGAGGTACATTTCAAACTCATTATTTTCCAGCGCATCTTCCATCTGGTCGATGATTTCTTTTTCATCGCCAATTTTTTTCCGGAAGGCATCGGAATAAAAAAACCAGCGCTGGTTTTCAGCAGTTTTTGCGGCAATTCGGGCCATATTGGCCTTTTCTCTAATTTTTTCGAGGTTTCCCAGCTTGTCTTCAATAATATAAATGCCAAAATGACAGGACAGCTTTTCCTTAATGCCAAGCGCTTCTCTTTCGATATTCAAAACCCGAATAAATTCTTTAATCCGCCGGGTTATTTTATCCCGGTCATCGCAAACACAGAGGATCGCAAAATGATCCCCGGAGACCCGGGCATAACTTTCCTGTTTAGCCATCCGGCTTTCCAGAATCCCCACGACCATCCGGAGCACCTGGTCGCCCTTTTCATGACCGTACTCTTCGTTAAGAAAGCGAAAGCGGTCAATATCAAAGCTTAACAAGGCGCAATTGGTTGTCGCTTTTGATTCTAAAATTTCAGCAGCTTCCTGTTTGAATTTCTGCCAGTTATTGCCGCCGGTGACCTCATCCACATAGGCAATCCGTTCCAGTCTCTTTTTAGACCGATCCTGATAGAATAAAATGATCCCGAACAATAAGGTCATCGCCAGCAGGGCCGCGGCAATCAGCAGCAAAGAATACCAGCTGATCTGGCGGGCCTGAGTGCTGACTACCACGGCCGGTACCACCGTCATCAGATACCAGTCATTGATGGCCAGTGGTCTATAAATGGTATGCCGTTCCATCCCGCCATAAAAGCTGGTAAAACTGCCGTTTTTTCCGGTGACCATATTTTCAATAGTCGTTTTCAAATCATCCCCATCTCGCAAATCGGCCTTCTTCAGCAGATCCAGAATATTGTCAAAGTCTCCCGGGCTGTTGGCATGAGCCGAAGTAACCACTGCATCCCCATTGGCCTTAACAATATAAGAATAGCCCTGGTTGGAAAAACTGCCCACTTCCAGATATCTTTTCATATTCTCGGTTTCCACCGAAGCGGCTACCAATGCGACTACCTGATCCTCTTTAAAAATAGGCACGGCATAAACATTGATGGGCTTGTCATCGGTGTAGTCGTTGATGGTGTCTGATACTACCGCCTTCCCATTGATGGCTTCCTTAAAATATGGCCGATCGGCAATGTTATAGGCTAACCCATCGGAGGTCATCACATCCCCATTGGGCAGGGCAATCCCCATCCGTTTATAATCCCCCTCAGCCGCCTGAATTTTGATCAGGTTGACCATCTGAGTTTGGTCAAAATTACCACTGGCTTCAATGAGAAGACTGGTGGTCTTCAGGTTTTCGAGCTGATTGTTGACCTTACTTTCAACCAGATTGGCACCCTGACTGCCAACCTCTGAAAGATATAAAAGGGTCTGCTCACGTAAAGCATTATTTATCAACGCAACATAATACCAGCTTAAGACAAAAAAAAGCACAACAGTGATAATTGCAATCAAGCTGGCTTTGATTTTTTTTGACGTTTTAATCATCTGTTATCCTTTCTCTTGCCATTATTTAAAGTACTTCCCATTCTACCAAATAAAAAGAACTTATTCAATGCGATTGAATAAGTTCTTTTGTTAAAAACAGCTCTATTTATCGGATATCTTTGATATCCACCAGTTCGATTTCGGCCATCGTGCGGTTGGATTTTAAACAATCCAACAGCGCCTGAGCCGTATCCAGTGAGGTCAGCAGGGCAATTGAGGTTTCCACGCATTTTCGTCGCATCCGGACATCATCATGATGGGGCATCCGACCCTTGCTGGAGGTGGAAATAACGTAGTTCAGCTTGCCACTTTCAATCAGATCGCCAATATTCGGCTTGCTTTCAGCCAGTCGACGAACCACCTTGGTGGGGATATTGTTTTCGTTGAGAATCAGCGCCGTTCCTACGGTGCCGTAGATAACAAAGCCCATTTCGTGGAATTGGCGGCCAATTTCCACAATCGCTTCTTTATCCCGGTCTTTAACAGTGAGCAGGACTCCGCCGGAGCGTTCCATACTGCGGCCAGAAGCGACCAGGCCTTTGTACAGGGCATCGGCAAAGGTTTTGGCCACACCTAAGACTTCCCCGGTGGATTTCATTTCTGGTCCCAACTGGGTATCGACGTCCTGCAATTTGGAGAAACTGAACACCGGCACCTTAACGGCCACATACTCGCCTTCCGGATAGAGCCCCGGCGCATAGCCCAGATCTGCCAGCTTGTCCCCCAGCATCATTTTAGTGGCAATGTTGACCATCGGAATATCGGTAACCTTGGAAATATAAGGCACCGTCCGCGAAGATCGGGGGTTGACCTCAATCACGTAGACTTCATCTTCATAGATAACATATTGAATATTGACCATTCCGACAATATCCAGCGCCTTGACCAGCCGGCCGGTATAGTCGATGATGGTATCCTTGGTGCGTTGATCCAGGGTTTGCGGCGGATAAACGGAAATCGAATCACCGGAATGAACCCCGGCCCGTTCAATGTGTTCCATGATTCCGGGAATCAGGTAGCTTTCACCATCGCTGATGGCATCCACTTCCACTTCTTTACCCATCAGATATTTATCGATCAGCACCGGGTTT
>PGZR01000048.1 GCA_002841405.1 Firmicutes bacterium HGW-Firmicutes-4 | reverse complement strand
TTACAAAGATGCCAATGCCAAAGGGGTGATTTACGGCTTAACCCTGAGCCATACCAAAGCCCATATTTACCGGGCCCTGCTTGAATCGGTAGCGCTTGGCACCAAGAATATCATCGATAACTTTGAAGCCCAGGGCTGTCCCATCAACATCATTGTGGGCTGTGGTGGGGTCACCAAAGACGCCACCTGGATGCAGATCATCGCTGATGTCACAGGTAAGCCAATCGTGGTCACGGAAGACGCCAGCGCCAGTGTTCTGGGTTGCGCCATCGTTGCGGCGGTTGGTTCCGGTGCTTACGAATCTTTTGATGCCGCAACCACCGGCATGGTCAGAGAAGCCTATTCGGTTCAGCCTAATAAAGACCTCTACGCAACCTATCAGGGCGTCTTTGACACCCGACAATTGTTACATCATGTTGTACGCATCGGAGCGGACACGGCAGAGCCTGTCCGATTCCGCAGCGAACAACAGATTAACAATTGGTCGGTACGGTAAACTAAGGTGAAACACAGCATTGATTTACGAAAATTAGGAGAATGAAAATGACGAACAAGGAAATTTTAAGCCATATTGACCACACCCTGTTAAAACAATTCGCCACCTGGGAAGAGATTAAGGTAATCTGCGACGATGCTATCGAGTATGAAACCGCATCGGTGTGCATTCCTCCGTCTTATGTTAAAAAGATCAAAGAGACCTATGGGGAACAGCTGAACATCTGCACCGTGATCGGTTTTCCGTTGGGTTACAATACCACGGCCACTAAGGTTTTTGAAGCAGTTGATGCCGTTAACAACGGCGCCGCAGAAATCGATATGGTTATCAATATTACGGCATTGAAGAATAAAGACTATGTCCTGGTTCAGAATGAAATTGCCGAAATTAAACAGGCCATCGGCGATAAGGTCCTCAAGGTAATTGTCGAAACCTGTTTCCTGACCGAGGATGAGAAGATCAAGGTCTGTGAGCTGGTGACTAATGCCAAAGCTGACTACATCAAAACCTCCACCGGGTTTGGGACCGCCGGGGCAACGATTGAAGACATCCGTTTATTTAAAGCCCATATCGGCCCCGACGTCAAGATGAAGGCGGCCGGCGGGGTTAAATCAGTGGATGACCTGATAGCTTTTATCGACGAAGGCTGTGCCCGCATCGGCACCAGCTCCGCCGTTAAAATGTTAAAAGGTGAAGCCGTCAGCGGTTACTAAGCAAAATAAACCTATACAAAAAGCATCCAGACAAACTGTTTGGATGCTTTTGTTGTATTTGGAATAATCACAGCTAGTCTAGGTACTTAAATCCCGACGGTTAAAGGCCACAAAGGTCAAAACGAAAAAGACCAGCGAGACGGTCAGTAAAATGGCGGCGGAATTGAATGACAGCTGATCATTGATCATCAGGTTGGCACCTTCAAAATACTTAAAGGGGGTGAAGATTTTCAGAAAGGCCAGCTTATCATATAAATCCACTGCCACAGATAAGACGAAAAACCCCATCACCAGGCCGGAAGCAGCAGCAGTAGCCCTTTTGGTGTTTTTTAAAATCGACCCAAACAGGGCCCCTAACGCCAAAAAGAACAACTGTAGAAAAAACAGCGCCAGCATCGTCAGGGAAACCTTGTCGATCAGCCCATCGCCGTCGTTGTGCTGGGCGATGAAAAAAACCGAAGCGGCGAAGGTAACCATGTTAAAAATCAGAATATTGATGACCCCGGCCAATAGCTTAGGAGTGATGACCTGAAATCGCCGTACCGGTTTAGTATAGACAAAATCGGCACAGTGATCCCGTTCCTCCTTGGACACCACCACCGCCCCAAACATGGTCGCATGAACAGCGGCCAGCAGCATAAAGTAGAGAAAGAAAACCGAATAAAATCCGGCGACCTTGGTAATATCCACCGAACCGATCCCAAAAACTACCATAATTTCTTCGGGAAAGGCCGCAAATAGAGCGTTGACGTCCACTTGGGAATCGGCAAAACCTTGGTATTTCATCATTCCGGCAAAGATAATGAAAACCTGGGCACAACACCAGATGATCAGCGACTTGATATTGGCTTTCATTTCTTTTTTAAATACATTCATGGGTAACGCCTCCTTTTAGGCTAGATCGATGGCAGATCTTTTCTGGCAAAAAGCTTGAAGGTCAGAAAAATAAACACGCCGACTAAAACAAACCATAATAGTAGGTTAAGAGAATCATAATTCATATTTTTGGATATTTCGGAGAGATTGAAATAATCAAAGGGTGAAATAAGTCCCAGCTTTTCATCTTTCAAGGTTTCATTGAGCAGATGGATAATATAGAAAATAAAGACCACCCCCATACTGATCGGCAAAACGGTGCGGATCCGCCGTAAAAATACCGACACAAATAGCCCCAGACTGGCAAAAAATATCTGGATAAAGAGCAAACTCAGGGTGAACAGGGCAAATAGCTCAACATTGTAGGAATCGGTGCTGAGTAGGGTAACTATGATCAGGGAAGCCGTAAAAACAACGGCATTGGTGATCAGAATCTGGATCAGTACGGCCAGGATTTTCATCGATACCACCCGGTTGCGGCTGACTGGTTTGACAAACAGAAAATCTCCGGTTTTTTCCCGGACTTCCGCAGAAATAACCGAAACGCCCATATTCATAGCCTGGATGGCTCCGGCCAGTAAAACGTACATCAGGGAAAATTGGTAAAAGCTCAAAATGCTGGAAAGCTCCAGATCAGATACACCCAAAGCCTGCTGGAATTCAATTGGAAAACTCTCAAAGACCTTTTGGAAGTCCTCCAGTTGGCTGGCAATGGATGGATAAAGCAACATAAAAAGGCTTAGTATCCCAATCAGCGAGAGGCACCAAACGATCAGGGTTTTTCGGCCCATCCGTAGTTCCTGCTTTAGGATGTTCATGGCTGCTCCTCCTTCTGGTAATAATGCATAAAAATCTCCTCGAGACTGGGTTCTTCAACCAGCAGATTCATCAGATTTTGTCCCTGCAGCCGCTCGACCATGCGATTAATATCGCCCTTAAATAAAAAATGCAGGGTGTTTTCATCCACGGTTAGATTGGTGATCCCTTCTAAATTGAAGTGATGGACATCGATAACACCCCGATAATCCAAGGTGAATTTTTTATAATTGTGCTTTTGCATATCTCGGATATTTTCAACCCGGACAATGGAACCGTCTTTAATGATGGCCACCCGGGCACACAGCTTTTGAACCTCAGAAAGAATATGGGAGGAGAACAAAACGGTGGCGCCTTTCTGGTTTTCCATCCGGATCAGTTCAAAAAACTTTTGCTGCATCAGCGGATCCAGGCCGCCAGTGGGCTCATCGAGAATAATCAGTCGGGGTTCATGGAGCAACCCCTGAATAATGCCGACTTTCTTTTTGTTCCCATAAGATAGGTCATCGATACGCTTGTTTAAATCAAGATCCATTACCTCAGCTAGGCTTTGAATCCGACTGGTGTCGACATTATCATAGAAGCTGGCCGAATAATTGAGAACTTCCCGAACCTTCATGTGCTCATAGTAAAATACTTCTGAAGGCAGATAGCCGATATCCCGGCGAATCTCGTTACCATATTTAATGCAGTCTTTGCCAAAAATTGTGGCTGAGCCGCTGGTGGGATGGATCAGCGACAACAGAGCTCGAATGGTGGTGGATTTACCAGCCCCGTTGGGCCCGATAAAACCAAAAATCTCGCCTTCTTCCACAGAAAAGGATACGTTTTCAATGCCTCGTTGTTTTCCATAATATTTTGTCAGTTGATTGATTTCAATTACATTCATGCAAATCCCCTTCTTTCAAATTTAATTCGGTTTGCTACAACTATTTTACCCTAATAAAGCAACAATAAACAAAACTTCGGCTGGGAATAAGGGTGAAGGAGAAAAAATAATTACATGTTGTGTTTGAGTGCTTGTTCAAAGGGAATATAATAAAAGATAATGAAAAATACTGGAGGTTACCAAGATGGAAAAAGAAGAAGTTCGAGACCTAATTCTGAATATATTTAACAATCGTTATACTTGTAAGGGCTATGATGGCGAAAAAAAAGTCAGTGATGAAGATTTTGCTGTGATCATGGAGGCGGCCCGGTTATCGCCCAGCTCGATGGGGCTGGAACCCTGGAAATTTGTACTGTTGAACAACCGGGAGATTCGGGAAAAGATAAAACCCTTTGCCTGGGGGGCGGAAGTTAGTCTCGATGGTGCCAGTCACTTTGTCCTGATTCTGGCTAGAAAACCGGTTGATTTAAATCCCGATTCTGACTATGTGGAGTACATCATGAACGACATCCAGCATTTTACTGATGACTTGCGAGCAGCCCGAAAAAATAAACTCAAGAGCTTTCAGGAAGATGACTTGAAAATAACTGGCAATGACCGGGCTTTTTTTGACTGGGCTTGCAAACAAACCTATATTCCTCTGGCCAATATGCTGACGGCCGCCGCCATGCTGGGCGTGGATTCCACCCCGATGGAAGGATTTAATACCGAAAAGGTCGAGGCCGTACTGGTTCAGGAGGGAATTCTCGATCCCGTCCACTTTGGATTATCCTGCATGATTGCTTTTGGTTATAAAAATCGGGACCATCGCCCCAAAACACGACGAACAACAGCGGAAATTCTGGAAACAATTGAGTAAATAGCCCGATCATTACTTTACTTGCAATTGATATTCGGAAAATGGTGATGGTTACTGATGACAATAATAAATAAAAAAATAGGAATTTATTTAATTATGTTATATAATAATGAAACGAAGACTAAAAAGTAAACCTTTACAGATGTCAGAAAGAGGTTTTAACGCTTTATTTTGGATCGCGGCGTGAGTACTAAGGGTTGGATGAGGAGATAAAAGAATGGAACCAGCAGCGGCGGGTATACCTTTGATCGTTGGACTTGTTATTACAGTCGGGATTCTCCTGATATTATTAGTTCAAAGTAATAAAAAATTGAAAAATAATCGTGAGGAAACTAAAAGCATCAAGGATATCTGCAATACCTTTATAGATAGTTATGAGACGGTCGTTTATTTAAAAGATGAACAGTTGAACTACCGCTTTATTAATAAGGCGGCAGAATCTCATTATCGGAAATCGGTAGCGGAAATCATTGCTCTAGACGATCAGAGACTGGATGCCGAAGCATTCGGGCCATCAATGATTGAGACAGATCAACAGGTTATTGAGACCAAAGAAATCACTGAATATGAAGAAAAACACAAAAATCGCATTTACAAAATAAAAAAATTCCCAGTGAAATTAAGAAAAAATCAGATGGGGGTCGGAGCTTTTATCCGGGAAATTACAGATGAAGAAAAACTGATCAAAAAACAGGAAAGGGTCCTTTTCCGAAATAAGATCCTGGTTAATGTTTTAAGCAAAAATTTCCGAAATGATCAAAAGCAGCTGGATTATGTTTTGCACGAAGCATTGAAATTGACCGAAAGCAGCGTCGGTTATATTTGTTTTTATAATGAAAAAAGGCAGGAATTCGCCCTCAGTGCCTGGTCCAAAGGACTGATCAAAGGCTCTGAAATGGCGGGACCGCAGCGGATTTACCGATTGGAAGAAGCAGGATTATGGGGTGAAGCCGTACGTCAGAGAAAACCGATTATCAATAACACTGATGTCGCTGAACCGACATCAGAACAGGAACTGCCTTGGGGGCAGAAAGTTACGGGCAATTTTATTGCGATCCCCATTTTTATTGATGAAAAAATCAAAGCAGTGGTTGGCTTTGCCGGTAAAGAAGACGATTATGGTGATAACGATGTGTATGAAATTACGGTGTTAATGAACGGCGTACTGACGAATGTAGAAAGACGAATCATTCAGAAAAAACTGTTTGAAGAACGAAGTAAATATTTCCAGACCCTGATTTCGATTGGCGATGGGGTGATGGTCGTCGATCCCGCTGGCAAAATCGAAATGCTCAATAAGGTAGCTCAGAGTCTGACAGGCTGGACCAATGAAGAAGCAAAAGGGCATCATTATACTGAGGTTTTTGTTTTGTCCCATGAAGACTGCCACCAGGAAATTCAGGATCCCATTGTTATGGCAATGGCGACCGACCGGATCCAGGAACTTAAGAATCATGCGGTCTTAACGGCCAGGGACGGATCGGTCTTTCATCTGGAAGACAGTGCCGCGCCGATCAAAAATGAAAAGGGTGAAACGGTTGGCATCGTCCTTGTTTTCAGAGATGTCTCCGAGAAAAAAGAACAGCGTAAAGAGATTGAGTATCTGAGCTTTCATGATGCCCTGACGGGACTTTATAACCGTCGCTTTCTGGAAGTAGAATTACTACGACTGGATACCGAAAGGAACTTACCGATTTCGATTATTATGGGCGATGTGAACGGTTTAAAATTGACCAATGACATTTTTGGCCATGCTCATGGGGATGTTTTTCTCAAGAAAATAGCCGATGTGATGCGGCGAACTTGCCGGGCGGATGATATCATTGCCCGCTGGGGGGGGGATGAATTTGTTGTTCTGCTACCGAGAACGACCATCGAACAGGCGGTACAGATTAAAAACCGGATCAAAACCGAGTTTGCCAGAGATGGCGTTAAGGTGATCAAAGGAAATATCTCACTGGGTTGTGACGTTAAAACAGCCATGGACCAGAGTATTATGGAATGCCTGGAATCCGCCGAAGAAAAAATGTATGCCGTCAAGATTCTGGAACGGGATGATTTTAAGAGTACCACCCTGGATTCCATTATCACGACCCTGCAAAGCGACAGCCCTCAGGAAGAGGAACATGCCCAGCGGGTCAGTCAATGGTGTCATGATTTAGGCGTATCTATGGAACTCCCCCATGTGAAAATCAGACGGCTGAAACTGGCTGGTTATTTTCATGATATCGGCAAGATTGTCTTGCATAAAGATTTGCGAGAAGACTACAGTGAACTCACCGAGGAAGAATTGACTGAAATCAAAAAGCATCCAATTATGGGGTATCGGATTCTCAACGCCTTTGATGATACCATGTCCCTGGCTGATGCAGTCCTCCATCATCACGAAAGATGGGATGGCAGCGGCTATCCCAAGGGTCTAAAAGGGGAAGAAATTCCTTTTCTGGCAAGGGTGGTTGCCGTTGTCAGTTGTTATGACCGTTTGGCTTCAGCGCAGGAAGGTGATTCCTTGGGATTAAATCAAAATCCCCTGTTCCATCTGGAAAAAATGGAGGGGCAATTTGATCCGGAAATAAAACGGGAATTTATCAATATGATCAAAAGCCTTCCCAGTTAGAACCGTTTAGTAGCATAATCAAAAGTCATTCCGGCCTAAAAGCCGGGATGGCTTTTTTACTGTCGTTTTTATAAGCCGGGAGTTTAGAGAATCACAATAAACCGGGCCCAGCCACCGACCTCGCTGCTCACTTTAATTTTCCCCTGATGCTCATCAACAATGGCTTTGGCAATCGCCAGCCCCAGTCCATAACCGCCGGTGGCCTTCGAGCGGGATTCATCGTAGCGGTAGAAGCGCTGGAAAATCTTATCCTGCTGATCGTCGGGAATCCCGGCGCCGGTGTTAAACACCTCCAGCTGAATCTTATCACCAACGGGTTTAAGGGTGATCTCAACCAGTCCGTCATCATCGGCATGTTTAATGGCATTGTCAATCAGGATAGCCACAACCTGTTTGATCTTATTGACATCGCCCCGATAAGAAAGGCCGGCCGCAATTTTAAGGGCATAGTTTTTATGTTCCTCAAAGGCGGTGCTTTCAAATGTTAAGGCAATGCTTTCCACGGCATGGCTCAAATCAAAAACCGTAAAAGCGCTGATGGTTTTGCTGGCGTCCAGTCGCGCCAGGGTGAGGAGATTATTAACCAGGGTATTCATCCGGGTTGACTCGGATTGAATATAAGCAAGATATTTGTTTGTCCCGATATCCCCCTCCAGCACCTCAGCATTGACGCTGATGACCGCGAGGGGCGTTTTGAGCTCATGGCTGGCATCCGATATAAAACGCTTTTGTTTTTCAAAGGCTTCTTCCACCGGTTTAACCATCAGGTTGGCCAGAAAAAGCGACACAAAGAAAAGGACAAACAGGGTAATGCTGCCAATGATCAGTGAGGTGGTCAGCAGTCGATCAGCCATCGCATTAGAAATCCGCTGATCGACAAAGACCAGCAGTTCGCCATAGGGCTTGTCAACACTCAGATAGCGATAACCATTAAGGGTGCCGGAAGTTTTGTTTTTTTCCAGCATCTGATTCGCCAGATCCAGGATCTCCGCGGATACCTGGCTGGTATCGGTGTTGCCGTTGACTGAAAAGAGGTTAGTAGCCGGATTAACCTTAACCGAATAGGTTTTTTCCCGTTCAAATACATCCGGGGGCAGGAGCTGGCCAGATCCCGGCATCCCCGGGGATACCGGGGGGATTGCCCCATCGTTATCGGCCAGGGCCGATAATAGCGTCATGCTCTGACGTTCACTGGACTGGTAGTTGAAATAGTTGATGGAACCAATAATTAATAAAAAAACCAGCGATAAAATAATCATAATGGTGGCAACAAAGCGGATTTTTAGTTTTTTGATCATATTGGTTTACACTCGCTCCGTCATTTCCAGAAAATAGCCGACACCCCGGTTAACTTTGATTTGTACCTGAGACCCCACAAAATTGATTTTTTTCCGCAGAAACGAGATATAGACTTCAACATTGTTATACTCGGCTTCGCTGTCAAAGCCCCAGACCTTTTCGATCAGCTGCTCCTTGGAAATGATCTGGCGAGAATTGACCATCAGGGTTTCCAGCAATAAGAATTCCTTTAAGCCCAGTTTAACCGAAGCGGTGCCGCAAATAATCTCCCGGGTTTTCTGCCGTAATGTTAAGTCTCCCCAGCCGGGATCATTTGTGATTACTTCACCTTTGCGTCGGGTCATTGCCCGGATCCGGGCCAACAGTTCCCCGGTTTGAAAGGGTTTGGTAAGATAGTCGTCAGCACCGCAATCCAAGCCGGCAATTTTATCCTCCAGTTCAGTTTTGGCGGTCAGCATCAATACCGGGGTTTCAATTTTAACCTCGCGCAGTTCTTTTAGAACCGTTAGGCCGTCTTTCTGAGGCAGCATAATATCCAGAATAATCAGATCGTAGATGCCCGTCAGGGCATAATCCAGACCACTTTCCCCGTCCATGCAAATATCCACGCAGTAATTTTCTTTTGTAAAGATGGCTTTCAGGGCCTAATTGAATCAAGCTTGAACTCCAGCTTAAAAGATCCTTGCTTCAATCTTTATTCAAGCTAGTAAAATTATGATAGGCGATGTTAAGAACGTGTTAAATCACACAAGGAGGTACAACATGCAATTCAGGCATGAACACAAGCACTACATCAATTATCTGGACTATCTGATCTTGCGTAGCAAGTTAAGAGCAGTGATGCAACCAGATGTCAATACCAATGAAGATGGTGAATATCATATCCGCAGCTTGTATTTTGATAACTATCGGGATGTGGCCCTGCAGGACAAGATCAGTGGGATCAACTATCGCGAAAAATTCAGAATCCGCTGTTACAACAAGGATTTTACCTTCATCAATCTGGAAAAAAAAAGTAAAATCAACGGGCTTTGTGCCAAGATTAAAGCCGAGATTACAAAGCCGCAGGTCGAAGCCATCCTGGCCCGCGATACCAAATGGATGGCGACAAGTACCGAACCCCTGGTAGTGGAGTTATACTCCAAAATGAAGTCGGGACAGCTCCAGCCCAAAACCATTGTTGATTATAATCGGGAGGCCTTTGTTTATCGTCCTGGAAACGTCCGGGTCACCATTGACCGGGATATCCGCACCGGTTTGTTCAATACCGAGCTTTTTAATCCCGACTTACCCACCATCGTTACCGGAGATCAGCAGATGCTGCTGGAGGTAAAGTACGACAATTTCATTCCGGAGGTCATCGCCAATCTTATTCAACTGGATGGTCGCCGGCAAACGGCCTTTTCGAAATATGCCGCCAGTCGAATTTACAGCTGATCTTTTATTCTATTCTAATTAAATTATCACAATCAAAGCAACGAGGAGACACTAAATGAGTTTTAACGATATTTTCAATTCAAATTTTCTGGAAAACGTCACATCAGTATCGCTGATCGATACCGCCATTGCCTTAATTTTAGCCTTTGGTATTGGCGTATTTGTTTATCTGGTTCACAAAAAGACCTATAAAGGGGTCATGTATTCATCGGGATTCGGGGTCACCCTGATTGCCCTTTGTATGATCACTACCTTTGTGATGCTGGCCATCACCAGCAATGTGGTGTTGTCATTGGGGATGGTTGGAGCACTTTCGATTGTCCGGTTTCGAACCGCTGTTAAAGAACCCCTGGACATTGCCTTTGTCTTCTGGTCCATTGCTGCCGGGATTGTCCTTTCAGCCGGGATGATTCCTCTGGCGATTCTGGGATCGGTACTGATCGGCGTTATTTTACTGGTGTTTGTAAACCGCAAACCCAGTGAGATGCCCTATATTATTGTCGTCAACTGTAGTGATCGGGAAGCCGAAGCCGAAGTCAAAAAATACATTGCCACCAGCGTTACCAAAAGCATTATTAAAAACAAAACGGTGTCCAAAGAAGGTATCGAACTAAACATCGAGGTGCGGCTTAAAAATGATGACACAGACTTTATTAATAACGTGGTTGAACTGAAAAATGTGAACCACGCCGTTCTGGTCAGCTACAATGGCGAATTTATGAACTAAGAGAGGTGACCGCATTGGCAGATCACAAGAATATTGAACGGATTTGCATTATCATTGGCATTGTCACCCTGATCATAGGGATTGGTTTCGCTTATTTCGGCGAAAGCTTCGGGATTACTGCCGGTACCAGCGCCGATTTAAGCTATGTGACGACATTATTTGATGACACGGTGGTTCATACCATCGATATTGAGATCGCCGAAGCGGACTGGAATAGTCTTCAGGAGAATGCCGCAGAAGAAGAATATCAGCTTTGTGCTGTCACCGTTGACGGTGAAAAGCTGGACAATGTGGCCATTCGGCCCAAGGGAAATTCATCCCTTTCCAGCGTGGTTTCATCGGATTCGGAGCGGTATAGTTTTAAAATTGACTTTAATAAATATAGTGATGGCTTAACCTACCATGGCCTGGACAAGCTGAACTTAAACAATATCATTTCGGACAATACCTATTTGAAAGAATACCTCAGCTATGACATGATGGCCTACATGGGGGTAGCAGCGCCGCTGGCCAGCTTTGTCAAGGTGTCTGTCAATGGCGAGTATTTTGGACTCTATCTGGCTGTAGAAGGGGTGGAAGAAGCCTTTGCCCAGCGAAATTACGGCTCGGACGAGGGCAATATTTATAAACCCGACAGCATGCAAATCGGCGGCGACAGAGAAATGGGTGGCGAAAAGCCGGATATGACGAATATGCCGGCTATGGGTGAGCCTCCGGATGGATCTCAAATGCCAAGCGGTGGGCAGGCACCAACTGGCAATCAAACTGGCACCGCTACACAAACCACTGATACCGCAACTTCAGCCCCGGATCAGAGTAGTATGCCGGACTTTAGTCAAATGGGGAATATGGGCGGGGCCTCGGGAAATGATGTGGCGTTGATTTATTCAGACGATGAACTGTCCAGTTATGAGAATATCTGGGAAGGTGCTGTTTTTGACGTCACTACCAGCGACAAAGAGCGATTGATCAACTCGATTAAACAGCTGAATGCTGGGGAAAACCTGGAAGAAGTAGTGGATGTGGAAGCGGTGCTGAAATACTTTGTGGTGCATAATTTTGTTGATAATTACGATAGCTATACCGGCAGTATGAAACACAATTACTATCTGCGGGAAGAAGATGGGCAACTATCGATGATTGCCTGGGATTATAATCTGGCCTTCAGCAATTTCAGCGGCGGTGGCATGGGGGGCAGCACAAAAACAACCACTGCCAGTGCAGATGAAGCGACAATCCTGGTGAATTATCCCATCGATACCCCGGTATCCGGTACCACCATGGATGAGCGGCCGTTACTGAACGAACTGCTTACCAATGAAGCATATCTGGCGCAGTACCATCAGTATTTTCAGGAATTTATCTCCGGCTACTTTGAAAGCGGTCAATGCACCGCGACCATCGACCAGGCTACCGCCTTGATATCGGACGATGTCAAAGACGACCCTACCGCTTTCTGCACTTATGATGAGTATCAGGCCGGGGTTACCGTTCTGGAACAATTCTGTACGCTCCGGGCTGAAAGCATCAGTGGCCAGCTAAATGGCACGATACCGGCCACTACCGAAGGACAGACGGCCCAGCCAACTGCGTTACTCGATGGCAGCATTCTGGATGTTTCTGCCCTGGGCAGCAGCATGGGCGGTGGGATGGACAAAAACAGGATAACACCAACCGGTCAAGGGACAGATCAAACAGCAAGCTCTGATCCAAAGGCAAGTACTCAGCCAACCACAGCAACCACTCAGCAGTCAGCCAAGGGGCAACCACCAAACCGAGCCGAGGGTGATATAACCACGGCAGTAACCACCCAACCGGCAGATAGCAGCGAAGCAACAACCACCGCCGAGAACCAGACTGGGGACAGGCAAGCTGCTCCAACCAGTGAGAACGGCCTGAAAAACGACCGCACCAATCCCAACGGTGCGACAGCAACAAATTGGGATATACAGACCCTGATATTGTTCGGTGGATCCTGCCTGCTGCTGGTTATGGCTATGCTGGTGACGAAACTTTATAAACGATAAACTTAAGCGATTTGAGAGCTTTAAAGATAAACCTGACATTGAACAGCGACGGACCTTAGGAGAGATGTCTGAGTGGTCGAAGGAGCACGCCTGGAAAGCGTGTGTACGTGTAAGCGTACCGAGGGTTCGAATCCCTCTCTCTCCGCCATTTGAAAATTGCGTAATACAGCCATTTATGGCTGTTTTTTTATGCTGATTTTTGGGGTTTGACCCTTACTATGACCCTTACGAGATTTCATGAACAGTTTTGATGAAGTTTTCCATCCGGTTTGCGCTATCTATTTTCATCCGGTCCGATACATGTCCATAAACATCCAATGTGAATGATGCAGTATGGTGGCCGAGGTTTTCCTGGACGGTTTTAATATCATCCCCGGATTGCAGCGCAGCCACGGCGTATGAATGGCGCAAGTCATGAAAGCGTGCGTCAGGAAGTCCGATGCTTTTAACAATTTTTTTATAGTTCGTAGATACCGTTACATGCGCAAGGTGTCCACCTAATTGATTGGAGAAAACATGATTACTGTTATCCCAAGAAGATCCGGCAAGTAAACGCCATTGATTTTGCATTGCTTTGTGCTCCTGTAGTAATTTAATGATAAATGGAGGTAAAGTGATGTTACGAGATTTATCATTTTTTAAGGAAACGAACTTATACACGCCATCAATCCGTTGGAGTTGCTGATATATTAAAATAGTTCCATTTTGCAGATCAACAGAATCCCAGGTAAGCCCCAGGACTTCTCCTTGTCTCATCCCGGTGAATAAAGTAAAGAGGTAAAGATTTTCGAATTGATGCCCTTTAATTGCTTTGATGAAATTTGATATTTCTGTTTCTTCCAATGGCTTAATTTTAGTCTTTTCCACTCGGGGAAGTTTACAGGCGTTTGATGGGTTGGCATTAATGTAATTAATTTCACAAGCTTGTTGGAGTGCTTTGTGGACGACACCGTGTACATTTTTTATAGTTTTGGGGGATAGACCAAGCATTTCTTCAGATCCATGCAAGAGCTTATTATAAAAAGCCTGTATCGAATGTGTTCCGAGGGATGATAACTTTATTGCTCCTAACGATGGTTTAATGTGATTATTAATAGCCACCGTGTAAGATTTAAGAGTCAGAGGCTTAATACTTCCAGTATATTCTTTTAGCCAAATATCAAACCAATTGCCGACCGTTAATTTTGATGGTTCAATATAATTGCCGGTATTAATAGCCGTACAGACTGCTTGAAGTTTTTTTCTTACATCTGCTTGAGTTTTACCGTATACTGATTTTTGTATCTGTTTTCCAGTTTTAGGGTCAAAGCCGTTGGTATAGCGGGCTTCCCACCTTCCATCAGATCGTTTTCTTATGGTTCCACCACCGTTTGGTACCTTCTTTACTTTACAAGCCATATCAAATATCACTCCTTCTCATATCGAATTTTTATTTGCTTTTTTTAAAATATCCTGTCCTCCTGTCCTTAACATATATTAAATACTATAATAAAGCCATTTGATAGAGGGACAGGAAAATGATCTGCTGTAACACTTTTTCATTTTACTGTCATAGGGCCTAAAATAGAAAAAACCCCCTAATTAGTTAATTAGTGGTTTTTTCTGTGATGGGTTTGATTATTCTTTGCTGGATTGTCTTGTCCTTTCATCAATCAAAATGTCATAAATAATTTCATCAAGCAGCGATTTAAGATAAGTAACGTAAGCGATTGATTTTGCGTCATCAGCATCTATTTCGTAAGATTCATAATCACTGAGGCTTTCGAAATGGAAATTAACAAATTTAGTTCCTGGAAAAGTTGCTCTTCTAAATCCGACTAAAAATGACAGAAATAGTGGTTGTGAAACTAATTGATTAAAAACATCAAGAAGTGACCGATCATCGTCTGCTAACAAAAGATTAGATTGTATTCTTTTAATCAGTGAAATTACTTTATTTGTTAATCCAAGTTCTTTAATTACATCTTCATTTTCAACTCTTTCGGCGTTACTATACCCTACTAAATAATCCACAGATACACCAAAATATTTTGCAAATACTTTCAAAGTGTCATAGTTAGGCTCTCTGCCATTGACGTAATAAGACAGTGTTTGGGGTGAAATTTCCAGTTCTGATTCTTCTGAGATTTCTTTAGCAATATCTTTTTGAGTTTTATTTGTTTCTTTTATTAGTTCTCGTAAGCGATCTTTAAAATCTGCCATCGTTTAACTCCTCTTAGATTTTCTTTTATCATATCATACAGCTATTCGTCGATCAACGATTTTGACATATTTGACGCGATAAAGTAATAATAAACGATATGGATATAAATTAAATTAAGATAAATAAATTATTGACAGATGAAAACGAGTATGATTTAATATAAATCAATGATATGAATATTTAACAAACGTCATATCAACGATATAATTACAAGAGGGGGGTCAATTCCATGGAAAAATTAACAATTAACGTAAAAGAATTGTCAAAACAATTGGGTGTAAGTATTCCAACGGCCTATGAATTAACAAGGCGTTCCGATTTTCCTACATTAAAAATTGGTAGACGTATTGTAATTCCTGTTGAAGCGTTTCAATTATGGCTAATAAGTTCAAGCCAACAAAATAAAGAGGAATAAACGAATGAAGCAAATCAAAGTATTGTAGAAAGACGAACGCTGGGGTGATAAACGTGAATAAGGACACGATTAAAAAATTTAATCTATTTCCATTAGTGGCCGTGGAAAAATATTCAAATCACCCATATATTAATTGGAGTAAGTCAGAGAACCAAATAAATGATGTTGATAAAATAGAATCATTATCAGAAATTACAGGGGCTTGCTTATTAACTGGTAAATCATCAGGGATTTTAGTTATTGATTTGGATAATCATATGGGTGGAGTATCAGGTATAGAAGAGTTTAAAAAGATATGGTCAAAAGATTTGAATACATTAACAATCAGCACTCCAAATAATGGTTTGCATCTTTATTTTCAATATCGAGAAGGGTTAAAGTCTATAGCAAATGTATGGCCGGGGGTGGATATAAAAACTGATGGTGGTTTAATCATGACACCAGGAAGTCAGAAAAAAAAAGAGGATGGAATTATCGGAAGTTATGAAGTGATTCTAGACGAAAAGATACAAGAAATACCGGAAGAATTATTTCAAAAGATTGTTATTAAGCTAAGCGAAAAGAAAAAGTGTAAAATAAATGCCCGTTCGGGAAAAAACGGGCTAGATGATAGTATTTATAAAACTGGAAAACGGAATAACAGTCTATATAGAGACGGACTATTACTATTTTCAAAATCATCTTGTAGGGATTATAACACGGTTCTTGATGTTTTAAAAGGTTTAAACTTGCTAAAATCTAGTCCTCCATTAGATGAAAATGAAGTTGAGGGAATCGCAAAGAGTGTTTATAACAGAATGTATCCCGATTATTGTAATGAAAAAGGGCATGTTGTGCTGTATCCATTAATGGAACATTTGCTTAAAGAACAACCAATATTTTGTAGGGGGAATCTTACGTTTCAATATTCTGAAGCCGATGGATGTTACATAAAAATGGATGCAAACAAATTATATACCTATTACTTTAGCCATTGCCAATTAGATGGTGATAAAACACCAATAAAAGCAAAAAACTTTGTGGATTTAATTTTTATGGTAGCGTGTGAACCAGAAGATTCTTTCGCTGAGAAAACCTATATTAACTGTAAAAATGGTTTGCTAGAATGGAAAACTGGATCGCTAATCCCTCATGATTCAAAATATCGAATTATTAACCAAATAAAAGTTAAATATAGGGAGGTAGATTTGAAGGAGTTAGAAAAAAGTCGTTTTAAGCAGTACCTAGATGAAACCCTTGATCAGGAGAGTATATTGACACTACAGGAAGCATGTGGTCTCGCGCTATCACCTCATGCCAAAGAGGTTCAAAAATGTTTTGTTTTATTAGGGTTGGGTGGAAATGGTAAAAGTGTGATTCTAAATATTCTTCACTCGTTGGTTGGATCGAATAATGTTTCATCAATTGGATTTTCGGATTTTAGTAGAAAGTTTGACATGAGTCAAGCTGAAGGAATAATGGTTAATGTCAAAAATGATGATGATATGACAGGTTTATCAGATCAGTTTGGTACTTTATGGAAATCGTTCACCTGTGGGGAGCCAATTCGTGTAGAACGAAAATTTAAAGACATTAATACAATGACTTTCAACACTACTTCTTTTTATGGACTGAATAAATTGCCATCGGTAAAAGAGAAAGTTGAGGGTGTGTTTCGTAGGTTATGTTTATTGGAGTTTAAAAAGAGGTTTGGAACATTAGAAGAAATATCTATGGGACTTGCTGATGCTCAAAAAGATCCTTTGCTTGAAGAATATATTATCAAAAATGAGCTGGAAATAGTTCTTTATTGGGCAGTTGAGGGACTGAAGCGTTTAAACGCTAATAATTGGGTTTTGACTGAGAGTAAGACTACCCGTCAGGCTATGGAAAATTATAAACTTGATAGTGATAGTGTATATGGGTTTTTTAAAGAGTGTATTCGGCCTTCTCAGGGTAAAAGAATCAATAATTCAATACTTTATGCAACCTATAAATGGTGGTGTGAAGATCAAGGATTAAAACCAATGAATGGATCTAATTTAGGAAAACAGCTTAAAGCGTTGAAAATGGAGCCATGTAAGATCGGCGGACAAAGAGGTTATAAAGATATTGAAGTGTTGAATCCCTTGGGTTGTGTTGTAAATGTAGACTAATAACTTTGTAATAAAAGGGAGAACTTAAATAAGGGATCAGTAAAAAATTAATTTCGAATTTGAAGGAGTTATCAAAATGAACTATCGATATTTTATCAAAGATAAAACATTTGTTGATGTTGAAGGACTAAATAAAGATTTTCAAAAATTCAAGACTGAGATGAAAAAAGAGCGCCTTGAATTTACGGAAGTCATTTTGAAGAAATATTTTAGTGACAATAATCTTGATTATGAAGAAGTAGAAGAATTTGGTGATGATGGTGGCGTATATTTAACTTTATTAAATGGTGGTGAATTTATATTTTTAGAGGAAATAGACAATGACAATGAAAGTGAATTGGAATTAATTCAGGAAGAACTGGTAAGTCCAATTAATGAAGAAAAAAACGATCAAAAGCACGAGGTTGTCAAATATGATGTTCTAGAAAACCATGGTATAGATTTGAATTGTGAATTGGATGAAGACGAATGGGGAGATTGGGAGAGATGAATATTATTTAAAAAGCAAAACATCATCAGCTAATCAAAAGAAGAAAATGAGAGATCCATTTATCTTTATTTGATTGGTCTCGGGTCATTCACCAACCAACAGAAATAGCAGAACATTACACAAAAAAAGAGTCATTGATTTTGTATTTTCGGTAATATGCTGTCTGTAATGGTTGGGCAAGTTACCGAAAAGGATAGCCGTTGGCAATCCTTTCCGAAACTTGCAAGGGAAAATTCCCTTTGAACCCATTATTAAATCGCAATAGTTTGCTTGAATTATTATGCTCGGACAACTATTGACGTTTACAGTTTTTTTTGATTTTTATTTAAGGAGGTTCTCATGGCAAGAGAACGAAATAAACAAATCTTGATCCGGGTTACTGAAAAAGAAAAAGCCATCATTTCTAAATATGCTAAGAAATCAAACTTGAATGTTAACAATTTTCTTATAAAAGCTGGAACAATGAAAGAAATACATGTCATTGAAGGACTTCCAGAAATGACGATAGAAATAATTCGAATTGGCAATAACATCAATCAAATAACCAAAGCAGTTCATCAGGGAAAGACGGAATGTGGGTATGAATTGCATGAAGTAAAAGAGGAGCTGCGAAAAATATGGCTATTATTAAAGCGATTAACTCAAGAGCAAGCATAGGAAAAATCATTAATTATATTACCAAAGATGAAAAAACAAAGCAGAAGTTAATTACTGGGATAAACTGCATACCAGAAAATGCCATCGATGAAATGAAAGCTATTAAAATACAATGGAAAAAAGAAACAGCAAGGCAATATAAGCATTATATTCAAAGCTTTAATCCCACGGATAAAATAACACCAGAAATGGCACACGAGATAGGATTGAAGTGGATTGACCAGAAACGTTTTAAGGGTTTTCAAGTAGTAATGGTCACACATATTGACCGTAACCATATTCACAATCATTTTGTTCTTAACTCAGTCAGTTTTGAAAACGGAAAAAAATTCACAGAAAGCAAGAGCGATCTACAAGCGTTAAAAGATTATAGCAATCAATTAAGTCGGGAGAATGGGTTAACAGTACCGAAAAAAAGTGAAGATGTTTTTACATCGTTTGACATGAAAAAATTTCAAACGATCAATGAGAAAGCAATCAAAGGCAATATAAAATCTTATGTACTGGAAATTGGGAAAGCAGCTAATGAATGCATGAGATTAGCCATCAACAAAGATGATTTTATTTTAGAAATGAATGCAAAAGGTTACCGGGTGAACTGGAAAGATAATTGTAAACATGTTACTTTCCAGGACAAAGAAAATCACCGGGTTCGACTTGCCAATTTACAGAAAACATTTAAGGATAATAATTTCACAAAGGAGATGTTTGAGCATGAGTTTAGAAACAATTTTGAATGTAAAAAAAGAGGAACTGAAACAGGATCTATCATTGAAGGAGATGACGGACGAGCAATTTCTTGCAATGGCCTTGGGAAAAAACTTCGAGACAGCGAAAGAATCCGCAATACAATCCGAGCTTACACGACGGAATATGGAACAAATGGTGGCGATTATGAATCGTTTTATGAGAGAATTCGAGGAGAACAGAATAATCGAATTGGAGGAAATGAGAAAATGGCAGCAAGATATGACCAAACAAATGAAGGAGTTTTTGACCTGTCAGGAGACATCAGCCAAGAAGATCTTGAGTGGCTACAGCGAGAACTTGATGAAAGAGAACGAAGTTATGAAAGGTAATGCAGAAGAATTGATTTACAATACAAAAATAAGCTGTGAAAGTATGGTAGATGATCTTAATATGTGGAAAAATGAATTGAGAAACCGACATGAAGGGTTATTATCAAGAGTAAGGTGGTTGGACAGTATTTGTTATTTGTTCATGGGCAGTACCTCAATATATTTTATTTTTCTATTCAGCTCTTGGATATTCAGCTTTTTTAATGGTTTAGTCACATCTCTACCAGTTGGTTAGTAAAAATTATAGGTTGGTTTTAAACAAAAAGCGCAAGATGAAAATTTGATTATCAGGCGTTTTTTTATTTGTTTTTAAAGGGTTTAGCTGGGCAAATATTTATAGATGTATCGTAGTGAATATAATTTTGCACTGTTTTTTTTAGTCTTAAGCAAAATTGGATTCAAAAATAAAAAGTTTCTAGATAAACTGATGCAACATATTGTAATAAAGGATATAATAAAGAGAATGAAAAAGGAGAACAATGGTCTAATCACAAGATCTGATTACTTGAATTGATAACGATAACACGAATTTTACGTGAGGTTGAAATGTAATTTAGGAATAATCAAGGGATAAAATTAAAAGATTAAGAATTAGAAAAACTTTCTTTTAATACCGATCTATTCCAATGGAAGAAAGAGCTGATGATTTTGCGAATAACCATCAAGAATAATAGTTAACATTGTTAATAAAAGAATAAATATCGCATAATTTAAGTTCAGAAAATCAACTATAAAATAATGGAAGAGGAATAAAATGAGAGGAATAACACATGATCCATTAGAAAGTGTAAGGGGATTACAACAACTACTTATTTCTGATAAAAAAAGAATTGGATTTTTATTTGGAGCAGGTACATCATTGGCTAAAAAAAAGAACTGTAATACAAAAACCATTCCAGCAATTGGTGAAATGACAAAAATAATTGAAGATAAATTGAGTGCTAATCCTGCATACAAAGAAGCTATAAAACAAATAAAGGAGGAAATTGAAGAAAATCATTACAATGTTGAATCTTTTTTGTCTAACATTGAAAGCAAGGCAAGTATAATTGGGAATGGAAAGCTTAATGGATTAACAAAGGATGATTTTTCACAATTAATTTTGGAGACAAAAAAAGAAATAATTGAGATTGTAAGTATACACAAAGAAATATTAAAAGATAACTGTTTAGGAGATCTTATTCATATTGATTTTGCGGAATGGATAGGTCGAGCAAATAGAAGATATCCAATAGAAATTTTTACAACTAACTATGATTTCTTGTTTGAAATTGGACTAGAAAAAAAAGCGATTCCATATTATGATGGGTTTACTGGGAGCTTTGAGCCTTTTTTTAATTCTGATTCGGTAGAAAAACTGGATTTTTTGCCAAATCAGACTAAATTATGGAAAATTCATGGTTCATTGGGCTGGAAATTAGATGATAAAAGTAAGCGGGTTTTGAGAAAAGAACCTACAAAAGAAGATATACTTATATATCCTTCGATTTTAAAATATAATAATTCTAGAAAACAACCATATATAGCTTTAATGGACAGATTGTCGAACTATATTAAACAGCCAGATACTATACTAATTGTTTGTGGCTATTCATTTGGTGATGAACATATTAATGAACGCATTCTAACAGCATTAAAATCAAATGTCTTAGCACATGTGTATGTTTTTTATTATGATAAGTATTGGGACAATAAAGAAAGAGGTTATACATTAACTGAGGATAGTTATATAGTAAATCTCGCAAAAGAAAATTCAAATCTTTCAGTTTTTGGTTGTAGAAATGCGATTATAGGATCTCAATATGGCCTTTGGAAGTTAAAAAAAGAACCGGATAAAGAAGATACCATAAATATAAATCTGTATTTTGACGAAGATGGGCCAGTAAATGAAAATGAAGAAAAAAACGTTGAAAATTTGGGAACAGAAAAATATTCAGGGGAAGGTGAACTGATACTTGCTGATTTTGCAAGTTTTACTAAATTTATTAAATCAATGATCTGTAATACAAAAGGGGAAAGTAATGATTACTAACAATATTCAGACTGAAATTGGTGAAATAATAAGTGTGAATGGAAATATTCTAACTGTCCAATTATCTGACAATGTTAAATCAAATATGCCAGTTATTGATGGAATTGTATATAGGATAGGTCAAATAGGATCGTTTATAAAAGTACCTTTAGGATATTCGAATTTATATGGAATAGTTAATCAGATCGGAGCGGCTGCAATTCCAGATAATATTAAAGAGCTTATTGCTGATGATTACAGTAAAATTTGTAATAATCAGTGGCTAAATATGGTTCTAGTTGGGGAACAAGTTGGTAGGAAATTTGAAAGAGGTGTTTATCAATCCCCAACGACAGGGGACAAAGTCCATTTGGTAACAATTAAAGATCTAGAAGTGATTTATGGTGGTTACAATGAAAATAATTCTATTGAGATTGGAAATATCAGTGTTTCCGTGAGCTTAACAGCAAAAATTAATATTGATAAATTAGTCTCCAGACACTGTGCTTTTTTAGGTTCAACCGGTAGTGGAAAATCAAATGCAGTAGGAGTTGTTTTAAATGCAATCGCAAATAAAGGATTTAAAAGTGCAAGAATTTTAGTAATTGATCCTCATGGAGAATATAATAGTACTTTGAAGGACAAAAGTTATGTTTATAAAATAAGAGCAGATAGTAGTAATCAAGAAAAAGAATTGCATATTCCGTATTGGGCGCTACCATTTAATGAGTTGATAGGTATTTTTACAGGGAATTTAACTGAGCAAAATAAAGAATATATTAGAGAAGCTGTTGTTGCAAAAAAATTGGAAAGTATCGAAAAAAATGGTATAAATATGGAGAAGGAGCTTGTGTCAGCAGATAGCCCAATTCCTTTTAGTATAAAAGAACTATGGTTTGAGTTAGATGACTTTGAGCGTCGAACTTTCAAAGAAATGCGTAAAATAGAGACGGTTACTGAAAAGATTACAGAGGGAGATGCAAAGAAATTAGTATCAAATGAATATCCTCCTGCCAGTGCGGGTGGTGGCAGTCCTTTTTTAAATCATCAAGCAAAGGGGATTTTAAGCTTTCTTGATAGTATGAGATTAAAACTAAAAGATTCTACTTATAAGTTCTTGTTCGAACCAGGTGATTACACTCCAGACTTAGAAAGTTATGTTAAACAAGACTTAAGTAATTTGTTATATGAGTGGTTGGGAGGTGATAAGACTGTAACAATACTTGATCTATCTGGTATTCCAAGTCATATTATGACATCTATTTCAGGAACAGTATTAAAAATAATATATGATACACTATTTTGGGGACAAGAACTTAAAATAGGAGGGAAGAAACAACCGATATTTATTGTGTTAGAAGAGGCACATAATTATTTGAAAGCTGGAGAAAAGTCTGTGTCCTCAAAAACTGTACAGGCTATTGCTAAAGAAGGTAGAAAATATGGTGTCGGTTTAGCACTTGTGACACAGAGACCATCTGAATTAGATGAAACTGTGTTGAGTCAATGCGGCACAATTATTGCTCTTAGAATGAATAATTCTAAAGATAGAAGTTATGTCAGTGCAGCAATACAAGATGAATTACAGTCAATGATGTCACTCTTGCCAAGCTTAAGAACTGGTGAAGGAATAATTTCAGGTGAAGCGGTGAAAATACCCTCGAGAATACAGTTTCACAAATTATCTAATGCACCTAAAAGTTCAGATCCAGAGGTGTCTACTGAATGGATGAAAGAAACAAATGCAACACTCGAAGATTATAAAAATCTTTTGTCATTATGGCGAAATCAAAAATTAAAGGAGAATTAGAAGTGGATAGTAATATAGAAATGATACAAGTGAGTTCATCAAACATTGCAGAAGTGGGATATGATGATGAAAGAGAGATCGTGTATGTTAGATTTTTAAATAATACTCTTTATAATTATAAAGGAGTTCCGAAAATTGAGTTTGAAGGTCTGTTATCTGCACCATCTGTAGGTTCGTATTTACATAGAAATTTTAAAAATGTTTATCCCTATGAAAGAATTGAATGAAACAGTTAGTATAACAAATTAAATTATTGTAAAGCAAGCGATCTCATTACTTTTTTTAATGAAACAAAATGCAATTGATATACACTAGATCTTTAAAACTAGAATTAATTTATGAGTAAAATATCTTAGAAAAATCCAATTCAGATTTCTCAAGTCGGAATATTAATCTATTGCGAACTCGAGTAAGATTTTGCGAGAATTTTCACCTGGTAAATTGTAGTAAGACAGATTAGAAAAACTCCGGTGAGCATTCCGAGCGTGATTTAGCACCCTGTTAGGAGGTTTATTCCAGAATTTTGTTTAACCATTCTGGCAAGGTTCTAGCTGCTTAATAATGGAGATATGTATTATAGCCAATTGATGCAAATTAAATATTTAGAAACGTTTTTAATTCACACTCGATTAATTATATATATGTTACATGTGCCATAATACTTTACCTTTGAGCATTAGCGAACAGAAGGATTGTTCAACCATGATCTTATGTTTTCGTCAGGTTCGCGGCGTTAAAGGGGCGTTCCTTTTTAATAATTAGATAAAAATATTAATATCAGAAAAGGAAATAATTTCTAAATTTATAATATAAGGTAGGGTTTTTATGGATAGATATTCTATTGATTTACGCGTTCAACAAAAGCAGGCTATAGACAGCACATTTAATCTTTAAAAAAAAGGCGAAGAAAGGGTGCGCTTAGAGTTAGCGGCTGGTACTGGAAGGACATATATTTATATTGAATTAATAGATCGCCTTTTAAAAAAGGAAATTATTCATAAGACATTAATTTTGGCGGATCACCCATCAATAAAAGAACAATTTTTGGAACGTTTTATTAGTTCGACATCGTATTTAGTTTCGGATGAATTAAATACGCCAGTTGAAAATCAAATTGTAGTTGCGACTTATGATAAGCTTTGTACTATTAAAGATGATGATTTTATAAAAGAATTTGACTTAATAATTTGTGATAATGCGCAAAAAACAAATAATGACAATATTAAAAAAATGTTCCTAAAAGCATCAGCTATGTTTGTTGGAATTTTTCCTATTGAAATATCAAAAGAGCTAAATAAAAGTTGGTTTAGTGAAGAAGAATCGACATTTTCTTATTCAATAGAATTAAATAAAAAAGAAGATATTTTGGTTGCTACAAGGTCTACACAACAATATGCAAGAGATGTTGAAGAATTTTGTGTTAGACTTTTTCAACAGTATAAATATGATGTCAAAAGAGAACAAGTTCTCAATATAGATTCTAGACGACTAAGTTTTGATCTAATATTATCTTCTGAAGAAGATAATATTTTGATAGAAATTAAAGCGTATCGAAGTAGGCATACACCAATAAATGTCATCGACACAGCAATAGGAAGAATGCTAAGATATAAGAGTCTTATTGAAAATAATATTGAGAATGAGATAACTCTAAAATATACATACTTCCTTATCCTATTTTGCGAGATTGACCATCAGCAAAAAAAAGACATTTTCGAACAAAATGGTATTGCAATTTGGGATATTGCTAATTTGCTTTATATTTGCGATGAAAATTCAATGTTTTTACAAGAATTAAGTGAACTGGCATCTTTCCAAATAACAGATATTATTCCTGAAAAACCATATGGCTGGAGATCAAAGGAATTAGATGTAAAGTTTGAATCAATTGGGGTTTCAGGTCAAACTACTGCCGAATCATTAGAAGAAAAATTGCTTGCCTGTAAGACAGGAAAAGCAAACAAAGCATCCGAGGAATATGAAAACATATGCACAGATATTATACGGTTTCTATTTGAAAGTGAGTTTACTCAAATCAGCGATCAGCATAAAACTAGTGACAATTTATTTCGTATGGATCTTTTATGTGGAATAAAAGGTTCGTCAGAATTTTGGAAGTGTTTAATAAGACACTATAATTCGAGGTTTGTGGTATTTGAGTATAAAAATTATTGCGATAAACTATCGCAAAATCTTATATATATAACGGAAAAATATCTGTTTAATACAACGCTTAGAAATGTAGCAATTATAGTATCTCGTAAGGGATTTTCGCCTAATGCCAACATAGCGGCATTAGGGTGCCTGAGAGAAAGTGGAAAACTAATAATCGATTTGACTGATCAGGATTTAATATCAATGCTTCATATGAAGACTAATGGAGAAGAACCATCAGACTTTTTACTTTGGAAACTAGAAAAGCTTTTGATGTCTGTAAGTAAATGATATTTTGTATTATGTTAAGTTGTTTTTCTAATGAATTATTTAAAAAAATATTAAATGATGAATTGTTGAAATAGCACAAAAAAGGCTTATGATGGCTAAAATAATAGTTGATAAATTCGTAATCAATAGGAATATATGAGCTGCTTTTTTAATAATATAGAGCGATTTTCAATGAAAAATTACGCATTAAATTCTTTAAATAAATATGATGAAATTAAAAAAGGGTTGAAAGTTATTAAAAGAAGCATTGGACAAAAGAGAGCATCTATTTGTGACATGTCGGATAGGTTCCAAGAGAAGTGTGAGGTTAGAAATGAGTATAGATCATCAATATATATATGGTCAGATATATGATAATGTGTTTTGCAAAACATTTACACGATCTTTTTACGTTTTTTTATGCGGTGGTGCAGATAGAAACAGTATAAGAGATAAAGTTCGAAATAAATTGGAAAAACAAAAATTTCAAGTTTTTTATCCAGAAGATTTATTTATGGATTTATTAAACAGAGATAAACAAAAGAATTTACTTGAATTTGAAAATTTATTAGCTAATAATAGTGATATCGTATGTGTTATTTGTGAAAGTATGGGATCAGCCGTCGAACTTGGTGCTTTTGTTCAAAATGAAAATGTTAAATCTAAAATGGTTGCGGTAATTAAGAAAAAGTATGATAGAGATAAAAGTTTTATTGCATTAGGTCCCCTAAAAATGTTAAAAAAAATCGCTCCTGAAAGAGTATTAGTATACAAAAATAATGAAATAGATGACTTGTGTCAAAAACTTGAGCACTCTTTTTTTAGTATAAAAAAGAGAAAAAAATCAACAAATAAATCTTTCCAATTCGATAATTTCGCATCGTATATAGCATTTATTCCGTTATTGTTGTTCTTTTATCAATCGCTCGGTCGAGAACATGTATTTAAAAATTTGAAATTATTTTTAAAGAGCCGAAATTTATTTCCAAAAGATGACGAGTATAAAAATTATTTTAATGTCGTCATAAAATATCTTTTAAAAGTAAGAATATTAATTACTGATTATACAACTGAGGGAGAACAATATCTACTATCTGAATATGGGTACGAAGAGATTGAGAACACTTTATCCTTTTCTACAGAAAAGGATAAAACAAGATTGCATGATAGAATAAGATTTGTTATACTTAAGGAACAACTAAATAAATAAGTCGTTCCCTTTAGATTTAGCATATTAAATTTAATATGCGTTGGAAGATGATTCAATCTTCTGTAGCGTAACATCGTACATGATTAGCTTAATTTAACTAGATACTCCACATACGTGAAGCATCTAGCCAAATTAATCAAAAGAATTAAGGTGAAGGGGACGATTTTTTTATGTCTAATTTAAAGAGGTTAAATTATATATATATAAACACATTAAAAATTCCTGCTTTTCAAAATATTTATGAATTGTCAAGATTAACAGGTATTAGTTCTAGAATGTTATATTGTTTATCAAAAAATAATGTAGAATATTATAAAACATTTACTATCTTAAAAAAATCGGGAGACCCCCGGACAATTAACGCTCCTTTATATTCAATGGCTATAATTCAAAAATGGATATTGAGGAATATTTTAGAAAAAATAACGCCATCAAATCGAGCAATGGCATTTCGAAAAGGCAGTGAATTTGGATGTAAAATGAATGCAAAATATCATGTGGGAACTTTGTATGGACTGTCAATAGATTTAGCAGATTTTTTTACGAGTATTAAATCAAATAAAGTATATTGCTTATTCAGAAATCTTGGATATGCTGAGACAGCCGCAACTATCTTGACAAATATTTGCACATTAGATGGAGCATTGCCACAAGGTGGTGTTTGTTCACCGACTATATCTAATTTAATTTGTATAACACTGGATAACCGCTTAATAGGTATGTGTGAAAAAAGAGGAATTAGATATACTCGTTATGCTGATGACATGTACTTTTCTTGTGATAATAAGGACTTATTGAAAAAAACATTCCCAAAAATAAAAACAGCTATTGAGGATCAAAATTTTACTATAAATAACAATAAAACTAGATATCATACACCTTCAAATCGCAATCAAATAACAGGTGTTGTAATTGTAAAGACAAATCAATATGAAGAGTACGAATTAAAAGCAAAACGGAAACTGAAACAAAGTCTAAGAGCTGAAATTCATAATGCAATAATGACAGGGGATTATAAGAATAAAGGACATATATTAGGGATAATATCTTATATTAATTTTGTTGAGAAAGAAAATTCCGATAATTATTTAGAAAGAATTAAAGAATACATTGTTAAATGTGCAAATAAAATTATTTTTTTTGAAGAGCTTATTAAAGCATATAATGAAAATTTATTCTTTAATAATATGGAAAAAATAGCATATGATAAAGATCAAATTGTCGATTTTTTCAAAGAAGAAGATTCTTATTTGAAATTGCTTGATAAGAGAATAGAGAGGGAAGCGTATTTGCAGAAATATCATCGCGATGATATATGTATGTACCTTGATTGGCCTCGCGGATTAGATCCAAATAACAATAATGATATAGGACTTATGGATGATTGTCCGTTTTAACATTAATTTTAGCAGATAGATACATTCACAAGTGGTTGATTAAGAATATTCATATAATTGCTAATTCTATTTTGGGACAGAGATGCAGGTTATAAAAAGCTGATAAGGACAGGAAGAAAATAATAATTCTTTATGGAATGTTTTAATAAAGCGGTTTAAAGATAGTTAGGGACAAGAGAACAGGAAACGGTGAAAAACTTTCAAGAAATATATTTATATTATAGTGTGAGAAATCATTAAAATAAATTATCATCATTTACTTATGTCCACATTCGACCCTTACCATGACCCTTACCACGTTTCGATTTTATTTTTTCAGAATATGCCAAATTGCAAGAAACCGCATTATAAAACGGTTTCTTTGCAAATAGTTGATGACGGTTTTATGGGATTTCATAGGACATTGACAATTCGAATCCCTCTCTCTCCGCCATTTGAAAATTGTGTAATACAGCCGTTTATGGCTGTTTTTTTATACCCTTTTTTAGCGTTACCCTTTAATTGACCCTTTGGCAATTGCCTCCCATCGGGATAGAATAATAAAGCCCTTCACTTGGGTTGGACCCGGATCTGAATCAAATTTTTCACATCTTCCAGAACCCGTTCGGAGGTAACGGGAATCATCAGCCAGCGGCTGCCGGCAGCAAAGGGTGTCCTGGCAAACAAGGCCTGAATTTCCGGGCTGGCCTGGGGAAGATAGGCTTCTGCTTCACTTTTCTCCTTGTTTCCGATCACTACCAGGGCAATGAAATAACCATCCATGGGATAAAGCACGCAAAGGGATTTGCCGCTTTTCCGGTACTTCAAATTCCAGCCGCGTTGGGCAGAACAGCGGCTGTAATTCATGATCGGTTTAATGTGATAGGCGGTTTCAATAAAGCTTTGTAAATCAACCCAGAGGGGATTATTGACAAAACGGATCATCTCGGCCATGGTTGGCTCATGACTCTGTTCAAAAGACTGACTCCATTCCATAGGGAACCTCCAATATTTTCAGGTGATCGCAGAATGTACAGGCGCTGGAGCAGGTTGAAAGCCCAGGGTACTTTCTCAATCACCGATAATTTTATAATTAGAATTTATCACCATGAGCCTGGGAGGTCAAGTTAATTTGATGAAAAATGGGAGGGATGTATTTGCGTAAATCTTTGACTTCTATCAAATAAAAGTGAATCGAAAGAACATACGTGGCGAAAAAAAGAAAAATACGATCGATTTTTGATGGACAGAGGCGTATAATGATAAGAAACACATCAGCATGACTGGCCTACTTAATTTAAAGTTGAAAGGAATTGAAGATAATGACAATTATTAAAGACGTTAACCCCATTGATGAGTATATTCGCCAGTTCCCAGAAGAAGTTCAGGTGCTTCTACAAGAAATCCGGCAGCTCATCAAAGAAACGGCCCCCGAGGCTGAGGAAAAGATCAGTTATCAGATGCCGACATTTTTTCTGAAGGGCAATCTGGTCCATTTTGCGGCTTATAAAAACCATATTGGCTTTTATCCGGCCCCTTCTGGTATCGAAAAATTCAAGCAAGAGTTGTCAGCATACAAAGGTGCCAAAGGATCAGTTCAATTTCCGCTTAATCAACCAATACCTTTTGATCTGATCCGAAAGATCGTCGCTTTCAGAGTGGCAGAGAATCAGGCGACTGCAAAAAACAAGCAAAAAGAGAGCAAAACAAAAGATAGAAGCCCGGAAGAGTATATCAGACGTCAACCCGAGCAGCGTCAGGAGCATCTGGAAAAGCTGCGACAAACCATCAAGGCTCATTTACCAGAGGGCTTTCAGGAGATTATGCAATATGGGATGATCAGTTTTGTAGTTCCCCATAGTCGCTATCCCCAAGGCTATCACGTTAATCCCAGCGAACCTCTGCCGTTTATGGCGCTGGCCAATCAGAAAGGTCACATTGCGCTTTATCATCTCGGCATATATGCGGATGAATCCCTGTTGCGATGGTTTTCCGGGGCTTATGAGGCTTTGGAAATCGGAAAACTGGATATCGGTAAAAGCTGCATCCGTTTTCGAAAGATGGAAAAAATTCCCTATGATCTAATCGGAGTTCTATGCACAAAGATGACGGTGGATGATTATATCAAACTTTATGAGATGAGTAAGCCCTCAAAATAAAGATCTGGATTTTTTCTTTTAGTTGCCTTAAAAGGCTTGACGTTAGAGGCACAGTATCGTTTATGATAAGGATTGTGACGCTGAAATTAGACAATAAAATGGGAGGAATGACCAGTGACCTATTTAATCCAATTTTTAAAAGAGAAAAAAACGATGCTGTGTTTAATTATTCTGGCAACGGTGATTCAGTCCTTCAGCATGCTGGCGGTGCCCTATTTTGCGGCAAAAATTATCGACGACGGGATTCTCAAAAAAGATTTGATGGCAATTGTGCTATTGGGTTTGCAGATGCTGGCAGCGGTGGGATTATCAGGCCTGATTTCGTTATGGGCCAGCTATCTGAGCGCCGATTTGGCGGCACTTTCAGGAAAATACCTGCGCGACCGGATTTTTGACAAAACCCAAGTCTTATCAATCCGTGATTTTAATCGTTTTGGTACCGCTTCAATGATTACCCGGGCGACCAGTGATATTACGGTTATCCAGCAGACGGTGATTATGTTTGTCCAAATGATTTTACCGGCGCCGATTATCGCGATAACAGCCATTATCATGACCATTGGCGTGAGCTCATCACTGGTATGGATTCCCATCATTGCGATGGTTGTTTTTATGCTGGCCATTTATCTTATCTTCATTAAAGCCAGCCCGATCTCGAAAACGATTCAAAAACGGTTGGACGTCATTAATCGTATCATGGGTGAAGCGATTACCGGGGTTCGGGTGATCCGGGCCTTTGACAATTCGGAATTTGAACGAAAACGAACCAATCAGGCCTTTTTAAATTATGCCGATAACGTGATCCG
>PGZR01000047.1 GCA_002841405.1 Firmicutes bacterium HGW-Firmicutes-4 | reverse complement strand
AGAATGAAGGTGTTATTGAAATTAAAAATAAAACTCGCACCAACAATCAGCAATACCACCATAAAAGTGGCTGATCCATAGAACAAGGCCTTGATGATGGCCTGACGATCGTATTTTAACAGCATCAGAAAGGTGATCAGCGCCAGAATCAGAGCGGCGTCCCGGAGGCCGAGATAGAATAACAGCAGGTCTCTGACATCATCCATATGGGTAATTTCTTTATCATTGAAAATCGAAACGCTGTCGACAACGTTTTTGGCATTTTCCGAAGCTAAACGAGCTTTGATGTCAAAATCCTGCCGGTCGTCCTTGAGATAGCTGATAATTTCATCCACTACCAGTTCCATATCCGGGGGATAAATACCAGTGTTTTCAGTAACCTGATTTCTCCACATTTGATCCATGTAGAAAGCTTTGTCAAACACCGCCGCTTCAATGCCGCTGATAAACATAACAACCGGAAATAGCATTCCCAGCAGTACTGCAACTATTTTGATGGTTTTATTCAAGTCCATACCTCCACATGATGATTGCATCCATTCCCGTGCCATAGTAATCTTTGCGTCGGCCTTCCCGGGTAAACTTGTTTTTTAGATAAAAATTAATGGCCGGCTGATTATCCCCTCGTACCTCCAGGGTCATCGCGACACAACCTTTTTCCAGTGCCAGGGCCAGCATCGCATTCATAATATTTTGCCCCACCCCGGTCTGGCGATAGGCTTCCACTACCGCGATATTGGTAATATGAGCTTCATCAATCACCTGCCAGAAACCGCCAAACCCAATTATTTCGCCATCCGCTTCGGCGACAATATAATTGGAGAGGATGTTTTTTGTTTCCGCCTCGTAAGAATCCTGGGTCCAATTATGTAAAAAGCAGGCCTGATCCACCTTAAAAACCCCTGACACATCCCGGGGTTGCATTAAATGATAATTGATCATCATTTTTTATGCTCTTCAGCATAAGAAGGCCGGATATAAAAGGGTTCCACTTCCCGATAATGGCTGGTCTCCCCTTTTAAGGCCCGTTCCAGAACCAGGTTACCCGCTGACGAAGCCCGATTCATGTTGAGATAGTTGGGGACGATCCGGGCGGTGGGGATCGCTTCCTGGAGGATTTGTGAAAAGCGTGGCAAGCCATCGCCTAAAAAATAGATGGTCTCATTTCGCCCTTGTAAAAAAGTAATGAGATCATCCATTTCCATCACTGCATCGGCCATATCCCGAACCAATTGTCCGTCTTTAAAATGAAAAACGCCAGTATAGGTCTGGTTACGCTGAGCATCCAGAACAGGGCAGATCAGGCCCTCCGCAAAGGGAATATTCATGGCCAGGCTTTCCAGGGTGGATACCCCCACCACCGGTTTATTGAGAGCCTGTGCGAATCCCTTAACAGTCGCCATGCCAATCCTCAGCCCGGTAAACGAACCGGGACCGGAAACAATGCCGAAAACATCAATATCCTGAATCGAAAGACCCCCATCGCTAAGCAAATGATCGATGGCAATCATCAGTTTTTCGGAGTGTTTTTTTTGATGATTGATAATCATTTCGCCGACTAATTTTTCTTCATTTAATATGGCAACTGATGCCACAATGGTGGATGTATCAATGGTGAGTGTATTCATCTTTTATCTTTCCTTCTTGCTTATTGTATTAAAATATTTAACTTAGTTATTTGAAAATAATTCGTCAGCTTTACAAAGAGAAGGTACCGATTATTGATTGCAAACTAATCGGTACGCTTCTTGTTAATCGCCTTACTTCTTTCTTAACTTTGCCAATGCTTTGAGATCCCGATCAATATCTTTAAGCTTTTCGTCGGAGAAAAAGTCATCGGGAAGTAATTTCTGCGCCTTATCAAAGCAGATCCCCATTTTGATGGCCATCTGCAGATAGTCACTTTCAAAGGTTTCATCGCCAAAATAATTTCGGAGAATCTTCATGACATCCTCATCCTCGACCAGCTCCCGAACTTTGGAATGGATACAGAGATACTCTTCGTCATTGCCACCGAAAAGGCTCTTAAAAAAACCCTTTTTCTTCTCGGTACAATTAACCAGTTTCTCGAAGGTAATCCCCTCCAGGGACTGTTCTGAATTGACCAGTTCGATAATCTTCTCAATACATTCTTCGGTGAAGATGCCATTGGAAAATTCAACCAGTTTGCGCAGTGGGGTGTTGGCCAGCATCGTCATAAAAAAGTCGTCTTCTCTGGTCTGGTCATCCCCCATGATCTCTTCAAACCCCGAGAGCAGCAGTTTTAAAATCGTCTGTCCCCGCTCTGTTTTTTCAAAATCGCTGAGATAGGATAAAGGGTTGATGGGATGGATCAGATCTTTGGTAATTTGAACCGGATAAACAATCGGCAAATCCTGGCTGGATGATCCGATATAAATCTGGTGACTGCCTGACTCATGCTCCCAGGATTTGGTGGTGGGATTGTAATAGCTGAAATCACTGAGTTCCAGCTCAAATCTGACCTCGGCCGATCGCCCCCCGGGGATAAAGACTTTTTTAAATCCCCTGAGTTCCCGCAACGGCCGCAGGATGGCGGTATCTGACTTACCGGTGTATAGCTGCACGATTTCTTTCCCATTCATTACGCCTGTATTGGTAACACGACATTTAACGATAACTGTTTTTTCGGCATCGATTGTTAACGTGGGTTCTTCAATGGGTTCATAGCTAAAATGGGTATAGCTAAGCCCAAATCCAAAGGGAAAGCGGACCTTTTTTTTAGTAAAGTCATAATAGCGGTAGCCGACAAAAATACTTTCGCCGTAAACCACCTCATCATGGATTCCCGGAAAATTAATGTAAGCCGGGGTGTCTTCCAGCCGCATTGGAATTGTTTCCGCCAGTTTGCCACAGAAATTATTTTCGCCAAATAAGAGCTTGGCAATGGCATCGCCACCAGCCTGACCGCCCAAAAACATCTCAACGATGGCCTTGGGCTGGTGTTCCCAACTCATATCCACGACGCCACCATTCTGAACAATCACCACTGTCTTAGGTTGGACCTTGCAGATTTTGCGGATCAGAGCAATCTGTTTTTGGGGCAGATGCAAATGGGTCCGGTCATAGCCTTCCGACTCATCGTGATCCGGCAAACCCACAAATAGCAAGGCCATTTCGGAGTTTTTCGCGTCCTCCACCGCCTGCTCAGCCAGATGAATCTGCTCCACCACCTCATCATGGATATAGCCCTGATGAGGGAATAACTGAATTTCGTCGCCCACCAGTTTTCTAATCCGTTCATAGGGTGAATCAATATGGTAGGGATTTATTTTTGAACTGCCGCTGCCCTGATAACGGGGATCAAAAGCCATGCTTCCGATAATCGCCAGTTTCTTGATTTTATTTCGATCAATGGGCAGGATATTATCTTCATTTTTAAGCAGAACCATACTTTCAACCGCTGCCAATTGGGCGATTTTATGATGCCCCTTCGGTTCAATTTCTAGTTCCGTGGCATAGTTTCGGCGGTTTTCCTTGGCCTGATAGGCAAATCGAATCAGCCGTTCCACCATTTCATTCAGAATGGTGACTTTCAGCTTCCCTTCTTTGATCCGGTCAAATATTTTCTGATTATTGACACCACCATTGCCAGGCATTTCCAGATCCATTCCGGCAAATACCCCTCGGACCCGGTCATAAATAGCACCCCAATCGGACATCACAATCCCCTCAAATCCCCACTCGTTTCTGAGGAGTTGGGTCAGAAAATAATTGCTCTGGGAGACAAACTTGCCATTGATGCTGTTATAGGAACACATCACCGCCATCGGTTTTCCTTCTTTGATGGCGATCTCAAAGGGTTTTAAATAAATTTCCCGCAGCGCCCGGATATCAATCTTTTCGTCCACGGTCATGCGCCGGGTTTCCTGATTGTTCGCTAGATAGTGTTTGAGTGTCGTTCCCACGCCATGATCTTTCGCGCCAAGAATAAAACTTTTTCCCAAACGGCCCGAAAGCAGCGGATCTTCTGAAAAATATTCAAAATTACGTCCGCACAGCGGCGATCGCTTGATATTGATGCCGGGACCTAAGATTAAATCAACCCCCATCGCCCTGGCTTCCAACGCAATGGTTCGCCCCATAAATTCAAGCAGACCTTCATCCCAGGAACAGGCCGAGAGCACCGCCGGTGGAAAGCAGGTGGCTGGTTTTCCCTGGGGAATCCCCAGCGAACCATCATTATCAACCACCCGCATACCATGGGGGCCATCAGCCATATATACCGGTTCGATGCCATATTTAGAATAGCCCACGGTTTCCCAATCGGTTCGGCCCGAACAAAGGGATACCATTTCTTCCAGACTCATATTTCTTCGTATTTTTTTAATTAATCCTTCATCCATGATAAATCATCTCCTTAATGGATTAACCAAACTACAGCAATAACCCTTACTTTATTTAAGTTTCAGACTGTCAAAAAAGATAACCCAGTGCCGACAATTGTTATATCATGTTGTACGCATCGGAGCGGACATAGCATCGCCTATCCGATTCTGTGCGCAGGCAACGAGGCAATCATAAGCTGGCTTATAGTTGGCAACTGCCCGCGACCAATGCGAAAGGAGCAAAGCGGATTTCCCATGGTGCAGCGTAAAACGGATTAACAATTGGTCGGTACGGTAGTTTATCGACACCTCAAACCACCTTTAACTCAATTAAAGGTTTATGTTTTTATGCTATTTGTACATTAATCTTGTTTCTTGCTCATTGCCAATGATTTTCTGGCGCAGGCATCAACTGCTGAAATGACAGCGTCTCTGAAGCCTTTGGCTTCCAGAACCCGGACGGCTTCGATGGTGGTTCCCCCGGGGGTACAGATCTGATCTTTCAGTTTTCCGGGATGTTCGCCGGATTCGAGGACCAGTTTGGCGGCACCATAAACCGCCTGGGCTGACAAGCGATAGGCCTGATCCCGGGGAAATCCATGGAGCACTCCACCATCGGCCATAGCCTCAATCAACAGCATCGTATATGCCGGTGCTGAGCTGGCGATTCCGGGCACCACTTCCATCAGCTTTTCACTGATGATTTCAGCTTTTCCAAAGCTTTCAAAAATCGTGATAACATCCTGGATATCTTCTGGAGTCATATGTCCATCCGGGCACAGGGTCGAATCGGATTCTCCGACAAATGCCGGAGTACTGGGCTGGGTTCTGATTACTTTAACATCTCTGCCCAAATATTCCTTAATGTCTTCAAAACCAACACCCACTGCAATCGAGACAATAATCACTGATGGCTTAATACTCCCGGCAATTTCCTCCAGCACCTTGCCATATAAAAAAGGTTTCACCGCCAAAACCAGATAGTCAGCCTGGGTCGCCACGTCTACATTGGAATCCTGAATATTAACCCCATATTCTGCCCCAACCTGAGCCCTGGCTGTGTCCGAGGGATCAAAGCATAAAATATTTTCCGGAAGGAATAATTCACCCTTCACCAAACCACCAATCATGGCCTTTGCCATGTTTCGATTCTTTAATCTTTATACCCTCTATTTTAGACTTTAATTCAACCCAGTGCAAACCTAAAATGGAAAAACCCACTAATTCTTAAATTAATGGGTTGATCAGATAATTTTCGCTTGTCTGTTTTTATAAATCCGGTTCAAGAATTTCTTTGCCACCAGTACGGATCTTCGAAATGGTGAAGATGATCAATGCCACCCAGATAAATCCGAAACCAATCAGATCCACCGTTGAGAAGACTTCGCCGTAAACAAAGACGCCAAGGAACAGCATGATCGTCGGGGTAATGTACTGAAAGAAGCCCAGCAGTGAAAAGGATATTTCCTGGACCCCTTTAGCATACAACAGTAACGGAATGGCGGTGACCACGCCGGCTAAAACTGCCAATGACGCAACCATCGGATTGCCCAATGCAATGACTCCCTGTCCCTGGCTTTCAATATAAAGAATCGCCACAAAGGCAAATGGTGCCACCACAGCGGTTTCCAGAATCAGCGAAACAATTGGACTGGCATTGAGTTTCTTCTTAAAGACGCCATATAAGGCAAAGGTAAGTGCCAAAATAATCGCCACCACGGGAAATTTACCGATTTTTAAAGTAATAAAAACGACCCCGACCAGAGCCAGCAAGACTGACAAGCTTTCCCATTTATTAAATCGCTCCCCAAAGAATAGGGCGCTGAACAATACCACCACCAGTGGGTTGATATAATATCCCAGACTGGCATCAATAATAAAATTAGCATTGACAGCCCAGATATAGGTGTACCAGTTGAGTGACACCATAATCCCACTGAGAATGCAATAAATAAATCTTTTCTGGTCTAACAGAATGGTTTTTATTTCCGGCCATTTTTTGATGATGGTGACAAAAATCACACAAAAGATGAAGGACCAGAAAATTCGCGAAGCCAGGATGTAAAGCGGCGACACTTCTTTCAGTGCCTTCCAATAAATCGGGAGGATTCCCCATAAAACATATGCCATCATGGCGCTGATAATACTCTTCTGCATGGTAGCCCTCCATAAATTTTCTGCGATTAAATTTTAGTTAAACCTGGCAATATCGGTTCGGTATAGAGCGCCTTCGAAGTGGATTTTGCCGATGTTGGCGTAGACGGTATTTCTGGCGGCTTCACGGGTTTCGCCCAGCGCGGTGACACAGAGGACCCGGCCGCCGTTGGTTTGCAGTTCGCCGTTGACCAGCTTGGTTCCGGCGTGGAAGACGACACAGTCTTTTACATCTTCAATACCGGTGATGACCTTGCCTTTTTCGTAAGGACCGGGGTAACCGCCGGAGGCAATGACCACGCAAACGGCTTCTTTATTACTCCATTTGATCTCGCAGTCAGCCAGCTTACCCTCGATGACGGCTTCCATGATGTCGACCAGATCAGATTCCATCCGCATCAGTACACTCTGGGCTTCAGGATCGCCGAAACGAACGTTAAATTCCAGAACCTTCGGCACGCCGTTCTCGATCATCAGGCCAATAAACAGGATTCCCTTAAAATCCATGCCATCGGTAATAAAACCCTCTATAATTGGATCCAGGATCTCGGCTTTGATGCGCTTGTTCAGGGCTTCATCAGCAAACAGCACATTGGGCGAATAGGTTCCCATCCCGCCGGTGTTCAAACCCTCATCATTGTCATAGGCTCGTTTGTAATCCTGGGCACTTTCCATCGGGACAATCGTTTTGCCATCAACAAAACAAAGCATCGAGGCTTCCTGTCCGGTTAAGAATTCTTCGATAACAACCTTATCGCCTGCTTCTCCGAATTCCCGTTTTTTCATGATCATTTCCATGCCTGCTCGGGCATCGGCTTCGTTTTCAGGAATCAGCACACCTTTTCCGGCGGCCAGACCATCAGCCTTAATCACCATCGGATAGCCATAAACACCCAGATCTTTGATAATTTCATCAAAATCGGTATATTCTTTATAGGCGGCGGTGGGAATATTGTGACGGAATAAAAATTCCTTGGTAAAGGCTTTGCTGCCCTCAAACTGAGCACAATGTTTATTGGGACCAAAAACTTTTAAACCAGCCGCTTCAAAAGCATCGACCATCCCCATCACCAGAGGAACTTCGGGACCGACAACAGTGAGGTCAATCTGATGTTCTTTGGCAAAGGCCAAACAGCCGGGAATATCTTCAACCGCCAAATCCACACATTCGGCCAATTCTGCCATGCCACCGTTACCCGGGGCGGCATATATTTTTTCAACCCGGGGACTTTGGGCAAGCTTCCATGTTAACACATGCTCCCGGCCACCGGATCCTATCATTAATATTTTCATCTGTCTCTCCTTGTTTTGCTTTTGTTTTTCAAATCTCTAACCCCGTTTTACTAAGAAAATTGTTCAATTTAAAATAATTCATGCTGACCCAATTTTTTCTTCAGAATTGCTTTAGCACAAGGCGGAAATAGTTTTGTCCGAAGGGAGCGTATCTTACATACGTGACCAAAGACAAAACTATTTCCAACGCAGTGATTAAGCAATTATGTGGAAAAAATTAGTGTTTGAAGTGGCGCATGTTAGTAAACACCATCGCAATCCCCGCCTCATCACAAGCCTTGATTGAATCCGCATCTTTTCCAGCCCCACCGGGTTGGATGATGGCGGTAATACCGGCGGCGGCGGCGGCTTTGACGCTATCGTCAAAGGGGAAGAAGGCGTCAGATGCCATGACCGCTCCTTTGACATTTTCGCCAGCCTGACGGATGGCGTTTTCCAGGGCGCCAACCCGATTGACCTGACCCGGTCCATTGGCAATCAGACATTTATTTTTAGTCAGGCTGATGGCATTGGACTTGGTATTTTTAACCGCTTTCCAGGCAAACAGCAATTCGGCCATTTCGGCTTCACTGGGCTGACGTTTGGTGACAACTTTTAACGCATCATACAACCTGGTATCGCGTTCCTGAACCAGCAGACCACCCATCACTTTTTTTACTTCATAACTGGGTTCGTTGTGTGTAATGTCGGCCAGTTCCAATAACCGCAGATTTGGTTTAGCTGCCAGAACCGCCAATGCTTCCGAGGTAAATCCGGGTGCAACGATCACTTCGAGGAAGGTTTCCACCATTTCTTTGGCGGCGGCCTCATCGATCAAACGATTGGAAGCAATGATGCCGCCAAAAATGGAAACCGGATCGCTGTCGTGGGCTTTTTTATAAGCCATCGCAATTTCTTCGTCACTGGCAATCCCACAGGGATTGGCATGTTTAACCGCGACAATGGTGGGTTCATCCCCATATTCCTTCAAGATTTCCAAGGCCCCGTTGGTATCGTTGATATTATTATAGGAAAGCTCTTTCCCCTGGAGTTGTTTAGCTGCAGTGAGCGCTCCTTTAACCGGAACCACTTCGCCATAGAAAGCGGCTTTTTGGTGTGGATTTTCACCATAGCGGAGATCCTGAACCTTCTCAAAGGTCATCGTGATAGTGTCTTGTAAGACTTCCCCGGTGACCCGTTTTCTTAAGTAGTCGGCGATCATCGTGTCATAGTTGGAGGTCGTTTCAAACACTTTTAAGGCTAGGTTATAGCGGGTTTGATAGTTTGTTTTTCCGTTTGCTTCCAGCTCAGCCAGAACCACAGCATAGTCTTCCGGGTCCACCACCACAGTTACATCATTGAAATTCTTGGCTGCCGATCGCAGCATCGTTGGTCCGCCGATATCGATATTTTCAACCGCATCTTCAAAGGCGACCCCTTCTTTTAAAATCGTGTTTTTAAATGGATAGAGGTTGATGACCAATAAATCGATGGGGGTAATATCAAGTTCCGCCATCTGTTTCTGGTGATCGGGATTGTTGCGGATTCCCAGAATCCCACCGTGAATTTTAGGATGCAGGGTTTTGACCCGTCCGTCCAGACATTCCGGAAAGCCAGTCACTTCAGAAACGCCGGTAATTGTCAATCCCGCTTCTCTCAGGGCTTTGGCGGTTCCCCCGGTAGACAGGATTTCCCATCCCATTGCTGCCAGTTTTGATGCAAATTCGACAATCCCACGTTTATCCGATACACTTAACAATGCTCTCATTTTATTCCTCCAAATTTATAACTCTAACAAGTTCCCTGTGTTTTTATCTAATTTGATGCTGCTTCATTTTTAACAACTCGGCCTTCCACTGACAATTGGTCAAGACAAAAAGCCTTCACCGCCTGCGGTAAAAGCTCGTGTTCAATTTTAAGAACTTTCTGCTGGATCGATTCCGGCGTGTCGTCATCTGCAACCATAACGGTTTGCTGCATAATAACCGGGCCGCCATCGGCCACTTCATTAACAAAGTGAACCGTTGCCCCGGTTACCTTAACACCATAAGCAATGACGGCCTGATGAACATGCATCCCGTAAAACCCGGCCCCGCAAAAAGATGGAATCAGGGCTGGATGAATGTTGATAATGGCGTTGGGGTAAGCCGCTACAAAGCCTGGGGTAATGATTTTCATATAGCCGGCCAGAACCACCAGATCGACATCGTAGCCTCTTAAAATCTCGACAATTTTTTCATCAAAGGCTTCATTGCTGGGATAACCTTTGGGATTGATGGCCACTGCCGGAATCCCAGCCGCTTCACCCCGTTCCAATCCAAAAGCATGGCGATTATTGGAAATCACCACCGCAATTTCGCCATATTTGTGATGAATAGTATCAATCAGAGACTGAAAATTTGTCCCGCCGCCGGAGACCAGCACGCCGATTTTTTTTAAAGCTTTTACAGACATAAATCTATTTTTTCCTCTCCTTTAACAATGGAGCCAAGAATAACAGGCTTTTCGCCCTTGGCTGTTAAGCCGGATACAAAGTCTTCAACCTGGTCAGCTGGCAGAACTGCCACCAGACCGATCCCCATATTAAAGGTGGCATACATACTTTCAGCGGGGATTTTTCCCGCTTCCTGAATAAATTTAAAAATTGGCAGGGTTTCGATCACACTGGCATCGACCTTGGCACAAAGTCCATCGGGAATCATCCGGGGAATATTCTCATAAAAACCGCCACCGGTGATATGACTCATGCCCTTGACTCCGCAAGGTTTAATCAGATCGGTCAAGGCTTTCACATAAATTCGGGTCGGCGTCAGCAGGGCTTCACCCAAGGTCATGCCCAGATCTTCCACATAGGTATTAACATCCAGAGACAGGTCTTTAAATAAAACCTTTCGTACCAGCGAAAAACCGTTGCTGTGAACTCCGGAGGATGGCAGTCCCACCAGCACATCACCTTCAGCAATATTTGCGCCGGTAACAATATCATCTTTTTCGACGATACCAACCGCAAAACCAGCCAGGTCATATTCATCCAGGCCATACATATCGGGCATTTCAGCTGTTTCACCACCAATTAAGGCCATATTTCCCTGAATGCAGCCTTCGGCAATCCCTTTGACGATGGTGGCAATTTTTTCCGGATAGTTTTTACCACAGGCAATGTAATCCAAAAAGAACATCGGTTGAGCGCCTTGACATAAAATATCGTTAACGCACATTGCCACGCAGTCCACGCCGATAGTATCATGGCGATCCATCATAAAAGCCAGCCGTAGTTTGGTTCCAACGCCATCGGTTCCCGAAACCAGGACGGGTTTCTGATAACCTTCCGGCAGTTCGAACAGCCCGCCGAATCCGCCCAGGTGCGAAAGAACCCGATCGTTAAAGGTCCGCTTTACATCGGCCTTCATCAATTTAACCGATTCGTAACCCGCTTCCACATCCACTCCGGCCTGTCGATATGCATCTGTTTTTATCTGATTTTCTGACATGTTTCCTCCATCTATTTTTTAGTTCATGTTAATTAAATATCACTTTAGATTTAGTCATTGGCATTTAAGATTGGTACTTCCATCGGATATTCCCCATCAAAACAGGCTCGGCAGAAGGTTGTTTTTCCACCGACTGATTCGGTTAAGCCTTCCAGAGAAATGTAAGCCAGCGAATCGGCACCTAGAATTTCGCGGATTTCTTCAACCGTTTTCTTGGCACCGATCAGGTATTTCCGACGCGGGGTATCAATCCCGAAATGACAGGTATGAGCAACCGGCGGACTGGTGACCCGGAAATGAACTTCTTTGGCACCGGCCTGTCTTAAAATTTCAACCAGTCGTTTGGAGGTGGTTCCGCGAACGATGGAGTCGTCAATGATAATGACACGTTTGTCTTTGATGGTTTCTTTTAATGGGTTGAGTTTAATGCGCACCCCTTCTTCTCTGAGCTTCTGATTAGGCTGAATAAAGGTCCGGCCAATGTATTTGTTTTTGATCAAACCCACCCCATAAGGAATTCCTGATGCTTCTGCATAACCGATGGCAGCACCAATTCCTGAATCCGGCACCCCAATGACAACATCGGCATCAACCGGTGACTCTTTGGCAAGAATTTCGCCAGCTTTATGTCGAGCCGCATATACCGAAGTTTCGTCCATCACGGAATCGGGACGGGCAAAATAAATCAATTCAAAAATACAGGCTTTCTTTTTAACCCAGTTGTTTTGGCCATAACTGGTTAAGCCGTTTTCGTCGATGACTACAATTTCGCCGGGTTCAACATCGCGAACCAGTTCCGCCCCAATAGCATCCAGGGCACAGCTTTCCGAAGCCAGAAAATAATCTTCATCTTTCTTGCCGATGCATAGCGGACGTAAACCATAGGGATCACGGACGCCTACCAGTTTATCCCCAACTGTGATTACCAAAGCATAGGCACCTTTAATAATTTCAACCATCCGCTGAATCGCTTCAATCATCCCATGACGTAAACTTCTAGCCAGAATATTTACCATAACCTCAGTATCAATGGTGGTCTGAAAAACAACCCCTGAGTCTTCCAGCATGTTTCGTAAAGCACTGTCATTAATGAGGTTCCCGTTGTGGGCTAACGCAATTTGGCCGACACTGTGGTTGACTGTTAAAGGCTGGGCATTGGTGACCCCATCTTCTCCTGAGGTGGAGTAACGGACGTGACCGATTCCGATGTTTCCTTTGAGCTGTTTTAGGACATTGCCCTTGAAGGCATCACTAACCAGGCCCGTCTCTTTGTGAGTTAAGATTTTTCCGTCTTTGTTAACCGATATACCGGCGAGAACAGTTATTCTCTTTGGATTTGAGATAAGCCCCCATAATTCCACATTCATCGCGAAACTTGTCATTTATCATTGGTGTGTGCATCCTCCAGGTATTTTAATTTTAATTTTCATACTACCTTAATCTCTTAAATAATAGTGATATGTTTTATGCTTGAACCCGTTTTAGCATTTCTTCATAGGCTTCTTCGATATTGCCAAGATTTCTTCGGAAGCGGTCTTTGTCCAATTTTTCATTGGTTTCCACATCCCAGAAACGACAGGTATCTGGTGAAATTTCATCGGCCAGAACAATTTGCCCATCATTGGTTTTACCGAACTCGATTTTAAAATCAACCAGGTTGATGCCTTTTTCCAGGAAATAAGCTTTTAAGATATCGTTAATTTTAAAAGTCATTTCCCGGATTACTTCAATTTCTGCGGCAGTAGCCAGTTCCATGGCAATGGCGTGATAATCATTGATGACAGGATCCCCAAAATCATCGTTCTTATAGCAGAATTCAAAGATTGGTGACTTTAATTTCAGACCTTCTTCCAGCCCCAGGCGTTTACAAATAGAACCGGCCGCGGTGTTGCGGATAATGACTTCCAGTGGAAAAATAGTAACCGCTTTGACCAGCTGTTCATTTTCGGAGAGAACTTTGACAAAATGAGTGGGGATTCCTTTTTCTTCCAGCATTGTGAAAACAACGCCGGTCATTTTATTATTGATGATGCCTTTACCGCCAATGCTGCCTTTTACCTCACCGTTGAAAGCGGTGGCATCGTCTTTATATTCAATGATAAATTCGTTGGGATTGTCGGTTTTAAAAACTTTCTTGGCTTTACCTTCATACAATTGTTCTAATTTTTCCATCTTAATCTCCTTTATTTCTAATTGATGATGTGATTTATAGTATTTCCTGAACCTTTTCATTTTTTGCAACGACTTCGTCGTTGAGCTGAATTTTGAAAGCTTTCATTTTATCGCGAATCTCCGGGTACTTGATTGACAGCATCTGGGCTGCTAAAATCCCGGCATTTTCGGCGCCGTTGACTGCTACCGTGGCTACCGGTACGCCGGATGGCATCTGGACAATCGATAAAAGCGAATCCAGTCCGCCCTGAAAAGAGGTTTGAATAGGAATGCCGATAACCGGAAGTGGTGTGATTCCGGCGATGACTCCCGGCAAGTGGGCCGCTTTTCCCGCGGCCGCGATGAAAACTTCTATTCCCCGTTCTTCAGCGGTGGTGGCGTATTCAAAGATTTTGTGTGGATTCCGGTGGGCTGAAATAACCTGCACATCATATTCAATACCAAATTTCTCCAACGCAATCAGACATTTTTTGACAATGTCAAAATCGGAATCACTGCCCATAATTACAGCAACTTTTGGTGTACTCATTTTTATCTCCTTTGGTGTTTATTTCTTAAATTTTCTAATAATATTTTTGTAATTTATAATTAATTTAAAATAATAAATACAATTTATTTAAAATAATTGACGCCGGCTTTGAAGATCTGCTGATCCATATTGCCGGGAATATTTTTATAGAGATTCTTCCCGATCCGTTCGGAGTGACCCATTTTTCCAAGTACCCGTCCGTCCACACTGGTAATGCCTTCCACTGCAAAAACCGATCCGTTGGGGTTGAAGCGGCCATCAAGGGTGGCTTCGCCATTAAAATCTACATATTGAGTGGCGATTTGACCGTTTTCGATGAGGGTTTTCAGCACCTCATCACTGGCTACAAATCGACCTTCCCCATGAGACATGGGCATACGGTGGATGTCGCCCACGCTGGTATTGGCTAACCATGGTGACAGCTTCGAACTGATCCGAGTCATCGGGATGGTGGACACATGCCGGCCAATGGTGTTAAAGGTCAAAGTCGGCATCTCCTCGGTGATTGCACAGATTTCGCCGTTGGGCACCAGTCCCAGCTTGATCAGCGCCTGGAAGCCATTGCAGATTCCCAGCACCAGACCGTCCCGGTTATTAAGTAAATCCATGACAGCATCCATCATCTTGGGATTTCTGAACACCGAGGCAATAAATTTCCCAGAACCGTTGGGCTGATCCCCGGCACTGAAGCCTCCGGGAATCATAATCATCTGGGATGCTCTGATATGCGCGGCCATTTCGTCAATGGAGTGGCTTATATCATGAGCTGACTGATTTCTAAAAATGGTGGTGACCGATTTTGCGCCGGCATTTTCAAAGGCTTTGGCTGAGTCGTATTCGCAATTGGTACCCGGGAATACCGGGATGAATACCTGAGGTGTTGCCTGTTTTTCTTTTTTGTAAACAATCGGTGTTGCCTTAAAGCTTAGGGTTTCAACTGCACCAGTGGTTTCCGCTTTTTCTGGATATACTGAACGCAACGGCGCTTCCCAAACTTCAACCAATTCATCAATCGTGATGGCATCACTGCCATAAACGATTTCGCCGGTATCATTGGTTTTCCCGATCGGGGTTGATCCCTCTATAATTTCAAAACTTTCGACTAAAATACTGCCATATAACGGTTTAAACAAAAAGGCGGGGTCAATCCGATCATTGAGAGTAACTCCGATACCATTTCCGAAGGCCATTTTTGCCACGGCTTCGGCCAGACCGCCGTAGCCAATGGTTTTGGCACTTAAGATTTTGCCTTCCTGATTAGCTTTGATGATGATATCATAAACGGCTTTAACCACCGTTAATTCCGGTATACCATTTTTGTCTAAAGGCAGGGTGAATAATTGCACCAGTGACTCAGTGGACTTAAGCTCACTGGTGATCACCGCATCCACATGGGATGTCGCTACCGCAAAGGAAATCAGGGTTGGTGGTACAGTCAGTTCCCCAAAGGTACCCGACATACTGTCCTTACCGCCGATGGCTGGAGTTCCCATCGCCGCTTGGACCTGATGAGCGCCCAAGAGCGCTGCAAAAGGTCGGCCCCATTTAACCGGTTCTTTGCCCAATCGTTCAAAATATTCCTGGAAACTGAGTCGGGCTTTTTTATAATCGCCGCCCATGGCAACCAATTTCGACAGGGATTCAAGCACTCCCATCATCCCGCCTAAAAAGGGACTGTTTTTGGCAATGACCGGATTATAGCCAAAAGACATCATACTGCAGGTGGTCGTGTCGCCATGAATCATTGGGATCTTGGCCACCATACCATCCATTGGCGACAGCGCGTTTTTGCCGCCGTAGGGCATGGCCACGGTGCCGGCGCCAATCGTTGAGTCAAACATTTCCACCATGCCCCGCTGACTAGCTACATTCAAGTCTTTGAGCGTTTCGGTCATCATATTAATAAAATCAAATTGTTCATCATTTATGGGACCTTGATCCGCTGTTTTTATTGAGCTATTTATTTCTATTGGCGACTCAACTGCCACATCAATAAATTGCGGTGCGCCGTTGGTTTCCAGAAATGCCCGGGAGATATTCAGAACTTCTGCGCCCCGCCATTTCATGATCAGCCGGCCAGAATCGGTAACGATAGCTACTGGGGTAATCTCAAGATTTTCAGCATGCCCCATGGTAATAAAAGTAGCCACATCTTTGGGATCGATATTTCTTTGGCACCTTATCCAAATCGATTTCCAGACTGTCTGCCAGTTCGCCAATGGCCACCGATACCCCACCGGCACCAAAATCGTTACAGCGTTTAATTAAATTCGCCAGTTTTTTGCTTCTGAATAACCGTTGGATTTTTCGTTCTTCCACCGGATTCCCTTTTTGAACCTCAGCACCACTTTCCAGAATCGATTCTTCAGTATGGGCCTTGGATGAGCCCGTGGCACCACCACAGCCATCCCGTCCGGTTCGTCCGCCAACCAGTAGTATCACATCACCGGGGGTGGGACGTTCGCGGATGACATTTTCTTTGGGAGCCGCTGCTATCACAGCACCGACTTCCATTCGTTTGGCCAAAAAACCGGGATCATAAACTTCGGTTACCTGACCGGTAGCTAAACCGATCTGATTTCCATAAGAACTGTAACCATGAGCAGCTTCCGTCGAAATTTTACGTTGCGGTAATTTGCCGGGGAGCGTGTCTTCAATCGCTGCCCGGGGATCCCAGGCTCCGGTAACACGCATCGCCTGATAAACGTAACTTCGTCCCGAAAGGGGGTCCCGGATGGCCCCGCCCAAACAGGTGGCAGCACCTCCGAAAGGCTCAATTTCGGTGGGGTGGTTATGGGTTTCATTCTTAAACATCAGCAGCCATTCTTCGTCGATACCATCATGATCGACGACAATGCTAATGCTGCAGGCGTTGATTTCTTCCGATTCATCCAGATCCAGTATGCGCCCCTGCTTTTTGAGGGCTTTGGTGCCAATCACGGCCAGATCCATCAGACTCATTGGTCGTTCGGAATTTTCACCGTATAGTTCCGTTCTGGTCTGACAATAGTCGTCATAGGCAAGTTTCATCGCTTGTGAAATGGGATCATCCCCCTGGAACCGCACTTGCTTAATCTGGGTCAAAAAAGTCGTATGACGACAATGATCCGACCAGTAAGTATCAATTACCTTTAATTCCGTAATAGTCGGATTTCGTTTTTCATCTTTATTAAAATAATTTTGGACAAACTGAATGTCTTCAGTGGTCATGGCGAATCCATTGTCCATCCGAAAAGCTTCCAATTGGTCAGCATTCAGAGCAATAAAACCATCCAGCGGCTTGATATCTTCCGGCTCCCGCACCTCATCAACCAGGGTGACAAAAGGTTCCAGACTGGCTTCCTGAGAATCCACCGGATTGATCATATAGTGTTTGATGCTGTCGAATTCATTTTGAGTTAATGCTCCTGTGAGTACAACAATTTTTGCTACCTTAACCAAAGCCCGTTCCCCGGACACGATCTGAATACACTGAATCGCAGAATCGCCGTGCTGGTCATATTGACCGGGCAAATAGGAAATCCCGAAGATTTTCTGATCATCCATAATCTGAAGAGCTCCTTGAAATACCTGATCGACATTGGGTTCAGATAAAATGGTGCCTATAATCTGATCGAATAAACCATCCGCCACGCCTTCCACATCGTATCGGTACAGAATACGCATGGATTCAAGCTTCTCAATCTTTAAAATTCGTTGAAAGGTATGTGTCAGCGATTTGGCTTCTACTTCAAACTCTTTTTTTTCTACAAAAATTCGTTTTATCACAATTTTTCCACCTTTTTTAATGATAAACTTATTTTACTATTTCCGAACAATAATATCAATAGAATTTAAAACGTTCGGATTATTTTTTTATTTTCCCAATAATTTCTTAGATTTGTTAGTTTATTTTTAAGTTTCACGCGAATATGGTATAATTTAAAGTATATTTGAATGGTATTTGGGTAATATAGTTTTATCCTGATAATTAAGTATAAAAAAAGATCCAGGAGGTAATATATGAAAATTTTCCATTTGCATCATAGCGGCTTTTTAATTCAGTTGGAGGATAAGACTTTAATTTTTGATTGCTTTACGCATATCCCAACCAGTCTCCTCCGCAAAGGTATCCCCCATTTTTTCTTTGTGTCGCATGGTCACGGCGATCACTACACTGCTGATATTTTTTCAACCGACCGGGTTTACCATCCCACCTATATCTTAAGCGACGATATCCCCAAGGCGTCCACTCACAAAACCCACGCTATCGGCCCGTACCAGCACATGTCTCTGGGTGGCATGGATATTAAGACCTTCGGTTCCACCGATCAGGGTATCTCCTTTTACATCGCTACCAATTCTCACCGGATTTTTCACGCCGGAGATTTGAATTGGTGGGACTGGGACACCAACGAAAAACCAAACATCGATCCGGCCCAGGAAGAAAAGACCTTTAAAGCTGAACTGGACAGGATGAAAAACTTACCGATGGAATTTGCCTTTGTTCCAGTCGATCCCCGGCTGGGCGATTCTTTTTATAAGGCTGGCGAATACTTTATTGAAACCTTTCATCCCAAGGTCCTGATTCCCATGCATTTCAAAGATGACTTTGGAATCATCAAACGGTTTAAAGACAAGGTCGGAAATACTAAAACCATTGTTCCTGAATTTAAAGAACGGAACGTTAAGATCAAGAACACCTGGTCACCAGGGGTCTGAGAAATAGGATCAATCCAACCTACTGAAAGGGGTATAACCATGAACGATCTCTTTTCTCTCAATGAACAAAGCCGTCAGCAATTGGACGGAATTTTTGCCATTAGCATGGAATTTCTCTGCATTATCGATGAGCGGGGGGGAATTATGAAATCAAACCGGGTTTGGGAAACCAAGTTGGGCTACCTGACTCCAGAGCTTAGCGGTAAAAATCTCATTGACTTTATCCATCCCAATGATGTGGCAAGCTTGATTCTAGCTCTCAAAAAGCTCTCTACAGGCAATGAGAGTCTGACACTAACCAGCCGGTTGCGTTCAAACAATGGCTTCTATCGATTTGTAACCTGGCAGTTTCAATGGATTGATGGGTTAATTTACAGTTGTGCCAAAGATCTAACCGAACTCTATCATGCCAAAAAAGAAGCTGAATCCGCCGAGTTTTCAAAGAATCAACTGATTTCTCTTTTATCCAATGAACTTCAGGAACCACTGGAAAGTTTGTCCCTGTTTTTGCAGTTAATTGGAAAAACTACATCCATCTCGGAGCAGAATATCTGTCTGGAAAATATCCGACTGTCTTCTGAGTTTCTGGAGAACCTGATCAGCGGAATTCTGGCAAATGAAAAAAGCAATCAGACTGGCCATGATGTGATTGCTTTTAATTTTTTCGACACGGTCGAAGATGCTATTATCCCGCTAATCGTCAGCGCCAAACGTCATAACATCACCATCGATTTAGCTATCCATCCGAAAATTCCACCGACAGTAATGGGTGATCCACAGCGGCTGAAACAGATAATCTCCTATTTAATCCTCAATGCCATTAAATGCCTAGAGCGGGGTAAAATCACTATTGAAGCGACCCCGGAGAATACCGACAAAACTGTTTTTAAAATATATTTTAATCTGAAAACTTCGGGTATTGCTCACTTTAAAGGTGTTTCTGATGATCCTTTTTCGGTCAATGATACCAATGGCAACATCAATGAAAACAACTTAAATTTTGGTTTGGAGCTTGTAAAGACACTGGTTGAAACCATGAATGGCAAGTTTTCTGCAACCCGGGACAGCGAAAACGGCTATGAATTTGCATTTCACGTTTTATTGCTCAGAGATGATACCCAGAATTCGAAAAGCGACCATAGTATGTCCGGGCGGGTATTGCCCATGTATAATAAGAACATCCGACTTAAAGCTGAGGAACTTCTGGCGATTGAGCAAATTAGATATGATCAGGCTAAATCTTATGACCAAACGCTTACCAAAAAGAGACCGAGGGTTTTAGTCGTTGATGACTCTCTTGAAAATACCCAATTGCTTGCCCAAGCTTTGGTCGAAAACTATGAAGTTTTATTAGCCAACAGTGGTAAAGAAGGCTTAGTTATTGTTCAACAGATTCCAACTCCAGACATCATTCTGCTTGATCTGAGCATGCCGGATATGAGCGGCTATGAGGTCTGCAAACAAATCCAACTAGAAGAAAGCACCATGGATATTCCGGTTATTTTCCTGACAAGCCTGAGTGATACAGAAAATGAAGCCTACGGCTTACGATCCGGTGCTGTGGATTATATTTCCAAGCCCTTTGATATTGCCAGTGTGGAAAGAAAAATCAAAAATCAACTGGCACTCAAGCATTATCGGGAAATCCTCAGCATAACTGCCGACACTGATGCCTTAACTCAAATTCCCAACCGTCGCCGATTCGAAGAAATGCTGTCCATCGAAATTCGCAAAGCCAGGCGCAATAATTCTCCGCTGTCGGTGATTAGATTAGATATCGACTATTTTAAGTCATATAATGACACCTATGGACATTTAGAAGGTGATGATTGTCTCCGGGAAGTTGCTTATGCACTTAAAAAAACATTAAAACGTGCTGGTGACCTGGTTGCCCGTTGGCAGGGTGAGGAATTCACCTGTCTGCTCCCTGATACTAATTTGAAGGGAGCCATCCATGTAGCTGAAAACATCAGAAAGGCAGTGCTGAATCTGAGGATTCCACACTTGTCGTCCCCCGGAGAAAAAGTTGTCACCATGTCACTGGGCGTAACCTCAGCGATCCGCTCACTTGATAATTCTGGCAATGATTCCTTTGAAGCCCTCCTTGATCAGGCCCAGGCCGCCCTGATAAAAGCTAAAGAAGCAGGTCGAAACCAAGTGTTTGCTTACAAAAAATAGTTTAAAAAAGTGAACCCCTATCTCCATATAATTGGATCAGGGATTCACTTTTATAATTTAAAACAGTTACTCTCAATCAAATAATCCCTCACACCACGAAGAAAAGAATGACTTGTCGCTTGGCTGATTTTAGGATAAACAGTCAAGTGGCTCATACGATTTTCGACCTTGCTCAGATTATATCCTTCTGGCACAACCATAAATTTCCCGAAGCCCGGTTCAATAGCTTTCTGTGGACAACCATAAACACAACGCAAACAAATGACACAGTCATTTCCAAAAACATGTTCACCGTCAATGATTTTAATATTATCCCGAGGACACAACTTCTCGCACCAACCGCAATCTACACATTTATCATTGACTTTAAGATGCCGGCCAAAAAATCCTCCACCGAACGCTTCAAAATAGCCCAACTTTGAAACAATCCGATCAATCCCATAGGGTTTTGTCCGATTCCTCACCCCTTTCATGATATCTACGACTACCTTTTCGACAATCACCGGGGTGGCATGAAGCACCATGGCACAGAGGCTTTCATCGAAACCAATCATAAAATTAGAGGGCATTACCAACATTTTTTCGTAAATCACATCGTAGCCTTTTTTTTCAAGATGACGAATCGTGGCCGAACGACAAGCCGTGTTGGGTGAGATTTCGCCACCACCTGACACTGAAACTACCACTGCCGGATGTCCGTCAACTGATTGGATTTTTTTTAACCACTCCTCAATGGGTTTGGGGGCATTAAAGGCATACACCGGAAATAGCAAAATTAGGACATCGCCAAAAACGACTGGATCTGCTACACCTTTTAACTCTGTCCGAAGTACACTTATTGATCTTTTCATAAATGAACGTTCAAATGCATCAGCGACCCGCGCAGTCCCACCTGTTCCAGTAAAATATACAAGATTTGCGCTCTTAAAATTCATTTTTTTCCTCACTATCTATTTGGTTACCTAAGCTGTTGTTATTATTGTGCTGTTTTCATTGCAAACCTTTGTGTTTCAACTCGCCTTCAATTTGATAATATTTACCCTTCTTTATTTAATTTAAACACAAACTCCATTGCTTCTCATAAATTGGTTTATGATTAAAAAGCTTTACATCCAACCCTTATCAAGTATAAAATGTTATGAACGATGATATGCTTTCAAAGAACCGGAAAGGACCCCACGAACATGAATAAATTTTGCGATCCATACAGCGAAGATGACATGAAAAAGGACGTTTCAGAAATAAATAGTAACGACCGGGACACCCTAACCCAGATTGCTAACCGCCGAAAATTTGATGCAATGTTCACCGAGGCCATCAACAAATCCAAAATAACGGTGTGTTATTTGTCGATCCTGATGATTGACATCGATTATTTTAAGAACCTCAATGACACCTACGGCCAATTGTCTAGTGATAACTGCCTGCGCCAAGTTGCATCTTTACTGAGAGACACTTTGAAAAGATCGGGAGATTTGGCTGCCCGATGGAACGATGAAAAATTCGCCTGTATCCTCTCAGACACTGACGCTGTTGGTGCTGCAAAAATAGCCGAAGAAGTAAGAACAAAGGTTTTGGAGTTAGCCATTCCCAACACCGCATCTGCGGTAGCTGAAATCGTTACCGTTTCGATTGGCACAGTGACGTCCATTCTCACTGACGAGACTTCCTATGACACGCTTTTGAAAAAAGCCGAACAGGCTTTGTCAATGGCCAATGAAATGGGCCGAAATAGAATCTTTATAAGTGTCAGTTGAGAACCGGCTTCCAGCGTGAATTTTACTTGGCTATCACGCAGTTTCGCCCCCTGATTTTGGCTTCATAAAGGGCTTTATCAACCCGATCGATTAATGCCTCCATGGTTTCTCCCTTTTTTATAAGCAGCAACTCCAAAGCTACAGGTTTGACTTAGCCCTTTTGTAAACTGGGTCTGTTCCACAATGGTACGGATCCGTTCAGCCGTTATCTTAGCCCCATCTCGGTCAGTCATCGGCATGATGATCAGAAATTCCTCACCACCCCATCGACTCAGCATATCAATCGTTCTAATTTCAAGAGAAATTAATCTGACCAGCTGAACGAGTATTTCATCACCCAGATTATGTCCGTACGTGTCATTCACCTTTTTGAAGTAATCCATATCCAGCATGATAATAGAAAACTGAAGACCGTAACGTTCGCTTCTTTTTATTTCATCTTTCATGAATTCATGGGCCTTCATTCGATTATAGGCTTGAGTCAGATAATCACGTTCAGCCAAACGTCTAGCTTCTGTGTTAGCTTCCTCCAGCTCGTCAGTGACCACTCCGATAAAATTAACCAGGCGGGAAATAATCCGGGTATGCTGACTGGTGAACGGATCCAATGATTTTGGTTTTTCAATCTGGTTATCTACTCCTTCCGCAAGTTTTTTCCCATCCCATTCTTTCATACTGACTGCCACCATAGTGGCATTGAGGAGCATGACATATTTACCCTGCGAATAAATTTCCCCATAGGTATAAAACCCTGATGTGGGAGCAATGGATTCGAATGGGCTGGTTTCCAGATCTACCTCGCTTTGCAGTAGAAAACGCCGGCAAATACAGGAGTAAAGAAAGATCACCTCAGGATTAAAAGTCTGAATACGGTTTTGGATATCATTAGCTTTTTCGATCATGACCGAGGGATTACCGTAACCGATACAAACGGTCCCCTTCTTTCAGATCGGTAATAAATTTGATGGCATTTTCCGAATTAACCTCCATAGGAGCCTTAGCATACTGTATGCCATTACGTTTAAGTAACAATGGAAACTCCAAAACGTTTAGAAAAAAATCCTTGTCATTCTGAATATCCAAATAGCGATGAAAGACATCAAACGCCGGTATATTATCAATCTTCTTCACCCAGTGGCCATCGGTTTCGGTAATGATCATTTCTTTACTTAATGGTTGCCAACCAAGATAGGTATGCATATCAATCTGGATGTCATTTCCCATAAAAACGACAGCCAGTACCCCCTTTGATGTATAATTTCCATTTAAGGTAATCAGCGGCTCCTGTACAGCCTTGTAATCGCCAGCACCGCCTCCAAATACGGGGTATTTTCCGCTTCTCCCTGACGAATAACCCATTAAGAAATCAGAAACATTCATCGTAAAAGGCGTTGCCAGAAGCATAACCCCTGCGATTTCCGAGCAGGTCTTTTCTATTTCTCCAGAAAATTTATTTCCCAGATCTTTTTCGTTGTCATTATCACACGTGATTAAGAACCCCTGTACTCGTGTTTTCTCGAAAAATGCCAAAGAAATCACCGTAGTATTAATAAACAGCCGGCCTTCTGCGATTTCTCCCATGGTCGTAACGCCGACAACCACTGCCACGGGTATCGTCATCCGAAGCGCGGCGTCAATACTCATGATCCAAGAGGGATCCCGGTCTGAAGAAAATATTTGTACAAATACTGAAATGGATGATTTTATATGACGCTTAAACTCATCGGTCTGCAAGTATTTCTTTAACATTTCTTCTGAATAAATTGTAATTATTTTGCTGATCACTAAACCATCCCCCTTCGACTGGATTTATATCAAGTCGCACTCTTCTTTCTCAGCCTCTCCGATTGTCATCAATTGAAATGTCTTTCACTCTAACCACAAATATATAATACCGGTACCATATTCGGTGTAATCTATATTGTATCAAGATCATGTTCGTTTAACCAGTGTTTTCACCTTCAAATTTAAATAAGCAACAAAATATTAGTATCCATGGTTTTTCACTTTAGTAATGTGTCAAATTAGGCACAATATGGTAAATTTTAGTTATTAAACAGTAGATATTTGCAGTAAAAAACGCTATAATAATACGGTATGCATCTACTTATGGTGTGTGTAAGCATTTATACTTTACTAAGTCATATCCGTGATAACAAACTGTATTGAAATTTTTTGTCACGGTAAACCAAAAGATTATATTTGGAAGGGGTTATTTATGAACGAAAATCAAGAACCGTTGTTGGATCCGGAAACAAATCATGTTACAGATACAGTACAAGAGATTACTGCGTATCCTGCTGGACATATTCAGGCTAAAGCTCACCGCAAATCCCGAATATCCACAAAACTGCTGCTGTTCACTGTTTCTCTGATTGCTGTGGCGGTCCTGTCTCTGGGTATTATTGCAGTCAATTTGGGCGCTTCAGCGTTAACCGACCAGGCCAATAACGATGCACAAAAATACACTACCGAAGGAGCTTCACACGTTGGTGCAATTATAACTGGAAACCTGTCCACCCTAAGTGAAGTGGCTTCCCGAGCACGGGTTACTACTATGGACTGGCAAACTCAGCTTGATGCTGTTGCCGGAGACGTGGAACGATTGGGTTACCAGGATATTGCCGTGATGAACCTTGATGGTCATGCTAAGTACATTAAAGGTGGCGGCGAGTTTGATTCCTGGGGCGAATTCTGGTACGAAGACGGATTCAAAGGGGAACTGGCAATTTCTGATGTGGCTATCAGTAAGGTCACCAAAGAACCGGTTGTATTTGACGTGGCTCCTATCAAAAACAATGGTCAGGTCGTTGGCTTGCTGGTTGGTCGACGAGACCCCACCTTCTTAAAAGATACCACCAATGCCATGGGTGATGGCGAGCGACAATACGGCTTTGTAGTTAATGAAAACGGAGCGATGATGGCTCACCCAGATGATCAAATGATCCTCGATCAGGTGAATGTATATGATGATATAGAAAAAGATGGCACCTGGAAAAGTTTTGGTTTGGCCCTTAAAGAGGTGGGAACCCAAACAACCGGGATGCTGAATTATTCCGTTAATGGTGAAACAAAGATTGGCTCAACTGCGCCTATTCCCGGAACGAACTGGACCCTGATTGTTGCTCAATACGAAGACGACGTTTTAGCTCCGATCACTAATCTGAGAAATTTGATTTTGCTAATTTCATTGATGATTCTCTTAATTGGAGGCATCGCTGCCTATGTCATGGCACAAAAGCTTGCCAAACCCATCATCAGACTCAAAGAAGTGGCTGATCAGGTAGCGGTGGGAAAAGTGGATGTGGAAATTGAAGTCACCACCTATGATGAAATTGGTGATTTAATGCTTTCCTTTGAAACCATGATCCAGAACAATAAAGGAATGGCAACGGCTGCTCAACGGATGTCTCAGGGTGATTTTGAAGTTGAAATTATACCCCGTTCTGAGGATGATGTAATCTCCTATTCAATGGTTGCTGTTTTGTCAGAAATGAACAGAGTCCACGATGCCATTGTAAAATTCGGTACTGCCGCATCAGAAGGTCAACTCAACTACCGTGGAAATACCAACGAATATACTGGTGCCTACAAAGACATGATTATTTCTCTAAATAATGTTATCAATACCTTTGTTAAACCACTCAAGGTTGCTAACAAAGCGATTGAACGCATCGGTAACGGTCTGATTCCACCAAAAATCACCACTGAATACAAGGGTGATTTCAATGATCTGAAAAATAACATCAACGCCTGCATCGACGGTCTGGGCGCTTTAACAGAGACTGGTGAAGTACTCCACCGACTCTATGTCAATGACTTCTCTGCTAAAATGGAAGGCAACTATTTGGGTGTCTTTGGTGATCTGGCAACCTCAGTCAACGAAATTCATTGGAAGCTTAACTATATTCATTCCATCGTTAATAATGTATCTAACGGTAATATGAATGATTATGACGAACTGGTGAACATCGGAAAACGAAGCGAAGAGGATGAGTTTATTCCAAGTCTGATTCAAATGATTGATAACATTCACTCTCTGGTCAGCGAAGCCGATGAAATGGCTCAACTGGCCGTCGAAGGCGATTTAGATCATCGCGGCGACCCTTCTAAATTCAGGGGCGAATATGCCAAGGTTATTTCTGGTTTTAACCAGACTTTAGATGCTGTGATCGAGCCGATTCAGGCCGCCTCTACAACACTTGATGAACTGGCCAAAGGTAATCTGAATATCACCATGGATGGTGATTTCAAAGGACAACATGGTAAGATTAAAGAAGATATGAACCGTACCATTGATTTCCTCAAAAACTATGTTACGGAAATCACGGCCATACTCCAACGTATTGGTAAAGGTGATCTCAGTCAAGAAATTAAAACCTATTATCATGGCGACTTTGTAGCCATCAAGCTTGCAATTAATGATATAACCACCCATTTAAGCGAGGTTATGAAGGAAATTGATGATGCTGCCGGACAAGTAGAAGCAGGCGCCATCCAAATCTCCGACGGAGGCCAGGCATTATCCCAAGGGACAACTGAACAGGCCAGTGCCATTCAAGAACTTACCGCCTCGATTGAAGAAGTGGCCGCTGAAACCAAACGTAATGCCAAAAATGCCAACGAAGCCAACGAACGAGCTATTGAGGTTCGAACCAACGCAGAAGTAGGCAATTCGCAAATGTCAAAAATGGTAACTGCTATGGTTGAAATTAACGAGTCTTCCAATAATATTTCCAAGATAATCAAGGTGATTGACGATATCGCCTTCCAGACCAATATTTTGGCTCTTAATGCCGCTGTCGAAGCGGCTCGGGCGGGACAGCATGGCAAAGGTTTTGCCGTTGTTGCTGAAGAAGTACGAACTCTGGCGGCAAGAAGCGCTGAAGCGGCTAAGGAAACCACTGGCCTGATTGAAGGCTCTATCGACAAGGTAGAGGTTGGTACCAAGATTGCCGATGAAACTGCTGCAAGTCTGGTAGAAATCCTCAATGAAATTGAGAAAGTAACCGGTCTGGTTGGCAATATTGCCCGGGCTTCCAATGATCAGGCTTCAGAAATCGCTCAAATTACCAAAGGAATTGAGCAGGTGTCGAACGTTGTTCAAACCAACTCAGCTACTGCCGAAGAGAGTGCTGCTTCCAGCCAGGAGCTGTCCGGTCAGGCCGAAGTTCTTAAGCATATGATGAGCACCTTCAAACTCAAAGGTCAAAACAGTAGCAGCCATTTTGAAAAAACAGCCCGAATTGAAAAAATTGCTACGGCTGCACCAGTGATAGCAGCCCCTACGCAACCCGAACCGTGGATCTCATTAGATGATTCAGATAATGATAAATACTAAATTACTAAACAAAACTGACTTGTTTGCAACAAGATTTTAACCAACCTTCCTGAAGACAATGAATATTCATTGTCTTCAGGATTTTTTTATTTAATATATAGTTATACATTTGTTCCGTAATCGCAGGTTACTCAAAAGTATTTTAACCAGTATTCCTATTTCACCCTAATACTTATATCAACCATCTTTATTACTTCGATCTGTTTTTTAGTATATTGACATTTGATAATAAATTTGTATGAATATTGTATGTTTTTTTTGCATTTTGTAAGAATATCATCGCTTTTTCAAAATTACTTGTTTCATTTTACAGTATTATCCCTTATAATAACTATGGATTTGAACAAATAGATTTATCAATAAATATGATTAAATATTCAATCTGTTAGGTGGTGTTCCGCGAAATAAATAAAAACAAAAAATAGTCCTAACCCAGGTCTGTTCAAATTATTTGTGTGAAGAACATTTCAAAGTATTTTGCTTTTTTTTTATCATCATACCTGTAAGTAAGGACTCCGTCCGCTATTTGTGTACCCCAGATTTAAACCGGAGGAAGATAACTTGAATTGGTTAAAAAATTTTAACATTAAAACAAAACTATTAACATCTTTCATTATAATTGCTCTTTTAGTCGGTGTTGTAGGTTTCATCGGCATCGTTAACACCTGGTCACTTCAGCAGTCGGACCAGGAACTTTACGAAAAAATGACCGTCCCCATTTCTCAAGTAGGTCAAATATCAACCACTTTTCAGATGATGCGCGTGAATCTGCGAGATCTGATCCTTGCAAACGATTCTGACCGTATTCAGTCAATTAAGAAGAACATAGCTGAAGACCAGCTGATAATCGACGAATTGGCCGGAGAATATGAGAAAACGATTCAGTCTGACGAAATGCAACAGGCTTTTGAAACTTTTGAATCTGCCCGAACTGAATACAATAAACATCTTGAATCAGTTATGAACTTGGCAACTCAAAACCAGGACACAGAAGCTTTTAACGTGATGAGCCCTGATGGGGCCGCCGGTAAAGCTACTGCCGCCATGCAGTCTGCTATCGATAATCTGTCTTCTCTGAAACTTGCCGACGGCCAGGCCAAATCTGAAGATAATATCGCCCAAGCAGCCAGCGCAACCACCACGATGACAATCATTATGGTGATCAGCATGATTCTAGCCGTTGCACTCGGATTATTACTCACTTCGCTGATCTGCGGACCACTTCGCAAGGCTAGCCTTATGATTCAGGAGATGAGCAAAGGACATTTAAGCAAGCGACTCAATATGGATGCTAAGGACGAAGTCGGCGAAATGGCAACCGCCATGGATCACATGGCCGACGCTCTCCAGTTCCTTGTCATCGGCACGATGAACCGCATATCTGACGGTGATGTCTCCATGAACGTGGACACCACTGATTCCGAGGATGAAATCGCACCAGCTTTGAAAAAAACCATCGAAACGATTCGCGCCCTGGTCACCGAGGCTAATACTCTTTCTCAGGCAGCTGTAGAAGGCCGTCTGGATACACGGGGACATGCTGATGCCTTCAACGGCGGCTTTCGGGAGATCGTCGCCGGCGTCAACAACACCCTGGATGCGGTTGTCGGTCCTCTTAATGTGGCAGCCGAATATATTGAACGTATCGGAAAGGGAGAAATTCCACCCCAAATTACCGATGAATATTATGGCGACTTCCGGGAAATTAAAAACAATCTTAACGCCTGTCTGGATGGATTAAGCGCTTTGTCCGATGCCGATCATATCCTTAAACTCATGAACAAAAATGATTTAACCCAAACGATCGAGGGGCATTATGAAGGTATTTTTGGCGAAATAGCATTATCCATCAACGGCGTTCACGCCCAGCTTGGTCGCATAGTTGATGTATCCACCAATATCCGCAATGGTGATTTAAGCGACCTGGACTTCCTCCGCAGTATCGGCAAACGCAGCGAAAATGACCATTTGGTACCTGCTCTTCTCGGTATGACTGAAACTATTATGATGCTGGTTGAAGAAACCAGAACCATGGCCCAGATAGCCATCGCCGGTGATTTAAACAACCGTGGTGACATCACCAAATTCCAGGGCGAATATGCAACCGTTATTGAAGGTTTCAACCAGACCCTGGATGCTGTTATCAATCCGATTCAAGCCGCTTCAGCCACACTGAATGAACTAGCTGAAGGAAATCTCAATACTTCCATGGAAGGCGACTTTCAAGGTCAACACGGAAAAATCAAGCATGATATGAACCAGACCATTGAATTCCTGAGAGCTTATGTGGAAGAAATAACCCAAACCCTTGAAGAAATGAGTCACGGGAATTTCGACGTGGAAATTACTAATCTTTATTGCGGCGATTTTCTGGCGATAAAAAAAGCCTTGAACCTAATTGCATCTAGTTTGAGCGTAACACTATCAGATATCAATGTTGCGGCCAGTCAGGTGGAAATCGGCGCCCAGCAGATATCAGACGGCGGTCAGGCCTTGTCGCAAGGTACTACTGAACAGGCCAGCTCGATTCAGGAACTGACGGCGTCAATTGAAGAGGTCGCTTCGGAAACCAAACGTAACGCCAAGAATGCCAACGCAGCTAACGAACTAGCCATCAACGTTCGTTCCAATGCTGAGGTTGGCAATACCCAGATGGTCAAAATGGTGTCCGCCATGAGCGAAATCAATGCCTCATCAAACAATATCTCTAAAATCATCAAGGTCATTGATGATATCGCTTTCCAGACTAATATCCTGGCTCTTAATGCAGCCGTTGAAGCTGCCCGGGCTGGACAACACGGCAAAGGCTTTGCTGTGGTTGCCGAAGAAGTCCGAACCCTGGCGGCCCGGAGTGCTGAAGCTGCCAAAGAAACCACCGGTCTCATTGAAGGTTCCATCAACAAGGTCGAAATCGGCACCCGGATTGCCGATGAAACGGCAGTAAGTCTGGCCGAGATTCTTAAACAAATTGAAAAAGTCACCGATCTGGTTGGCAGTATTGCCCGCGCTTCAAATGACCAGGCCTCTGAAATTGCTCAGATCAACCAGGGAATCGAAGCCGTTTCACAGGTGGTTCAGACTAATTCTGCCACTGCTGAACAAAGTGCTGCAGCAAGTGAAGAACTATCAGGACAGGCTGAAATGCTTAAACAAATGGTGGACGCTTTTAAACTAAGAAATGTCAAAACACCCAGTTCATCCATGGCAACAGCGGTTGACAAAAATGTAACTGCTGTTAAGCAAGTGAGTTATGATAAGTCAGAGATCATTCTCGATGATCAAGAATTTGATAAATATTAAAAATAATCACTGCAATAAAAATAAAAAACTCAAAAAAAGCCAGTTTGAATCCACAGATTCAGACCGGCTTTTTTGAATTATTTTGACATCTCTCTACACCAGTAATTTTGCAAAATCATCATATCGGGTTCTAGCCTTTTTCTGAGCTTTTATCCTGGCCTTATTGATATCCTGATAGAAAGTAATCAATGTTTCGACAATTCTTGTGTCAATTTTTCCATCTAGTGCCATATTTTTTAAAACCATGATTACCTCATCCTTCTGCATTCCCTTTCGGTAGGGTCTATTTTCTGTCACAGCGGTAAATATATCAGCTACTGCCATAATCCGGGCGCCAAGTGAAAGTTCTTTTCCTGTCAGTTTAAACGGATATCCAGTTCCATCCAAGCGCTCGTGATGCATGGAAGCATATTCATTGATTTCTTCCAATCCTTGGACCTGATGCAATAGAACAAAAGTATGGTAGGTATGCTGTTTCATCAAAGCAAATTCTTCATGGGTAAGTGATGTTGGCTTTTCCAGAATCTCTGAAGGTACCGAAAGCTTGCCAATATCGTGAATATAACCAGCAGCTTGTATCTTTTTACAGGTTAGTCCGTCGCAGCTCAAATGCTGGGCCAGTCGTTTGGCCACTGCCGATACCCCTTCACTATGAACCGCTGTAAAATTGCTTCTAAAATCAATAACTCGAGCATAGAGCTTAGCAATACCTATTAATTCGTCCATATCCAGACATTGATCCTTAAAATTGATTTTTTTATAATATCGGCGTCCATTGGAGATGGATTCCAGATCATACCAGAAATATTCCTTTTCTTTTAGCTGTTCAAAAGCTTTGACAAAGTCGGGATTAAATTTTTGTCCAGATGCACTGACTATTTTCTCGAAAACTTGATCTTTCTGATTAATGATCTTTTCGCCCCGGGATATAAGAGTGGCAATCCGATCTGCCAGGTGAATAAGATGACTCTCCAGCATTACCGTTTCCCCGCAAAACCTAAGCCCCTCTCCCTTATTCCAATCCACATGGTGGAATTTAATGATCCTGGCAATTTCAGCAAACTCCCGATAATCCTTTAGTAGCAGCCATCCGATCCGAGCATGCTGATGGGGATTTATGGCTTCAAATTTCAATACATTAATCCGTTCCTGCATACTTAATCCTCCAATATCATGGAGAATTGCTGCAACGGATACTTCATTCAGTTTCTTCTCATCAAAGTTCAACTCTTCTCCGAGGTTAAATGTTATATAAGCAACAAGACGTTGGTGATGATTCAGTTCCGGACTTACCATGTCAGAAGCTCTCGATAATTGAAGGGTTAACTCTAATAAAGAGACCATTTTTTTTCCTTTCCACATAAGACATTAGTTGTGCATAATTATTTTGTTATGATACCATACTTTTGTTAGCATTGTAACACAATCTCCTAGCTAGTTTCTACTGAAGATCAGCTTTTCAAATTTATGATTAAATAAAAAAGATCATCCCAAAATTTCACTTTTGCTGATGATCGATTTTTTTATAAGGTATTTGCCACCTGGTTCACGAAAAGCGATACAATCTGGGGATCAAACTGGGTTCCGGCGTAATTCTGAATTTCTTGCAGGGCTTCGCTTTTGGTTTTCGCTTTTTTATAAGTTCGTTCGGATAAAATCGTATCATAAGAAGCTCCAACTGCCATAATCCGTGATAATATCGGAATTTCTTCGCCAGCCAGGCCTTTTGGGTAACCTTTTCCATCCCACCTTTCATGATGGCTCAAAATTGCGGTTGCAATTCCAACCATTTCCGGGGCAGTATTGATTATATGATAGCCTGTTTCTGGATGTTTTTTTATTACTTTCCATTCTTCCGGGGTTAATTCTCCCTTTTTTTCAAGAATTTCTTTCTTAATTGTTACTTTTCCAATGTCATGAAGCAGACTTGTCCACCTGAGCAGTTCTAATTCTTTTTCTTCCATATTCATTTCTTCAGCGATGCGCATACAATAATAACAAACCCGCTCCGCGTGAATTTTTTCTACTCCGCTTTTTTCATATAGAGTACACATAATTGATTGGATCGTATTTTGTCGAACTTCAGATTTCGTTAATAGTTTATTTTTATACATCATGCTTTCTGCTTTTTTGAATAGCTCAGTGAATGGTTCCTTCTTCGAATGTTTTGTTGCCCATCCAAACGAGATGGAAAGAATCCCCTGGTCAACCACACACGACTCCACTGCATCTATCATTTGGCTCATCCGTTTCTTAACGATTTCTTCGTCGGTATTTGGGAGTAAAATAACAAATTCATCGCCGCCCCATCGCACCACCACATCGGTGGAACGACAACAGTGTTTCAAAACCTTACTGGCTGCTATTAATAATGAATCTCCGGCCAGATGTCCAAATGCATCATTGGTCATCTTTAAACCATTTACATCCCCCATAATAATGGAAAGTGGATACTGAGAGCCATCATCAAATCTTTCCCGGGCTTCCTCATAATAACGGCGATTATGCAAGCCTGTTAACTGATCATGAAAGCTCAAGTATTCTATTTTCGCGTTTTGAGCCTTACGCTCGGATACATCTCTGAAAATCAATACTACCCCCGTTGTGTTCCCCTCACTGTCTTTTACCGGTGTGGCACTATCTTCGATATAAACCTGAGTACCATTACGACGGGTAATAACGGCATGGTTTGTTAATTCATAGGAATGATCAGTTCTGATTACTTCCTCCACGGGATTCAGTACATAGTATTCAGGATTTTCATGGGCCAGATCAAACACCTCGTTAAAATCTTTGCCACGCGCGTCTGAACTGGTCCACCCGGTTAAGTCCTCAGCGACCTTATTAAGCATGGTTACCCTTTTTTCAAGATCAACCACGATAATGCCATCACCCACACTTTTTAGAATACGATCAAGATTTTCATGGGTACACTCCAAGCGAGTGGTCAAAAGATACATCACAATCGCGACAAACAAAAAAATACACCCCCGCAATATGGGAGCTGGCAGTAAATATCCATTGCTTAAATAATCAAGGATGATATGAAAAACTCCCAACAACATCGCCAAATGAATAACATATCGTTTAAACCAGAGACCAACCATGATAATTGCAACATAAAACAGGTGCGTATAGACCACATCAATACCCCTGTAGTAATTAAAATAAATCGCTACAAAGATAATCGAGATTAAACAAAGACTGACTAGAACCAACCGTATCTGACTATTGATGGTAATTTGAATTTTCTCCAAAACTGTTCCCCCATACTTTCACATATGGGCAAATTATAACACGGCGTAGATTTATTTCAACTATTTTTTGTTGTAATTTATCATTATTTTACTGTATATTTATGCAAATATTAAAGCGCTATCATCTTAGTATCATTCTCAAACAAATTTTTTATGTTTCGGTAAAAGTTTCGATCAAAAAACATTTCTTAACAAGACTAGCATTTATTCCTAAGATTGAGTCTCTTATCAAGAACTTGTTTGTCGATCAAGTATTTTCGCGTTATAATAGAGATAGCAAAACAAATATTTAAGACAATCAAAGGAGTTTTAATCATGTGGATCGACTTAAGAAGTGATACTGTAACCCAACCAACCCAAACCATGCGGGCTGCCATGGCCAATGCAACCGTGGGAGATGATGTTTATGGGGATGACCCCACAGTTAACCAGTTGGAAAAACTGGCTGCTGAACTTTTGGGCAAGGAAGCGGCGCTGTTTGTGCCCTCGGGTACTTTTGGCAATCAGCTGGCAATTATGACTCATACATTAAGAGGAAATGAAGTCCTGGTCGGTGATGCCTGCCATATCCTGATGCACGAGGTCGGAGCTGCTGCGGTTCTTTCTGGCGTTCAGATCAGAACATTCCCGGTTATAGACGGCGGCATTGATGTGGAGAAACTGGAGCTGATGCTCCGGGGTGATGATATCCACTTCCCGGATACTGGCCTGATCTGTATGGAAAATGCCCAGTCTTCAGGAAAAACGGTTCCGCTTGCCAATATGGAAGCCGTTTATTCACTGGCACAATCCCGAAATATCCCGGTTCATATTGACGGTGCCCGGATATTTAACGCCGCCCTGGCGTTGGATGTCGAAGCCAAAGAAATTGCCGCCCTAGGCGACTCGGTGAATCTCTGTCTTTCCAAAGGACTGTGCGCACCAGTGGGATCGCTGCTGCTGGGAACCGAAGCTTTTATTAAAAAGGCACGAAAGAACCGAAAGTTGATGGGCGGAGGACTCCGTCAGGCGGGAATATTAGCCGCCGCGGGAATCATTAGTCTGACTGAGATGGTGTCCCGTCTGGAAGAAGATCATCAGAATGCCCGTTACTTGGCCAATCGCCTCGAAGAGATCGAATCCTGTTCGGTTCTTCGGAATCGTTTGGATATTAACATGGTCTTTTTTACCCTGCCGGAATCGGTGATTACTGAATCCGCCCTGATTGCCGGTTTATTAGAAAAAAACATTAAGATCAGTGGCCCTGAAGATGGTGAATACCGGTATGTTACCAATCACGGTGTCAGTTCTGACGACATCGATTGGGTCATTGAAAGCATGAAGACCCTCATTTCACGTTTTTCCTGATTTTTACCCTTCATTTTCATGACCGGATGCATCAAAATCCTTTTATAGTTGGACTTGACGTGGTATACTAGAATCACTACAAATGGAGGATTCTTTATGACAACCACTTTCTACGGTAACCAAGGTGTTGTAAACAGCATCGTACTTGATATGGAAACCGATTTCGAAAAACAATTGAAATTTTTAAACACAATCAAATTCACTGATGACTTCAAGCCAGAATGGCTGCCAGATATTGTCAAAATTACTTTTATCATCGAACCGTCCCTGGGGCAGTTCGGCAAGCCTAATCTGGTCATCATTGCCGAAGAAAAAAGCCTCCAGCGGCATGTGATTTTTGTTGAATCAAAGATTTCGGCTTATGATGACGCATCGGAAAAACTGAATATTAAACTTTTTCCCAATAAATACAAAGATGTCGGGGATAAATTGAACATCCGTCTGGCACTGATGTACCGTTTGGCCAAGGCCTATCACTATCAAAAAGACGGCGGATTTATTGAAGATGTGGACGCTATCACGACGTGCCCAAGGTACTTAAAAAACCCGTCATGATCAAACTTTGTATTGATAAATTCGGATACAATCCGGATTTTTTATTTGTCGCCATGACCAACGACCCCATTGATATCCAGCCTTTTAAAAACGCTAACTTCCTTCCCCCCATTGGCGTTAGTGGCTGGCGGGCCGAAAAACAATCCTTTGGATTAATTTCTTTTGCCATGCTTGAAGAACAAAACCTGGTTGATCAGCATACGGGATATTACGCTACGTCTAAAGAAAATGTTCTGCATCTACCGGCGGAAACTGGGTCCAGCAATAATGATCCCACTATCCGGACTATTGTTCTGGATCAATGGCACCCGGATCTAAAACTGAATCTGGAGGAATTTTTAGTTTCTCTGGGAGATCGGCTCACCACCAGCAAGGTTATTACTTTTAATGGTTCATACAGCATTAAAGCGGAGGATGGACGAACCCTAGTGAAGCTTTTTGCCGACAAGGAAAAAATGTATATTACCCTGAGAAACGACAATATTCCAGTGGCCTTCATCGACAAACCCCGAATAAAAATTGGCGTCGGTCTCAACGCCAAGTCCTTTGTTTTAATTTATTCTGGTATCGATGACCTCACCGGGGATCATTACAATAAATTAGCCATGGATCTCATCGAAATTATTGTTGATTTTGTCGAACAGTAACTAGCCAACGATTGTCAGATGACAATCACTCTCTGAACATAATGAAAAAGCAATTGTTTGTATTATCGTCCTGATAATGCAATTCAGACAATTGCTTTTTTCTATTGATTGAACTATTTTTACATGTTAATCATTTTGACTTAAAATAATCCGGCAGGTATAATTGTAATAGTACTCAAAACCAGACTTTTAATGAACTGCTTTTTGTCCAGACTCAAACTCTATAAAAAAGGATGAATAAATGAAAATGAATAGGCAAACAACTAAAATGAAAAAAACTGACTCGATTCAATTTAAACTACTAATTATCCCACTGTTTTGCGTTTTTCTGGGCATTGTTGCCATTGGTCTTATTTCTTCATATTTAATACAGGAAAGTCTCTTTACTGAAATGAAAAGCAACGGCTTTGAAACCTCCCAGCGTTATGTCGAACTACTGGAAGAGCATGCAAATACGCTGGCAACTATTAATGCCGGTCAGACTGAACTCCCACCTGATCAGATAAAATCAATTACCGAAAAGTTTGATGCCCAGACGCTTATTAAAAAACTTGCGGATCAGGATGACATCGTTTATGTCACGTTAATCGATAGCAACGCTGTGGCTGTGGCCGATGGCGTTTCAAAAGACATCGGCATTGACTATTCTGACGATCCAGATATGTTAGCGGCTGCCCAGGATGGCACTGCACTGGCCTCTCAATATTACTATGAAGCCATGGATGTAACCGTGTACGATGTCATTTACCCGGTCACCATTAACGGAGAATTAGTTGGTGCTATCAATATTGGTTACTCCATGAAAAACGTGTTTACAGCTGTTACCAACAATATTCTACTGATAGCCGGAATTGGCTTTCTGGTGTTTTTAGTCCTGACGCTGATCCTTTATAAACTATCGCAATCAATCACCAAGCCGATCTCCGGGGTTAACCAGATGATTCAGGAAATGAACAAGGGCTATTTAGGGATTCGATTAAATATGAAACCGACCAATGAAATTGGGGAAATGGCAGTTGCTTTGGACAGTTTTGCTGATAACCTTCAATTAATTCTGATTGGAACTCTTAACCAGATTGCCGCCGGCGATCTCTCCGCAGAAATTTCATCCCAAGGATCTCGGGATGAAATCACACCGGCACTTAAGCAGACCATCGAAAACATTCGTCACCTGATCACTGAGGCCAATCGTCTTTCTGCCGCTGCGATCGATGGGCGACTGAATACCCGGGGAGCGGCCAATCATTTCCAGGGTGGTTTTAAGGAAATCGTCCAGGGTGTCAACGATACATTAGACGCCGTCATTACGCCCCTGCATGTGGCTGCAGACTACATTCAACGGATTGGCAATGGCGAAATTCCGCCAAAAATATCCGACACTTATCACGGTGATTTTAATACTATTAAGAACAACATCAATGCCTGTATCGACGGTCTGGGGGCTCTGGAAGAAGGAAATCAGATCCTGGCGCGGATCAGTGTTAACGATTTTTCCCAAACCATCGTCGGAAATTATTGCGGCATCTTTGCCGAAATATCCGATTCCATCAACCGGGTCAATAGCAAGCTGGTTCATATTATGGATATCATCAACAATATCGCCAACGGAGATATGTCGGATCTTGAAAATCTCAACACCACCGGGAAACGTAGTGACAACGATCAATTAATTCCCAGCCTGGTGGGGATGATTCAGAATATTGTGATGCTCGTCGTCGAGACCCAAACTATGACCCGGATTGCTGTGGAAGGAGATCTCGATCATCGCGGCAACGCCTCAAAATTCCCCGGTGAATACGCCCGGGTTATTGAAGGCTTCAATGATACCCTGGATGCGGTTATTGACCCCGTCCGGGCTGCTTCAGCGACGCTAAACCAATTAGCCCAGGGTAATTTAAATGTTACAATGACTGGCGATTTCAAAGGACAACACGGAAAAATCAAAGACGACATGAACCGTACCATCACCTTCCTCAGACAATACGTTGACGAGATAACTACTGCTCTCGAACGGATTGGTCAAGGAGATCTCAGTCTGGAGATTACCAATCATTATCTTGGCGATTTCATCGCTATTAAATATGCCATTAATGATATTACCACCCGTCTCAGTACTGTCATGGGTGAAATTAACGAAGCTGCCGGTCAAGTGGAGTCTGGTTCCCGACAGATTTCTGATGGCGGCCAGCAATTATCCCATGGAACCACTGAACAGGCTAGTTCTATTCAGGAGCTCAGTGCTTCCATTGAAGAAGTAGCGGCCGAAACAAAACGAAATGCTATCAATGCCAATGAAGCCAACGACCGCGCCATTGAGGTCCAAACCAATGCCCAATCCGGCAATGAGCAGATGAAAAAAATGGTTACCTCAATGGTAGCTATTAACGAATCCTCTCATAATATTTCAAAAGTGATCAAGGTTATTGATGACATTGCCTTCCAAACTAATATTCTGGCTTTGAATGCGGCGGTTGAAGCCGCCCGGGCCGGTCAGCACGGCAAAGGATTCGCCGTGGTAGCTGAAGAGGTTCGGACCCTGGCCGCAAGAAGCGCCGAAGCCGTCAAAGAAACTACAGTACTCATCGAAGGTTCCATCACCAAGGTGGAAGCCGGAACACAGATTGCTGATGAAACGGCAGCTAGTATAATAGAAATTCTCAATCAAATTGAGAAGGTAGCGAGTCTGGTCGCAAGCATTGCCCGGGCCTCCAATGATCAGGCGTCAGAAATCGCTCAGATTACCACGGGTCTGGATCAGATTTCCCAGGTTGTCCAGACAAACTCGGCCACTTCTGAAGAAAGCGCTGCCGCCAGTCAGGAACTATCCAGCCAGGCCGAAATGCTCAAAGAAATGGTGAGCACCTTCAAAATAAAAAACACGACATCTAAAGCCAACTCGATTCCACTCCCTGAACCATCAAACAAAAGGGTTGATCCCCCGGAACCGGCAATTGTTCTGGATGATCTGGATCTGGACAAATATTAATTATTTTAGCCATCTTTTAGTGAGGCATGGTATAATTAAAACAAATTTAATTAACGATTGGAATGACTGCTTATGGAAGAATTTTTTGCCACTAACAACCAACAACAAATTCTCAACCGCATTTTTTCCCTTAATCTTGGTCTTCTATGTATTTTAGATATTGATGGATGGTTTAAAAAGGTAAATATTTCCTGGGAAAAAACATTCGGATACACCACTGCGGAATTGTTGGATACAAATATCATCGATTACACTCACCCCGACGACCGCGATGCCACCGCCTTTGTGTTTGCGAAGTTATTGCATACCAGCCACCGGCTTACTTTTTCTAACCGTTTCCGTTCAAAAGACGGCAGCTACCGATACATCGACTGGGAATTTAATCGCCACGACAATTACGCCTATGTGGCCGGAACCGACATCACCCACACAAAGCTCTCTGCCGTCGGCCTTAACGAAGTCCGAAAGCACCTTGATAAAAACCAGTTCCATAACGATCTTGAACATCTCTGCCCAACCCGACAGAAAATTCTGGTGGTTGATGACTCTCCGCTCAACACTAAAATAATGGAAACTGCTCTGATTGAAGACTATGAAGTTGTGATTTCCCACAACGGCATCGAAGCCTTAGCTATTTGCAATTCCAATGACCCTCCGGATCTTATCCTATTGGATATTGTCATGCCTGAAATCGACGGCTATGAAATTTGCCGACGGTTGAATCGGGGCACAAAAACGAAGGATATTCCAGTAATCTTTCTCACCTCTCTCACCGAATCCACAGATATTGAGTTTGGATTAACCTTGGGGGCCATTGATTATATTACTAAACCCTTCAGCATCCCGATTATTAAGGCCAAGATCAAAAATCATCTGGCTTTAAAATATTATCAGGACACGTTAAAAATCAATACCGACGTGGACCAGCTGACTCAGATCGCCAACCGCAGGCGTTTCGACGATACTATGATCAGGGAAGTAAAAAAAGCGAAGCGATCCGGAACCATTTTATCGATTCTGATGCTTGATATTGACCATTTTAAATTTTATAATGATGCCTATGGTCATCTGGAGGGCGATTCCTGTCTTAAAAAAGTGGCTACTGCCCTGTCGACTACCCTTAAACGGCCCCAGGATCTGGCAGCCCGTTGGGGCGGTGAGGAGTTCGCCTGTCTGCTTCCCAATACCAATACTAATGGCGCCCAGAACGTTGCCGAATCGCTACGAGAAGCGATACAAAATTTAAGTATTCCGCACAAATCCTCTCCAGTCAGTAATGTTGTTACCGTTTCAATTGGGGTTGTCTCTTCAAATCCAATGGATGAAAACTCCTTTGACAACCTCTTAAGACATGCCGATGAAGCCCTTTATCAGGCCAAGAAAACCGGCCGAAACCGTATTGCCCTCTGGCATCAGGAAATTGAAGCAATTGAACCATATTAATAAAAGCTAACCACAGCTAATAATAGTTGTGATTAGCTTTTTTAATCACAAAAATACCGACATCAGTCTGCTTCGATGCACCTATGCCATCGCAGGATCAATGTCGGTATAATTTATTTAACAGGTCTGATCAATCCTGAGCTTTCAGGACTTTAATATAATCAATCATATATTCTGGCAGATCCGGGGGCCGACGGCTTGACACGATATGGCCGTCGATAATCGAAGGCGTATCATGCCAGATGGCGCCGGCGTTGGTCATATCATCTTTAATACCAGGAGTGCTGGTGACATTTTTTCCTTTGAGGATTCCAGCGGAAATCAACACCCAGCCGGCATGACAGATTTCACCAATGACCCGTTTTCGTTTGTCGAGGTTGCGGATCATCTCCAGCACCACCGGGAAACGACGGATCGCATCGGGCGCCCAACCGCCGGGAACCAGGATCCCGTCGTACTCGTCAGGATTGATGTCAGTATAGGCCAGGTCAGATACGCAGGGCACACCATATTTACCGATGTACTTTTTGCCGGCTTCCTCCCCTACAACATGAACGGTAACCCCTTCTTCCCGTAGTCGCAGCACGGGGTACCATAATTCAAGATCTTCAAAATCATTACTGATTAACGCGATAATCTTTTTGTTTTTCATCTTGTTTTCCTCCTGTTTTTTTATTTTACTTTTTAGGCATTTCCTCTGGAACCGGGCTTAACCAGGGCAACTTGACCGGCTTTGCAGACGGGACAATTGTCGGGATCCCAGGCGGTAATTTCGAGTTTGATGGCTGAGTAGATGGGCATGTTGATTTCAACCCCGGCCGCCCGGCGGTCGGCGATGCAGGCCACGCCGAGGACGACGGCGCCCAGCTCTTCGAGCACTTTTTTTGTTTCGATGGTGGATTTTCCGGTGGTGACGACATCTTCGGTGATGATGACCCGTTCGCCCGGTTTGATTTCAAAGCCGCGGCGCAGCTCCATTAAGCCATCTTTGCGTTCGGTAAAAATGGATTCTTTGCCCAACTGTCGGCCGATTTCGTAGGATACGATGACCCCACCCATGGCTGGGCCAACTACCTTATCTATCTCCAGCGCTTTTAGCTGCTCTACAACCGGTGCCAGGACCTTAGCGGCAGCATCCGGAAAACGCAGCACCTTGGCGCATTGAACATACTGGTCACTGTGTTTACCTGATGACAGTAAAAAATGTCCTTCCAAAAAGGCATCGGTTTCTTTTAATATTTCTAATACTTCCTGACTCATATTATTCCTCATTTCTTTTAGTAATTTCAAATCGCGTGGGTTAGTTCATTTGTTATGATCGATTACTCGTTATATATTACCCAAGCTATTGCTTATTAAACAATTCCCCGGACTTCGCTGATATTGGCTAGTCCTTCGTTAATGCAATAGGCTTCTAAACCTGCAATGATCTCGATCGGTGCCATCGGGTTGTTGAAGTTGATGGTACCGATTTGCAGACAGGTTGCCCCTGCCATAATAAATTCCAGCGCATCTTTCCAGTCGCTGATACCGCCCATGGCCATCACCGGAATTTTTACTGCCTGACAAACCTGATGGGTCATCCGCAGGGCAATGGGTTTCACCGCCGGGCCGGAAAGACCGGCATAGAGGTTGTCAAAGACAACTGCTTTTTTCTTGTAATCAATCGCCATTCCCTGTAGCGTATTGATCAGCGAAATACCCTGGGCACCGGCTGCTTCACAGGCCCGGGCTATATCGGCCACCGCTTCACCGTTGGGCGACAATTTGACCATAATCGGATGATGGGAGAGTTCCACCACTTTTTTAGTGATATCTCCTGCGGTTTCGGCCTTGATCCCATAGGCCATTCCCCCAGCTTTGACATTGGGACAGGAAATGTTCAGCTCAATCAGCTGGGCATCGATGGCGTTGAGTTTTTCAATGGCGGTGAGATAAGATTCTTCATCCTTACCGCCGACGTTAACAATGGTTACGGTATCAATTTCTTTAAGATGGGGCCATTCATTTTCGATAAAGGCATCAATTCCGGGATTTTCCAGACCGATGCTGTTCATCAGCCCGGCCGGGGTTTCCCAGAGCCGCATCCCGGTGTTTCCTGATTTGGGTTCTAAAGTCAGCCCTTTGGAGCAGAGGCCACCCAATTTAGCCAGATCATAGAAGGCTTCATACTCCCGACCAAAACCGAAGGTTCCGGAAGCCGGAATGACCGGATTTTTAAAGCGGATGTCGTTAAATTTTGTTGCCAGATATTTAGACATTAAAGACCTCCTCACGGACAAACACCGGGCCGTCCTTGCAGACTTTTTTATTGCCGGAACGGGTTTCGCAGGTACAACCCAGACAAGCACCAATCCCGCAGGCCATATGGGCTTCCAGCGAAACGTACACGGTATGCTCAGCCGGCACGGCGCTAGCCACCGCTGCCATCATAATTTCCGGCCCACAGGTTACCACGGTTTCGCCGGGTAAAACGGCAAGTTTGTCGGTGATAATCCCCCCGATATCGAGAATAATCTCATCTGCCTGCGTTTCAAAGGCATCAACCCCATAGGCAATATCCCGGAAGCCCAGATAGACCCGGCACTTGCCGGTGGGGTTTTGTTCCTGATAGTGTCGCACCAGATAATACAGGGGTGCTGTCCCGATGCCGCCACCAACCACACAAAGGTTGCCGGTTATTTCCGGAAAACCATTGCCGTAGGGACCCTGGACAGTCACCTCATCATCGGTCTGAAGTCGCGCTAAGATTTCAGTTCCTTTTCCTACCACCTGGTATAAAAAGGTGAGCTGACCGGGTTCGTAATTATGAACACTGATCGGACGGGATAGCAGCGGGTCCTTGTCCCAGGCACGTAACATAAAGAATTGACCCGGTTTTACTACTCCGGTAAATGCCACGGTCATTTTAAAAATCCCCGGTGCGACAAGGGTATTACTTAGGATTACAGCCATTTAAGAATATCCTCCTGCATTGCCAGGGTGGCGTTCCGGATATGCTCGGCAAAGCCCTCATCTTCGCAGCCCGCTTTTTGATGACCAGTGATCAGTCCCCGGGATGAGTTAACCACCGCACACCGGGATTTTTTCAGAATATTGGCAATGTCCTCCCCGGTTCCACCCTGGGCGCCGTAGCCTGGTACTAAAAAGAAGGTATGCGGACAACGGGCCCGAATCGCTTCGAACTCATCTGGACGGGTCAGTCCGACCACCGAGCCGATGGCCGAAAAGCCGTTTTCGCCGCGGAAAACACTTCCCCAGGCTTCGATTTTATCCCCCATAATTTCGTAGATGGTGTCAGCCCCTACCTCCAGATTCTGGAGATCCACCGCTGACGGGTTGGATGTTCGTTGCAGGACAAAAATGCCCTTGTTGTTTTCTTTAATATATTGATAGTAGGGTGATACGGCATCTTCGCCCATATAAGCGTTAACAGTCATGATATCGACTTCGAAATCACCCGTGAAATGACCTTTGGCATACTGATCGCCGGTGGACGAAATATCGCCCCGTTTCACATCGCCAATAACGACAATTCCTTTGCTTCGGGCATATTTAACCGTTTCGCTATAGGCCTTCATGCCATCCAGTCCCAGTGACTCGTAACAAGCAATCTGAACCTTATAGGAAGCCGCCAGATCCTCTGTGGCATCGATAATTTTTTTATTAAATTCGGTTATTTTCTCACCATCGGACCAGTCCTTACTAATCAGGTATTTTGGTAAAAATCTTAAGGTTGTATCCAGGCCCACACAAATCGGTCCCTTTTTTACAGCTTCATTATAGAGCCGGTCCATTATCATCATATTTAATTTCTCCCTTCACCATGGTCATCATTACTTTTCCTTTTAGGGTCTCGCCGCCAAAGGGATTATTTTTACTTTTTGAGACGAATTCTTTGGGATTGATTTTCCCTTCCCAGTTCAGATCTACCAGAACCAGATCCGCCGGATATCGTTCTTTGATCAATCCGGCCTTAAGGCCCAGGCGTTTAGCCGGGGCGATCTCGCTGAGCTTCTCCAGGCTGATGCCGTTCTGTTCAAAGACCGTGTAATACATGGCAAAGGCCATTTCGAAGTTATTGATTCCCGGGGCCCCTTTTTGTTTGTCAGCTTCGGAATGGGGCGCATGATCTGTGCCGCACATATCAACGACCCCGGCTTTAATCCCTTCGATTAAAGCCCGGCGGTCGGGATAGGTCCGAAACGGCGGGTTGACCTTGTAGTCCATCGCCGAAGCAAAGATGTGATGAGGAGTTACTTCACAGGTGATATCGAGGCCCTTTACCTTTGCTTCCTCAATCAGCTCCAGGGTATCTTTTTTGCTGATATGGCAAACATGCAGATGACCGCCGATTTCTTCCAACAGCTTGACATCCCGTCGCACCAGTTCAGTTTCCGGCTGGCAATGGGTTAATAGAATAAAATCATGCTCAGTTGAAGCCTTAAGTCCCGCCACCATCATGTCCGGATTCATAATTGAAACCCCGTCGTTGGAAAAGACATTGGTCAGGGGCCGCAAGGATTCAATATCGACCAGATTTAAATCATTAAACGCTGTCGTCAGTGCCGCTACCTGGATCAGGTTACAAAGCTGCAGCGCTTCGGCTTTGTTCAGATTGGCATTAACAAGAGCGGCCTCATCCATAAAGGGTTTAGTATTGGCCATCGCCACCAGTGTCGTAAAACCACCTTTCAGCGCCGCCTGCATCCCGGTTTCCATGGTTTCTTTGTATTCAAAGCCCGGGTCCCGCAAATGGCAGTGCATATCAATAAATCCCGGCATCAGCAGATAACCCCGGCCATCGATTTCCTGATCATATTGAGACTTGACGTTTCCTTTCTCTTTATACACTTTTTTTATTTTTCCGTCTTCAATCAATACCTTGCCAAACCGTCTTCCGTCGGCATCAACCATTTCAACGTTCTTGATTAAGGTTTTCATCTTTCCTCCTTCATTATTCTTCGTCAATAAAAGTGGTATAGGCGTCGCAGTACTCACAGCGGTATTGTTTTTTCTCTTCATTTACCAGAAAGAATTTAATTTCCTTCACATCCTCGTATTGGGTAATACAGCGGGGATTTTTGCAAGTCATGATGCCATTGACAACCTTCGGCAAGGTCAAACTAATTTTTTTGTACAATTCGCCATTCTTAACAAAGTTGATGGTAACATTGGGATCGATCAGACCCAGAACCGTCATATCAATCTGCATGTCGGTTTCGATTTTGATTAAATCCTTTTGCTTCATTTTCTTGCTGGGAATGTTCTTCAGCAGTACCACCACATCGTCAATGTCGTTTCGATACATTGATCATTTTTTATCCTCCACGCCCAGAAGTTTAGCAATCAGTGCCATTCTTACATACATCCCATATTTAGCCTGGGCAAAATAGACCGCCCGGGGATCCTCATCCACCTCGGTGGCAATTTCATTAACCCGGGGCAAGGGATGCATCACAATCATGTCCGGCTTGGCTGCCTTCATTTTCTTTTTATCCAGAATATAATAATTTTTCAAACGCAGGTATTCTTCCTCACTGACAAACCGTTCCCGCTGAACTCGGGACATATAGAGGATGTCCAATGAGCCGATGACCTCATCAAGACTGGTCGTTTCTTGATAGCTTTTAGGATCCAATTGATTGAGAATATGAGCTGGCATTTTCAGTTCGGTGGGGGAAATGAAAACAAACCGGATACCCTGGTAACGGCTCAGGGTTTTAACCAGGGAATGGATGGTTCGACCAAAAAGTAAATCGCCGCAAACCCCCACCACGTGGTTGTCACAGCCACCCTTGAATTTTCGAATCGTCAGCAGATCGGTCAAGGTCTGGGTGGGATGTTCATGGCCGCCATCGCCGGCATTGATAATCGGCATTTCGTTGGCAAATTTGGAAACCAGCCGGGCCGTTCCTTCCCGTGGATGCCGTATCACCGCAATGTCCGAATAGCACTCAATGGTCCTGATGGTATCGCCCAAACTTTCGCCCTTGGATACCGACGAATTATTGGGATCATCAAACCCGATGATTTCCCCACCTAAACGCAGCATCGCCGCTTCAAAACTGAACCGTGTCCGGGTGGAAGGCTCATAAAAAAGGCTGGCTAATAATTTTCCCTTACAAACCAAAGAATAACCCTTGGGGTCTGCAATAATATTATCAGCCAGCTGCATAATCGATTCAATTTCGTTTAGTTGAAAGTCTCCAGGCTCGATTAAATGTCTTCCTTTTAACATAAT
>PGZR01000193.1 GCA_002841405.1 Firmicutes bacterium HGW-Firmicutes-4 | reverse complement strand
AAACTGATTGGGTTTTAAAAACAAGATCGCCAGTAATACCTTGGTTTGCTCGCCCCGGCTCAGGGTTTCAAAGGGCCGCTCCAGCAGTTCGGGATCCAGGTTCAGCAGTGACAGTTCCCGATGCAATTCCCACAGCGGATAGTCATCATAAATCGCATCGACAATGGTCTGAGTTAGTTGGGAAGGATCCTGAATCGCAAAGGGGAAATATTCAAAAACGACCGATGCGGCAATCACGCCGGCATAGTCATAAAGACCCATCAGAAGTTTTAAAAAGGTCGTTTTACCGCGGCCGTTGCGACCGATAAAGCCCAGCTTCCAGTTGCTGTCAATGGTAAAGGAAACATCATCAAAAATATTTTCGTAATTGCTTTCGTAGTTAAAGCTTAGGTGTGATATGGAAATTTGTGACATCATTGTACCTCCGTTGCCAAGCCTGATGAGAGAGGCATTGACAAATAAAAAACCGCAAGAAAATTATCCTGCGGCTCAATGATTGACAGCACAAAAAATCCATATGAAAGGAGTTGATGGTGCTAAAGAGGCAGTGCTGCTTAAGCGCACCAAAACAAGAGGTTTAACCTCAGGCTTTGAAAACACTTTCCAATTGTTGGTTAGCAAGATAAATTACGCATCCTCTTTACTCCTTTTCGTATTTTGATTACAGTCTAACATTTTTTTAAAAAGAATTCAATCCCAAACCGTATTATTAGTATTTCATGAAGGATTAAAAAACGAAACCTGCGCTTCTGACGGAGGATAGACCTTCAGCTTTTCCTTAATCGGCTTGCTGTAGCTGTTGGACAGCCCAAAGGCCTGGCGCAGGGGATTGAGTCTACCATAGAGCTCATCCTTATAGGCTTTGGGAGCGCCCCCTTTTTTGTACAGGTTCCAGAGGGTGTCGTACTTTTCGGGATAGCTGGTTTTAATAAAGTCGAAAAACGCTGGTTTGGTGGCCCCGCGCAAATAAAGAGCACCGGGCAGCACATAATCGATACCGGCATTCTGGCCGGCGGCAAATAAGGTGGACAGGGTTTCGGAGTCATCAGTCAGGGTGGGAATAATTGGCATCAGATGGTGACCGACGGAGGCATTGGTTTTTCTGAACTGTTTAAGCATCGCAAAGCGGGCTTGGCCAGATACGGCACCGGGCTCGATTTTTTTTCGTATTGCTTCATCTAAAGTCGTGACCGTGGCCGCCACATTGATATAGGTAATCCGGGACAATTCATCAATCAGGTCATAATCCCGGAGCACCAGATCCGATTTGGTGGAGATAATCGCCGGCGTCTTGTATTTGATCAGCAGCTTTAATACTTCCGGCATCAGCTGATACTGGGCTTCCGCTGGTTGATAGCTGTCCGTAACACCGCCAATATTGACAATTTCCCGTTTCCAGTTTGGTGAGGCGAGTTGTTTTTCCAGCACTTCGACAATATTGGTCTTGACCGAAATAGTGGTTGTGAAATCAGCAAGACCGCTAAAACCATGGGTTCCCATCGCATAGCAGTAACGGCAGCCATGGCTGCAGCCCCGATAAATATTTAAATCCCAGCCATAGGGAATTTTTCGTTTCAATTCATGCAGGGCAGTCGTACAGGTGATCGGGTGATACTCTGGCATGGTAGCCTCCTTATGATTTCTTTATCATTACTTAAGTATATGTCATAAAAGTTTAGGGTGTCCATAAGAATTTGTGGTAAAATTATTTACTGTTTAGCATTAAATCTCTGGATAAAAATACAGATGTTTAAAATTTAGGGTAATAATATAAAAGAGACCACACAAGGGGGACAACAGATGTGAGCAATCATAATGGAAGAAAAGTAGTCGCTGTCATCATTATTTCGATGCTCATTATTCTGCTGGTAGCAGCCGGGGCATATTTGGCCCTGGAAGATTTGGTCGGGAGCATGGATATCCAGTCTTTTTTCGATGATGCCGAAGCCCAGCAGAGTGAAGAAATCGCGGCTAATCAGCAGCAGGCCTTTGATGGGTACACCTTTCTTGAGGAGAATGAAAAGCAGGCCTATATTAGGGTGGTTGGAATGCTCAACGATTTTGATACCGAGGTAAAGGTCAGTGGGGTCAACACTGAAGAAATCGAACGGGTCCTGGCAGCCATTGATTACGACTATCCGGAAATATTTTGGGCTGGGGAATTTTCCTATTATTTTGACGAAGGCAATCAGAAAGTCAGCAAGGTAATGGTCGAATATCCCTATGACGAAGCCGAGAAAGAGCGCCGACAGGCCGAAATTGAGGCGGCCTTTGAGAAATACAGTACTGGCCTAAAAAAGGGCATGAGCGACTATGACAAGGTCAGATATGCCTATGAATACGTAATTAAAAACACCGTCTATCAGGAAGATCTCCAGGATGATCAGAACATATACAGTGTTTTCGGGAAAAAAGGCTCGGTCTGTGCTGGATATTCAAAAGCCATTCAATATCTGCTGAAACGCACCGGAATTGAGTGTTCCTATGTGGCGGGTGAGGCCATCGGCCAGGGCGCCCATGCCTGGAATATTGTCCGGGTTGACGGGGAGTATTATTATCTGGATGCAACCTGGGGAGAATTTAACATCGAAGATAACAGCGAGCCGGAAAAGAGCATCTTCTACGACTATTTCTGTGTTACCACAGCGGAACTTTTGAAATCACATCAACCGGATCAGAGCTTGATTGAATATCCGGAATTCACTGCCACCGCGGCCAATTATTTTGTCAAAGAAAACAAACTCTATGATCTGAACAAACAAAGTGAGGCGAATCGCTTTGTGGGCGATCTGGAAACAGCCCTGAATTCGGGAGAAAAATATTTTCATTATGCGATAACCGATGCCAATACCATCAATGTTGCCGAAGATCTGATGGATGATATTTTAGGTTCCTACTACTGGTTTTCCAGTGAGGACAGTTTGTCGAATACGATTGAGCTTTATTAAAATGGAAACAAAATTGAAAGTTATCAAAAAGCCCCATTCAGATTTCTCAGAATGGGGCTTTTGTTTATTCCATCGCAATCAGATGAACACCGTGAACGCCATCCAGGGCTTCTAGCATCGCCATCAATTCATCGATGGTTAAGACCAAATCTTTGCCATCCAGAGTCACAATCACAATGGCGGCCTGGTTGAAATGGTGATAATGCTGGTCTGGTGATCCCGGAGAATATTCAAAATATTGGAAAGGATTCCGGGCTGGTCATCCAGTTTAAAAGAAAGGGTGAACTTCCGGCCATAGTTTTCTGAAGGGGTAAAAATATAGTCCTTATACTTATAATAAGTGCTGCGGCTAATACCTACCTTTTTGACTGCATCACTCACCGATTTGCACTGGGAGGACTCCATTAAGATCCGGGCTTCCACGACCTTGGAATAATAATCGGGCAGTATTTTTTTATTAACAATCAGATAATCTTTAATCATCGGCTTAACCTCCCAAAATCTGGACACCGGTATGATCGGGCGCCAGGGGAATGATCTGCCAGCCTGGTGCTTTTTCTGCTAAATAGGCCCGCATATCCGGCTCAAAACCATGGTTATCCACTGAATTAATAGCCAGAATCGTCGGCCCGGCACCGCTGATGCAGGTGTTGAGGCAACCCATTTCCCGGGCTTTTTTGGTAATAACATCGTAGTGGGCAATCAGTTTTTTGCGATAGGGCTGGTGTAAGCGGTCCTTCATACACAGCTTTAAAATATCCTTAGAACCATTGGCCAGAGTCAGATAGGTCATGGTGGCTCGGGGCAGATTATGGGTGGCATCACTGAAGCTGATTTTTTTAGGCAAAACCTGGCGGGCATCGGATGTCGATAAGGGAAAGTCCGGTACCAGGGCGTAAAACTCATAGCAGGGATGAACCTGGCTCTTGATGTGGACGTTCTGGCCATGATCGTTCATCGATACGACCAGACCGCCGAAAATAGCCGGGGCAACGTTGTCCGGATGGCCTTCCAGTTCCACGGCCATGTCAAACAGTTCCTCGGTTGATAAAGGTGATCCAATCAGGGCGTTGGCGCCAAAAAGTCCCCCGACGATGCAGGTGGCCGAACTGCCCAGGCCCCGGCTGATCGGGATATCCACCTCGGTGTGAATATAAAGCCCCTTGGGGCGGTAGCCCACTTTTTTAAACACCTTTTGCATCGAGCGGTAAACCAGGTTGGTGTCGCTTTGATACTTCCGTTCAACCCCCCGGATCGTCAGCTTACCATCATTCTTTTCTTCAAAGCTGAAGGTGTTATAAATCGACAGTGCCAGGCCAAAGGCATCAAACCCCGGGCCGATGTTGGCGCTGGTTCCCGGCACCTGAACCTTAATCATTTTTGTCCACCTGATCTTTTAAAAAGTCAAGAACGGCCTGGGACATTTCCGTTTTATTGCATTGAATCTGATGCTGATTGGCTTTTTTGTCTAGATCCTTTAATGGCAGGGGAATGACGGTGCCGGTTTTTTCTGCCAGAACAGTTAACAGTTCGTAGTCGTTGCAGTCACAGTCGCCGAAAATACGGTTTTAGTGGCATCGCCGGTTTCGCTAAGATAGTCTTCGTAAACCTTGTTGGCAACGGCGGTGTGGGGATCCATCAGATAATGGCTTTCGTCAAAAATAGCTTTAATAGCTTGGGCGGTTTCGGCTTCGTCAGCAGTACCGGCATAGAAAAGACTGGTTTTATCCATCAGCGTTTTAGAGGCCTGGTAAGCACCCTGATTTTTAAGCTGAGCCATCAGATCGCTGACGACGTTGGGATCAGCACCAGAGACATCGTAAAGCAGTCGCTCAAGATTGCTGGAAATCAGAATATCCATGGATGGTGATGAAGTTTTATAAAAATCCCGGTTGCGATCATAGCTGCCGGTCGTAAAAAAGTCGGTCAAAACTTTATTGGCGTTGGATGCACAGATCAGCTTGTTGATTGGTAACCCCAGCGATGAAGCGTAGTAACCGGCTAGGATATTGCCGAAATTCCCGGTGGGGACGACAAAATTTATTTTTTCATCCCTTTGGATTTCGCCCCGCTTAAGCAGTTCATAATAACTATAAAAATAATAAACAACCTGAGGCAGCAGTCGGCCGATATTAATCGAATTGGCCGAGGAAAAGATGACATTGGCTTGGGCCAGTTCAGCCGCCAATTGGGGATCGTTGAGGATCACTTTAACGCCGTTTTGGGTATCGTCAAAGTTACCGTCGATTCCCACCACACAAGTGTTGTCACCGACCTGGGTCAGCATCTGTTTTTCCTGGACGGTGCTGACCCCATCTTTGGGGTAAAAGACAATGATGCTGATGTCGGGAACATTGGCAAAACCTTCCAGGGCCGCCTTGCCGGTATCCCCCGAAGTTGCCGTTAAGATCATAATTTTCTGCTGATTATTGACGTTTTTCATGGACTCTACCATCAGATATGGTAAAATAGTCAGAGCCATATCTTTAAAGGCACAGGTGGGCCCGTGAAAGAGTTCCAGAAAATATCGGCCGTTGACTTTTTCCAGAGCGACCGGTTCTTTTTCTTCAAATTTACCGGAATAATAAGCGCCTTGGATCGAATCATCGATTTGTTTGGCACTGAAATCATCGAGAAAAGCTGAAAAGATCGCGTTGGCCATCTCGCCGTAGCTTTTTCCGATAAATTGAGTAGGGTCTAAACTAATGGTATCAATAAAGTTGGGGACAAAGAGTCCACCATCCGGGGCCAATCCTTGCAGGATGCCCTGGGACGCAGTAACGTTGATGTCTTTGGATCGCGTGCTGTGATAGCCTTTTTTCATGTAATTCCTCCAAAAAATTATGGTGTGCCGGGAAAAATCTTCAAAAATTCTTCTCGGGAGGGTATTGAATAACCCCTAGCTATATGATAGAATGTTTTCACTGAAAAAACAAGTGTTTTTAGAATAAATACATATACGAGGTGAATTTTATTGAATATCGCACTTTTAGGCTTTGGAAC
>PGZR01000192.1 GCA_002841405.1 Firmicutes bacterium HGW-Firmicutes-4 | reverse complement strand
GGCTTTACCCCGGGTCCAGTTCTTGGCCTTCCATCCGCCAATCCAATTCTGCAGATAGGCGTTGACCACATAGGCCGAATCGCTGTAAATATGAACCTCACAGGGCTCTTTTAAAAGTTTTAAGCCTTCAATCACCGCCAATAACTCCATCTGGTTATTGGTGGTGTTTTCATAGGCTCGCTTGTACTCTTTGGTCACGTTTTTCTCGGGATAAATCAGCACGCCGCCAATAGCGCCCAGATTTTCGCCTTCTCGACCATTGCCGCGGCAACCGCCATCAGTATAGAGGTGAATAACTTTCATCGTTGCTATTTTACCACAATATTGAAAATCTTGCCCGGAACGTAAATCTCTTTGACAATGGTTTTACCCTGAGTATAGGCCACTATGTTCTCCTGGGCCAGGGCAATCGCCTTGGCTTCGTTCATGTCGGCTGCAACCGGAATGGTAATCGTTCCCCGGACCTTGCCGTTGATCTGAACAGCCATTTCGATCACATCATCCACGGTTTTGGCTTCATCATATTGAGGCCAGGCCGCATCATCGAGGGTTCCGCCCATCTCCAACTTCTGCCAGATTTCGGAACTGATATGGGGCGCCACCGGATAGAGTAATTGCAGAAATGTCTTAAAGGCATCCCGGGTAATTGAACCTTCCCGGTTAAATTCATTTAATAAGGTCATCAACGCGGCAATCGCGGTGTTGTATTTCATTTCTTCAAAATCATCATTGACTTTTTTAATGGTTTTATGAATCGCCGATTCCAGGGCTTTGCCATAGCCGGCTTCATCACTAACCATATCCTGAAGTTTCCAGACCCGATCGAGGAACCGTCGACAGCCTTTGGCGCCGTTATCTGACCAGGGTGCTGCTTTTTCATAGTCCCCAATAAACATAATATAAGTTCTCAAGGTATCTGCCCCAAACTCATCGATGATCACGTTGGGGTTAACCACATTGCCCTTGGATTTTGACATTTTTTCGCCGTCGTTGCCAAGGATCAGGCCCTGGGCGGTTCGTTTGGCATAGGGCTCACGCACCGGCACACAACCGATATCAAAGAGGAATTGATGCCAGAATCGGGAATAAAGCAAATGTCTTGTGACGTGTTCCATCCCGCCGTTGTACCAGTCCACCGGCATCCAGTATTTCAGTTTTTCCGGCGAGGCAAAGGCTTCGTCGTTTTTGTTATCAAAATAGCGCAAAAAGTACCAGCTGGAGCCAGCCCATTGCGGCATCGTATCGGTTTCCCGTTCGGCCGGACCGCCACACTCGGGACAAGTAGTTTCGTACCATTCGGGGATATTGGCCAACGGTGATTTGCCGGTATCAGTGGGGGTATAACTTTCCACCATTGGCAATTCCAACGGCAGCTGATCCTCAGGTACCGGCACCATCCCACATTTTGGACAGTGAACAATCGGAATCGGTTCACCCCAATAACGCTGACGATTAAAGGCCCAGTCCTTCATTTTATAATTAATAGTGCGTTTGCCCAGTTTTTCCTGTTCCAGAAAGTCAATCGTTTTCTGGATGGCATCCTTGACTTCCATGCCGTTTAAAAAGCCGGAGTTGACCATTTCGCCGGAATCGGTATTGGTATAAGCCGCTTCGGTGACATCCCCGCCTTTGATCACTTCAATGATTGGCAAGTCAAATTTCTTGGCAAAATCCCAGTCCCGGTTGTCATGACCGGGCACTGCCATAATCGCACCGGTACCGTATCCCATCATGACGTAGTCGGCAATGAAAATTGGGATTTCGGTATTGGTCACCGGATTAATGGCCTGAATGCCTAAAATCCGCACCCCGGTTTTATCCTTGGCCAGCTGGACCCGCTCAAATTCAGTTTTACGTTTGGCCTGATCCTGATAATCGACCAGTTCCGCCATATTGGTAATCGACTCCGACAAGTCGTTAATCAGTGGATGTTCAGGGGCGATAACCATAAAGGTGGCGCCAAATAAGGTGTCTGGCCGGGTTGTAAAGACCCGCAGGGCTTTGTCGTAACCGGCGATGGTAAAGTCGACTTCGGCGCCCACTGATTTGCCAATCCAGTTTTCCTGTTCCAGGCGGATCCGGGGCAGGTAATCGACGTCATCCAAACCTTTTAACAACTCTTCGGCATAGTTTCTGATTTTTAGGAACCAGACATCTTTTTCCATTTGTACCACTTCGCTACCGCACCGATCGCACTTGCCGTCCCGGAAATCTTCATTGGCCAGCACCACCTTACAACCGTTGCAGAAATTGACGTAGGTCCGGTCTCTGAATGCCAAGCCATGCTTAAATAGTTGTAAGAAGATCCATTGAGTCCATTTGTAATATTGAGGGTCGGTGGTATCGATCTCTTTATCCCAATCGAAGGCGTAACCAATCCGTTTTAACTGATTGGTAAAAACGGCAATGTTCTCATCGGTCACTTCCCGGGGATGACGGCCCGTTTGAATGGCGTAGTTTTCGGTGGGTAAACCAAAGGCATCCCAGCCAATCGGAAAGAGGACATTAAAGCCTTCCATGCGCCGTTTTCGGGCGATCACTTCCAGTGATGTATAGGCGCGAACATGACCAACATGGAGACCCACGCCAGATGGATAAGGAAATTCGACCAACCCATAAAATTTCTCTTTTTCTGAGTTTTCTTCCATCCGGAAGGTCTCATTTTCTTCCCAATACTGCTGCCAGTGTGCTTCTATTTTTTTATGCTCATATGTTGACATATTTCCTCCA
>PGZR01000046.1 GCA_002841405.1 Firmicutes bacterium HGW-Firmicutes-4 | reverse complement strand
AAAAACGGAGGACTAAACGATGGAAACTTTAAAAACCAAGCTGCAGCCACAGCGCGTTAAACTTATTTTTAATCCCGGTTCTGGCGCCAATGACGAATCTCCGCTGCAAATCATGGCGATCGTTAAAGAAATGCAAGCCCGGCAGTTAATCCCGGAACTGTATCTGATCGAGCCCGACAGTAACTTGAAGGAGGTGGTCGATGAGGCCATTGCCCAGGGCATTGAACTGTTTGTCGTTTGCGGCGGCGACGGCACCGTTTCTTCGGTCACCAAAGCGCTGTACGGATCAGCGGCGACGCTTGGCATTGTTCCCACCGGAACCCAGAACAATGTGGCCTTAAGCCTCGGCATCCCCACGGATATTCCGGCGGCGGTTGCCATTCTCAGCGCCGGACAGTGTTTAAAAATAGATCTCGGCCTGGTCATTTGCAACGGTGTCAGCACGCCTTTTATCGAGCTTTGCTCAGTGGGATTGTTTTCGATGCTGTTCCCCTCCGGGGATGATATCCAGCACGGCAACATCACCCGGATCGGCGATTTTCTCGGCATTCTGACGACTGCACCGCCCTCGGAGATTCATCTTTTTCTGGATGATAATCAGGAAATCAGCGAGTTGGGTCACGCCGCATTAATTTCTAATATGCCCTATATCGGTCGTAATTATCAAGTCGGTGGGCCCGACGCCTATCATGATGGCTTACTGGATGTGATGTTTTTTGCCGATCTCTCCAAACTCGATTTAATCGCTTATATTCTGACTGGCGTCGGCAACGATAACCCGGAGGATCCCCGGATTATGCACTATCAGGTCCGTGAAATTGTCATCGACACGGAACCGGCCATGGCGGTAATGGCCGATGATATCAGTTTGGGCGAGGGTTCGGTACGCATCAAAGTACAGCCACAGGCTTTATCGGTCATGGTCGGAGCGACCGCGTCACATGAAGGGCAATAAGCCGGATCAGGTCATCACTGACAAAGGCCGTCACGCAGCCGAAAAAAGCCCCTCGCCAGTGGGTAAAATGCGCGGCGCCGCACAGAAAATCATGACCGGGATCCGTGATATTCCACCGCTTTACTGGTTAATCATGGTTGCGATTATCCTCGTTTCATTTCTGCTCGTTATTCCTGATTATGTCTGGATCATTTTTTTAGACACCGTCAAAAACCAAAATTCGCTGCTGATCCTGGTCCTGATTTTTGCTTTAACTACCATTTCGCTGGTGTGGTCGGTTGGTCAGCGGATTGATGTCTGGGTTTTTACTTATTTTAATATGCATGGCCGCCGCTGGTTCTGGCTTGATCGAACGATGCTGGTTTTGACACAGCTTGGCAACGGCATTTTTGCGATGATCCTGGCCACTATTTTGTATTTTTGGGGGCATCACGTCCTTGCCTATGCCTTTGTCTTAGGCACCTTATCAGTATGGTTTGTGGTGGAACTGATAAAAATGCTGATCCATCGAACCCGTCCCTATAAAAAGATTGAAAATAGTCGCATTGTCGGGTCACCCGCCCGGGGCAGTTCGTTTCCCAGTGGCCATACCAGCCAATCCTTCTTCATGGCAACCTTTCTCTTACCCTATTTTCACGTCAACTTTTTTATCGGGTTGGCTGGCTATCTGCTGGCTTTTTTGGTCGGCATCACCCGTATCTATGTCGGCATGCACTACCCCCGGGATGTCCTCGGCGGGGCGATGCTGGGAACCGCCTGGGGACTGTTAGGCGTGATTCTCAATAATTCATTTTGAATTTAACAGTGGCGGATGATATAGATCCGAATTTTATTAAACGACTATTTATTATTTTTAAACGGGATGTAAAAGGGTATTCATTTAATAACCGACATAATATTGAGGAGGTAAAGAAAATGAATATTGAACAAGTGATCAAGAACCTGAAAAAAATTGATGGTTCCCGGGATATCTGGCGGGACATTATCAAAGCATTTAATGGCTTTTCTTTTAATGGCGTCACCGAAGTCACCATCGAATCGCAAATGGATGACACAATTGTCCAGGCCTTTATCGATGCGGACGGGGCTCCGGTAATCCAGATCGCACTGGATCAGTGGGCCGATGGTAGCTACGTGGTCATCGATGCCCAACAACTCCGCTGATCACGGCCGCATCCGGAAATAAAAAACACGCTGGAAATGGTCTCAACTTCCATTTTCGGCGTGTCTTTTTTATTCTAACAGCTCCAGCCTATTGAATTCTTTGTTTGAAAACCGGCTTTCCGGGCATATAGATAATTAGAAGCATTCCAATTATCTACTTTAAGCGAGGGTTTTATGGAGACGCCAGTTTTGCAAGTTACCAATCTGTCCAAGCGTATTAAAAAGAAAGAAATTATCAAAAACATCAGCTTTCAGCTTAATAAGGGTGAAGTTTTAGGCTTCTTAGGACCCAATGGCGCCGGCAAATCGACGACCTTACGAATGCTGGTTGGTTTGTCACGGCCCAGTGCCGGCACCGTTTCAATCTGCGGAAATGGCATTGGTGACGATTACGTCCAGGCGATGGCGCATGTGGGCTGCATCATTGAAGGCCCGGATCTCTACGAGTATCTGAGCGGCTATAAAAACCTGGAGCTCTTAGGTGCCATGTCCCGGCAGGTCACCAAGGCCGCCATTGATGATGCCATCGCCCTGGTCGGCATGGAAAAGCGCATCCATGATAAGGTGAGCATTTATTCGATGGGCATGAAACAGCGGATCGGCCTAGCCCAGGCCCTGATTCATCAACCCGATTTACTGATTCTTGATGAACCAACAAATGGCCTTGATCCCCAGGGCATCCATGAATTTCGGGAAATTGTCAAATCCCTGGCCAAAGATAAGGGGATTTCAGTGCTCATTTCCTCGCATCTGATCAGCGAAGTGCAATTGATGTGCGACCGGGTCTGCATTATCAATCAGGGGATCATTGTCCGGGACGGCGCGGTGACGGAGATGCTATCAACCGGTGAAATCGTCTGGGTTGTAAACAATCCCCGCCTGGGCCAAAAAATCCTCAGCGAGCAGTTTCAGCTTGAGGCCCGGATCACGACTCAAAACGAACTGATTGCCGCGATCGACCTGGAAAACCTGCCCAAAATCAATGCCGCTCTGATCGCTGCCGGCCTGAAACTGCAAACCGTGGCAGCTAAAAACACCACTCTGGAGGAGCTCTTCCTGCGCCTGACCAACCAGAAAACCATTCAATAAAAAGAACCTGTAGAAAGGATACGATGATGCTAAATCTCATTCGCAATGAAGTCACCAAACTGTTGTTAAAGAAAAAACTATTTCTGATTATCGGTTTGCTGATCATTTTCATCACCCTGCTTTCCTATGGACAGCAATATACCTATGAGAAAAATATCGACCGCTTTGAAAATCTGTCCGGCGCCGGAACCTATGATTGGAAAAGCCTGGCCACCCAGCGGCTGGACGATCTGGAAAAGCGCCTCGACAGCCCCTATATTCCCGCTGAGGGGATTGCCTCCATTGACATTGAAATCAAACAGCTGCGTTATTTTATCGATAACGATATTAACCCGATTACCCCCAGCGCCGCAAAGTTCAGCGTCGATTTTGTGGAACAGGGCATTTCGTTGCTGATTCCGCTGATCATTGTGATCCTCGCCGCCGATCTGGTCTCCGGGGAATTTTCAACCGGGACCATAAAGGTTTTACTAACCCGGGCGGTGCCGCGCTGGAAAATTCTGCTGAGCAAGCTGATTGCGCTGCTTTTGATGACCACCCTGGTGGTCTTAATCATGGGGCTGCTAGCGGTCCTGATCTCCTATCTTTTCTTTGGCCAATGGGGCTTTGATGAACCCGTTGCCACCGGCTTTCGCCTAATCGACGGGCAATTAAACGCTGATGCGGTGATTCTGGTCAGCCGCTTTGAGTACACCATCCTCATTTATTCACTGACCTGGTACGTCGCGATTGTGATTGCCGCTCTGACCCTGTTGATTTCGATTATCGTTGATAATACCGTCTCGGCCATTGGGGTATTGATGGCGGCCCTGATTGGCGGACAATTTCTGCAGTTTTTTCTGTCCGACTGGCCCATCGTCAAATTCTTTTTTGTCACCAATCTCGACCTCACCCGGTATTTAACCGGCTCCTATCAGCCGATCCCGGGGATGAGCCTCAATTTTTCCATCATCACCCTGGGTATCTGGGGCTTACTGGCGCTGCTGCTCGGGTTTCAGATTTTTAGTCGCAAAGATGTACTGGTCTAAAAGGAGGCAATCATGATCAAAAAAATATGGCCCCTGATCTTAATCGTATCGGTCGCCCTGATGCTTATTTTTGTGACCGGCGTGATCATTGCGATTACCATCACCAATGGCGGCGACAAAAATCCGGACGACCTTGGCGAGCCCGCTGAGACTATTGAAACTGAGCCAATCAGCGCCGCTAACAGTATTCTGGTGCTGGGCGATTCGATCGGATACGGCGTCGGTGATGAACCGGATATGGGTATCGGCAAACGCTATGCGGCGCTAATCGATCCCGACAATCCCCTCACGGTGGCGAATCTGTCAGTGTCTGGAGCGATCAGCGCTGATCTGGCCGCGCTGGTCGTCGCCCCGGAAAATGCCGCCTTTATTTCCGCCGCCGACTTAATTATTATCTCGATTGGCGGCAATGATTTGAATCGCCTCCAGTATCAGGATGCCCTGTCTTTGGATGCAGCCTTTCAGGACATCCTTAGCCGCTATCAGGAGCATCTAGAAGCGACGATCAGCCGTATTCGCGCGCTCAATCCCGAGGCTCAAATCGCCCTGATTGGTTTATATAATCCCTATCCCGATCAGGATCCGCAAAAATCGCAAAAGCTGTTCGAATGGAATTATCAAACCCAACTGCTCGCCGCTGCCGATAATAAAACGGCCTATATTCCCATTGATGACGTCTTTAAATATCATCTGCAAACCTATCTGGCAGCCGATCAGTTTCACCCCAGCAGCATCGGCTATCAGGTCATTGCCGAAGACCTGGACCGCATTTTAAACGGCATCGATTAAGAAAATAACCTGACCAGCATCAGCGATCATGGCAGCCAGCAGAAACGAAAGGATAGCCTGAAAGAATGAAAAAGATAATCATCAACGATACGATGCAACAAGGCTTTTATTACTTAAATGAAGCCATGGGGACAAATTTTGATCCCGACTTTAAGCCGGAGCTCTCCCCCAAAGCGCTGTTGGCACTAGGCCTTTTCGGGGGCAAGTACATGACTGATTGCCGGTCTGAATTTCCCGAGGATTGGTATGATAATGCCAAACTCTCGCCAGCCCGAAAGGATATTTCATTAAATTATTATCAAGTCGATGCTTCGCAGCCCCTTAGCGTCTGGCAGGCCAACGGTTGGATTAACCCCATCGATCCCCGGGGCTGGTTTCAATGGTATTGCCGTTATTATTATGGCCGCCGCGTTCCTGACGAAGACCGCCGCCAGATCAAGCGCTGGAAGGCGATGGTGCGCCATATTGGCGCGATTAAAAAGAATTGCCAACAAATGGATCAAAACTGTCGCCGTAAACAGCGCCAGGCGCTGCTGCACTGGGCTTATGACAGTCGCAATCTTTAAACGTAAATTCGTTACTGAAGTCATAAAAAACACCCTTTTCATAGCATCATTGACAGCTACAAAAAGGGTGTTCATATTTGTGATTTTATATTTTTTTAATTGCTCGAAATGATTCTAATTGCATCATCCCTTTCTGTCGCCCCATCGGCATTTGAGGTTAACAATTATTGACTGCTTTACTCAATTTCAATTTGTTTAGTTAGTTCCGTTTTCACCTGCTTGGGTATGGTGATCGTCAGAACCCCCTCATTCAGCTTGGCTTTAATGTCGTCCGATGCGGCATCGGCCAAAAAGATATTCCGGGTCATGGCTGAGAATTTTCGCTCCCGATGAACATAATTTTTTTCTTTTTCTTCTTTCGTTTCTTCCTTCTTGACGGTTATCTGCAGTCGTCCTTCATCTAAGGAAAGATTAATCTCGTCCTTCTGAATACCTGGGAGCTCTGCTTCAACGATATATTCATTTTCATTATCCTGAAGATCAATTTTGAAGGTATCACCAGCTAAACTTCTTCGCATCGGCCACCCTTCTGCAAAAAAGTCGTCAAGCATATTTTGAAAATCATCAAAACCGGTATTCATCAAATCATTTCTTTTTCTGTTAAACGGAATCAGTGCTGTCATCATAAACCACTCCTTTACATTTTTTATTTTTGTTAGCACTCTCATGTAACGAGTGCTAACTATGATTATTTTATACCACCCTTTTGGCCAATTGTCAATACTCCAACTGAAGCCTTTTAAGTTATTTTTAAGCTATTCGCGTTTGAGCTCTTACTTTAATCGTCTAGTGCTTTTTCACGTTGATGATCATTACTTTGCGAAGGTATTTAATCGATCAATAATTAATTTACGACGTATTATTTGCGATTTTATAAGTATCTCAAGGATTCTCAATTAGTCAAACAAGGGCTGGCACCGAAAAAAACCCCGACCATAACGGTGACGGGGTTTTGTTGCTGAAACAACGGGATCAAATTGTTTTACTACTTGTCGTAAAGGATATTTTTGCGCAAGGTCTCAGCCTCGTTCGCGCCGGCTAAAACGCTCACCAGTTCCAGGGCAAAATCCACCGCTTTTCCCGGGCCCCGGGAGGTGATCAGATTGCCGTCCCGAACGACCGCATCCTGTTGATAGATTGAATCGGGCAAATCCGCTTCAAAGCCCGGGTAAGAGGTCAGTTTTTTGCCAGCGATGATTCCAGCTTTAGCTAAAACAATCGGCCCGGCACAGATCGCCGCCACTACTTTACGGTCGGTAGCCATGTCGCTGACGATTTTGATAACCCGGGGATCGTCTCTTAGATTGGCGGCTCCGGGCATGCCACCGGGAATAACAACTGCTGCATAGGTATCAAGGTTAGTCAGATCATCTATGTGGTGGTCGGCTTTTACCGCAATCTGATGGCTTCCGAAAACCGTCAGGCTATCACCGATGGCCACCATATCAACCCGAATCGACTTGATTCTTCGTAAATAATCGACAACGGTTAAGGCTTCCACTTCTTCAAATCCTGGTGCTAAAAAAACAATTACATTCATCATTATTCTTCTCCTTTTATCTGGTTTTTGCAATTTTTATAATTTTACAATGCCATTAGTCAAAATAGATGCTGCCGCCGATGAATTCACGCAGTATTGAATTAAAAGGCACTTTCTCCGTATTCATTGGCTCACAGAACGATAGAATATTAAGCAACCGGTCCCTTGTCTTCACATAGGGGCTGTTATCATCGATTTTATTTAAGGACGCTTCAGCTAAAGGTTTCATGGCATTTAATTCGTAAAGAAGGCTCGAATTAAACATCACGTCCGATTCTTCCTGGAATTTAAACACGTTTTTATACTCCCCGCGACGGACATTTTCCCACTGATCCAGAGTATCCTCGGGATGGGTACCGCGGAACTGATCGCCTCTGACGATTCGCCTGATCAGCCGTACTTCAGAACTTGGCACTCTATTTTCCAAGTTGAAATTTAATTGAAACAGCGAGCTGAGGTAGACTTTAAATAGCATGTTTCGGTTAATACCCAAAAACAATAGCGGATTCAATGCATGGATTCCTTCGACGACCAGGATTTCATCGTGTCCGACGCGCAGGCGCCTTGTTTGGGTCGAACGATGGCCGGTTTTAAAATCATAGATCGGCGTTTCAATCGTTTTTCCATTGATCAGTTCGCTCAGCTGTTGCTGCAAATATGGAAGATCCAAGGCTTCCAGGCAGTCGAAATCGGGCTTGCCGTCTTCAGTAAGCGGCGTCACTTCGCGGTTCACAAAATAATCATCCATCGAAAGCGTAACCGGCTTTAATCCGTTCACACTCAACTGGGTCGATAATCGTTGTGCAAAAGTCGTCTTCCCCGAAGAAGACGGCCCCGAAATCAGCAGTACCCGCAGGGCCCGCTGCTGCTGCAGAATCATCACGGCAATATCGGATATCTCCTTTTCATGGAGGGCTTCGGCCATCCCCAGTAGCTTCAGGCTGGCGCTGCTGACGATAAAGTCATTAACATCATTAAGCAACTCGACATTAATATTTTTTAACCACTTTTGCGTCTTCTCATACATGGCCGAGAGTTTATCTGGCGGTATCAACGAGGTGCTGCAATCGCGGTCAATGTCTCCAAAGTCAACAATAAAACCGTCTGCATAAGGAATCACACAGAAAGGATCTATGTTTTTTACGTTTGTTTCACAGGGACAAATCATTTTAACAACATAGTCATCAACCCGATAATAGTAGTAGCCTCCCTCATGCTTCAAAAAGTCAATATCAGGATTTCCCAATATCCATTCTTTGAGTTTCTTTTCAATTTGATAGACTTCTCTAATTGAAATTGCCGAGTCGGCAAACCGGCAAAACACGCCCTCCATAATTGAATAAGCAGTTTTAAGTAATTCTTGAGGAAAAAGCTGCCGAATGACAATGATCAATCCAAGTTTGCAAGTCTGCCGGTTTTGAATTAAATGTGTTTCTCGCATAGCCAGACCTTCTTTCTAATTTAATATTTGGTATCTTCGTAACAGACATCAGTTTGATTGTTTTCTTTCCTTCTCGTTCTTCTTTCAAATTGTTACTCACAAAAAACCTAAACAGGGCAGTTTTGACAACAATTCCCTCCGCTCAGTGATGCTGTTACTATCAATAAGGTCGAATATTGACATTATGCCGCACCCCCATCGTTTAATCATGATATACATCAATCAGTTTACCAGTGCTGTCATATAACTCGGCCGGATCACTCTCGCTGTTATTCCAGGTGCCGCCGCCATCAAGCCAATGAAAACCGAGACCAGTATTGGTGGCGGAATCGCCGATTTTAACCGTTGCATCGGCTGCTAAAATAAAGGCCGGAAAGGTAAATGTCTGATTACCTCTAACCGATACAATTTTCCAGCCGGTCAGATCGACTGCACTGGTGCCAGCATTTTTGATAGCAATATACTCGGCCTTTTTATCCAGCTCGCTGATGGTGACGCTGCTGCTGTTCTGTCCATTTTGACTGGTGAGGCCCAGTCCCTGGTTGACCTCATCGGGATTGACATTATCAAATTCATCATTAATCACGTTGCCCTTCAGGGTGTAGGTATAACTGTAGTGACTGGGGATCTGGGTCGTGGTCGACGGATAGGTGATCACCGCCGTAAAATCGCTGCAGCCCCCGGCATCGCGAATGACCTTTTCGATGTAAGCCTGATCGCCGTGTCGATTCAGGGTACTGTCCTGGGGGGTAATATTATAAGCATTGGACACCCCACCAAGGGAATCGGCGATGACATGGCCCTCATCCAAGGTGGGACTTTCGGTGCCGGGAACCTTGGCCTCATCGGGATAATATCGTCCCGTGTCCAAAACCGGTTCCTTATCATCATCCTGTAAAATAATTTTTTCTGCCGTAACCTTAATCAATTGCCCATAATCATTGGTAAAAGCATAATACTCGCGATCACCAAAACCAATATCGACCACTACATTGGGCAGCCGCTCACCCGACAGATCCCCACCATCAACTTCAATCAGAGTATATCCTTCAAAATCCAGTTTATTTAGGACATTAAGGGCACTACAACCCGAAAATACGAATAAAGATAGCAGGATCAGCACCAGTAAAACGGCTTCTCTCCCAGGCATGTGTTTGTTCAACTTTTTAATTTGTGACATTTTCGTTTCCCCTTTTTAAATTATTATACTTAATTGACCTTTAAAAGGCTATTAAAAGAACACCTTTCAGTAAAAATAGAATCAGCGCCGGAAAAGATTTTGTTGTTAATGCTCCTTGCCACGCTCTTGAAAGCATTGATCACTCTTTGATCTTAACCTCGCCAGGGCGTATTTAGCCAATCGATATTGCAATGATCGTAAAAGTGATGAAAGAAATTGAAGCAAAATTTCCAACAATTCATATCACTGGCGCAGTATCAAATATTTCGTTCAACCTGCCCGTTAGAAAACTTGTCAATCGAAGCTTCGTCGTGCTGGCGATGAATGCCGGGATGGACAGTGCCATACTTGATCCTTTAAACAAAGACTTGATGGGGATGATTTTTGCGACAGAGGCACTGCTTGGAATGGATGACTACTGCATGGAGTACATCGGGTCGTACCGTGCCGGGATCTTCGGAACTTGTAAATAGACTGTCGATTGTTTGTATTCTGCAACCGGGCTGAATGATTACAGTTCACAACTTTAATCACATATTCTTTTGGCAAGATACTAAAATTAGTGTTACCCGTGGTGTTTTTAACGTGACCGGCCCTAATATTATTTCAATTATTATGTAGCAGTAGCGATGGGACAGCCCGCGCACTGAATCGTTGCAGTTGAAAAGATCGTAATAGAGCTAGTGCTTACTTCCTCCTGGGGAGCAACAGTCATTTTAATGCCCTTGCCCCTAAAGTAAATTCTATATTCTACATCAATTTTCGCAAATACACAAAACTTGAAACGGTCCCCTTTTAATGTAAATGCGGAACATCCGCCCTGACATGTAAAAATGCACCTGTAAACTGCGGATCATTTCGATTAAACCATGTCAATGTATCACATTCATACATATAGCATTATATCTTTTGTGAACCATCAACAATATCTAATACCGTTGCATATAGTATGCCTTCCTTATTATGATTTAAATAATATAAATCAACGCTAACATAAAATGTCTTACCCACTTTGTATCCGCTGGCATTGTTTGCATACCACTTTGCTCAGCTGCCTGGTCGGCTGCCGCTTGATCCGCTGCGGCTTTTTCTTCCGCCGCCTGATCTGCAGCAACCTATAAACAAAACGTTCCATATATAACAAAACCCCGGCCACTACGGCCGAGGCAACAAAGGAAGCGGTTTTACATGAAATTTTTAATAAATTACCTCGTTTCGTGGTGGAATCTGAAAGTGACAAAACAATTGATTGCGATAGCGGATCACCCCGTTTTCCTGACTGATGGCATAAACAGCCATCTGGCTTATCACCACTTCGTACATATGACCAGAGAAATAACAGTCAAAGGCATGGCCAGTGAGGTGGCCGCTGGAAAAGAAAGACTACACGATACGAAGCCAATCACGACGGGCATAAAGGATCCGTTCATCATTGACGACTTTAGATAATTCACCGATCCTAAAAAAAACAACATAGTTTTTGATCAACAGTTTCCGGTATCCCATCGCAGCCAGTCGATCATCACGAACAGCCGCACATTTCTGTGACATATCGGATAAACCGAGCAGCGCTGCTTCAATCGTATCCATCATTTTCATGGCCGTCATTGGTGATGACAGTTGTGAAGATATATAGCGGATAATATCTCGAAGGTCATTTTCGGCTGGTTCCGAGATCTCAATGTTATAAGTTACCATTGCTTATCTCTTGTCGTAAGTTCTTGATGACCTCGCCAAGCGCTCGTGTTTTTCCCCCTTTGATGGCGGCACGACCTTCGTCAATGGCACGATAAAGTTCTAGCTAGCCACTTAGCATTTCATAAGCCTCAATGCTCATGACCGCCAAATCCCCCTGACCATTCTTGGTAATAAAGATTGGTTCTTCATGGTCGTGACAGAATTTTGATATTTCATTGTAATTATTGCGTAGTTCCGTACTGGATTTAATGTTAGGCATGTGAGTGGCCTCCTTTGTTAATCTAAAGATATTATATTAGAATATCTTTAGATTAACAATAACTGATGGGTTCCTATTCCGCTTCTGTAAAAAATCGATAGCCGCCTGTCGCATTAACCCATCAAATCAGGTAGGAGACTGACCATTAATTGATCAGCTGACCTCCCACACCACCGTAATAAATTGGTGTCAGGTGCAGTCTTCCGGGTGTTTTATATCGGTTGATTACCTGACACGCTTTATTTTAACTGCATCATCCTTCAACTATCAGTTCATCAAATCGATCACACCGTTTCAGAATCTGCAGGCACAGATAGGTCAGCCACGGCGATGGCTGTTTTTTCTGGCCGAAATCCCAGCGTTTGCTTTTAAGGTAGATAGATTCTGGTGTAAACCGGTTTTGCTCATTGGCCTTTGTTTCCAGCAGCGCCAGCATTTGCATAAAGCGCTGGTCACTGCGGGCCTGGGGGTATTGGCTCAGACAGTCGCACACGGCGACCAGATCAAACCAGATCGCTGGTGCTTTCAGTTTGCGGAAATCCGTACCCATATAAAAAAGATAGGGATGAGATTCCCGGCTCTTTTCCCATTGCGAAAGGATGGCTTCAATGGCAATCCCGGCGACGCTGGAACTGGCGTATTCGGGAATCCTAGCTAAAAGTCTCAGCATCGCCAGATTGGCATAGGGACACGGATCGGCTTTCTTGCCCGGGCCCCGCCATTGTCTCAGTTCTTTCGAAACCGCACAGGGGAAGCCGTTCTCCCGTTGGAGTCCAACCAGAAAATCGACCCCCAGTTTGAGATGATCTTGATATGAAACCCCGGCCCGTAGTAACGCCAGATGCATCAACGGCGCATCGCAGAAAAACCAGCCCAGGGTTTCTTCACCGGTCCCGCCGTAACTTCTAGGCACCTTGATGACGCTGCGATAAACGCCATTTTCATCAACGGTTTCCAGAATCTGCTGGATCGCCTGATCAATTTCCGGCACTTCCCGATTTAAGCCAATGTCCAACAAAAACATCAGGATGTGGATGGGCAGATCCGGGTTTTTGTGATTACTCACCAGGGTACCGGAGAAATTGGCCACAACGCCTAACTGTTCTTTTATCCGGTCATCATTTAAAACCATTTTTTTTAAATCTGTTAAGTCCTGCTCCGGTCGATTCAATAGATTTTTACAGGTGGCATAAGCCACATAAGGGTCTGCTGATAATAGCCATTTTATACTCTCCATCATGTTCCTCCCTGTGAATGAGTATGCGTTGCATAATTAGCATCTTTAAATTTTAATATTCAAACCAAAAGACCATACCGATTCGTCAATCAGTATGGGCCTTTTAATGTTGATGGGCTGTAAGCCTCACCGGTTTTCCCGATAAGGATCACGATTCAATTCTCCCTAAGAAGGAGCATCGTCGTAGATCCCCGGATTTTTAACCAGATCATAATAACCCGGGATTGATATAGCTTTTAATTTTTAGAGCAAGGGTTACCGAGTCGGTTCTTTTGTGCTATAGTAACCAACCATATTCCTGGCGTGTATCGACAACCGCATCAACATGCACAAACGTTCCTTTGATCTGATAAATCGGCAAATACCGTTTTTCTAGCAGTAACTTCTGATATTTACCCTTTGGTATCAGTGGATCAACCAGCCACAGATTCGCTCCGGAAACAGGGACAATGACGAAGCACTGTCCAGAAAAGCATTGATTAATTGTATCGCTGCCGCTTCGTTGATTTGAGCAAGAAAGCGCACCTGGGACAGCAGCATCTGAGTTGCTTCATCTGAAATAACAACTGTATATTGCTTACTTTCGGTGTCCATCCAAGACCTCCTGAAAGGCCGTCTTCATCATCGCCGATACCTCGTCCACAGAATATCCAGGTTTGCCACTGTTTCGGCCTTCTTCAGCGGCAAACAGATTTTCCCGCTGACGGTTTAATATTAATCATCACACTCACCGCATTTAATAGCTATCAAAGTATCTTTATTATATGCTTATTATACTACCATATTCGTGATCTGTCGATATCCTACATCTGCTGATGGTTGGAACTACAATATCTGTTGAGTGCCTGATACGCTTATACTTCTGGCGTAGCGATATTCTACCTCCGTTTTCAGAATACAGGTAGCCAACAACACTCAAGCAAAACCACCCCGCCCGATACAAAAATCAGCCAATCCCGGCGTTCCCGCTGGCATTGGCTGATCGTTTTTTTGTGTGAAGCTGATTTACCCTTAACTGTCCCCATCATGATTCTTGCAACGCATAATCAAATGACGTTTCAGGTAAAAGTTGAATGGTCATTAAACCTGCTCGTCGTCGACAAGTTCTAGCTGCTTCGCGGTTTTGTCGCCCAGGAAGGTGGCTCCTAATAGCAACCCGGCTCCCAGCATCTGGACCCCATTCATGGCTTCGCCAAAAATTAGGAATGACGCCAGCAGTGCGGTGATCGGGTACGATATAACTGAGGGCAGCGATTGCTCTGACCATTAATCCTTTTAAGCGTCAGCGCGACGGTTGTACGCGTCCATATCGAGGCTATCCTGATCCAGGGACTCGTAACAAACCACCTGGTTGCGGCCGTTGCGCTTGGCGACAAAGAGCGCCTGGTCGGCTTTTTTGATCGTTTCGAAACAGTCGCCGCCAGGATAGATGGCCACCCCCAGCGAAATGGTGATCTTGCAGACGCCGTTAACCGACTTTTCCACCGAGCTGCGGATCCGCTCAGCCACCAGGCTGGCCTGATCACGCTGGCAGTCAAACAGTATCGCGACAAATTCCTCGCCACCCCAGCGAATCACCAGATCCGGCCCCCGCAGACTGTGATGGATACAGTCTGCGACAAACTGCAGAATCCGGTCACCTTCATCGTGGCCGTAGCTGTCATTAACCTGCTTAAAATGATCGACATCCATAATCACAACGGCGATATCCGGACTCAAAAAGGACAGATCGTGGCCGACTCCCATGATTTTGTGGAGCTGGCGCCGGTTGAACACCTGCGTCAGAGGATCATGGAACAGCGCAAACTCCAGTTTTTTCTGGATAATATAATGATCATAATAAAACCCTGTGACGATCAGATCGACCAGGCACAACAGAATAATCACCTGAATGTTAAAAGACAGGATCACATCGAGATTGGCATAATGATAGAGCTGATCAGCCAGCAGGATATTCCCGATTAATCCCAGTTGGGCCACGAAGGCATAAAACGGCGGCGCACTGAAGGAGGCCAGCAACAGGATAAAGCTCATGATCAGAAAGCCTTCATTGACATAGGACTGATCAGCCCCGTAGGAGCCAGCCCAGATGTTGCCCCAGATCATCGCATGAACCATCAGCAGTGAAACGACTGACATGATCCGGTAATTGCTGGTCTGGCGATAGACCAGCACCACCACCGCCAGCGGAATCACCACCATGCTGCGGATCACCAGCAGGCGCCAGGTAAACTGCTCATAGACCTGCCAGTCCGGCACCAGCAGACTAAAGAACATCAAGGCCGCAGCAAACATGACGCCCAGATTAAAACGCCGGTAATAATCGTATTTGGCCTGGTAAAAATCCTCCTTGGCCTTCCCCTCAAGTCTTAAAAATGCCTCCATCTGTCAAACCTCCCGGATTTTGTCGTTGTTTAACATTAAACCCCATCAAGGCCGGGTTTGTCAAGAAAAACAGCGGCTGCTTGGAGCTGGCTGGACAAAATCTTGACCTAACTAAAAGCAACACCGTGCACATGTTTTGTCGAAATTAAGCTTAGTTCAGATGGCATATTTCCCAATCCGATTCTTAACCAGATCCGCTACCGCCTCGGTGGCTTCAAACAGATCATTGGCGTAGGCATCGGCTTTGATCCGGCTGGCGTATTCAGCCGTCACTGGAGCGCCGCCAACGATCACCTTGACCTGGGCCCGCAGTCCCGTCACTTCAAGGGCGTCGATCATATTGTCCAGCTCCGGCAGCGTGGTGGTCAGCAGCGACGATAGCGCCAGCACATCGGGCTTGTGCATCCGGACGGCTTCGACAAAGGTTTCTGCCGGCACATCAATGCCCAGATCAATGACGGTGTAACCGCTGCCCTGAAGCATCATAATGACCAGGTTTTTGCCGATGTCGTGGAGATCCCCAGCCACCGTTCCAATCGCCACAATCCCTTTGGAGGTGCCGGTTGAACGCGACAGAATCGGTTCCATCACATACATCGCGGCATGGGCAGCCCGGGAGGCCATTAATACATCGGTGACATAGATTTCGCCGTCAAACATTTTCTGACCCAGATCTTTAAAAGCCGGGTTGATGGCGGTCTGGATAATTTTATCGGTGCGGATGCCGTAATTCAGGGCTTCCTTGGTTTTATTCATGGCGATCTGGGTTTCCCCGTTTTCGATGGCCTGCTGTAATTCGATTAATACTTTTTCCATATTCGGCCTCTTATCGTTTGTGTATTTTCCGGAACTGCGTCGGGGTGATTCCTTCAAATTTACGGAACACCTTGGTGAAATAGCCGGCATCCCCATAGCCGACCTTTTCGGCAATGGCCTGAATCTGATAGTGGGGATTAAGCAGCAGTTTCTTGGATTTGTCAATCCGAACTTTTAAGACATAATCCATGATCGACAACCCCAGCTGCTCTTTAAAGATCCGGCCAGCATAACCGGGACTGAGACAGGCAGCGTCGGCGATCGCCTCCACGGTCAGGTTGTCGGGGTAATGCTTGTCAATGTAGTCGGTCATCAAGCTGATATTGGGGTTTTCCGGTTTGACTGCTGCGGCCTCAAGCTGTTCCAGATAGGCATCCACGGCCTTGGATACGATAACTGAGATATTTTCCTGCGAAGTGGTCTGATAGATCTGGCTGATGGCCTGATCGTTGATGTGCAGAAACGGTACCATTGCCAGCCCAAGCCGGTTGACTACCCGAGACAATACCACCAGCAGCTCGGTCATTTTGGCCCGCAACTGGGCCAGATTCTGGTGGGCTTCATAGCGCAGACCGGAGATCAGCCCCTCCAGATAAGCTTTCGCTTTTCTTCGGTTTTGCTGCAGCTGAACGATGATTTCATCCTCATCAAGCAGCGACCGGCGATCGCTTTTGTCTGTTTGTTCTTCCCGACTTTTATGGTTTTCAATTTCGGCATGGTAAAGGGTGCGCTGGCGGGCAAACTCCCGGGACTGTTCAAAATTTTCCCAGCCGGCTTTCATAATATAGTTGGCCACCACATACAGCAGGTAGGCCGAGGCCTGGACCTGATTGCCGGTGACAATGGCCAGCTCTCCCACCGCTTCAAACAATTCCTCAAAATCATCGGTCAGCGTCTGGTTCATCTTCCTGAGTTCAATCCAGAAAAATTCCTCCGGCTCCCACATCAGTACCTGGCCGCAGATAATCGTGCCAACGTGTTCACCATCCAGGACAATCGGTGCCGCCCACTCAATCAGCCCCGAGGGACAGCGGAAAATATAGGGTTCGCCAAACAGTGCTGCCTGCTTGCCGGCCCGTTTGTAAGCGGCCTGACAGCGATTCTTGCCGCCTTCCAGACTATAGATAATGCGGCAGAATTTACAGCATTTTTTAATGCCCTTGCGCGGAAAGATCGAAACCCCTTCGCCATCGACAATATTGGCCATCAGGCCGGTGGTGGTGGTAAAGGCGTCAAGAATTTCCTGGAGGGTTTTGATGTCGACCAGGTCGCTGAGGCGTTTTTGATTGGGCTTCCGGGGTTCGTTGTGATCCATTGCTTCACCTGTTTAGTTTTATCTGTAATTTTTATCAGTATAGCATGATTTTTCTAAAAACAATATTAAATTATAACGCTGCTTTTTGTAATATGAAAACAACACAGCGGGGCAAAACGCTGTGTTGTCACTTGTTCTTTTGTGGTCTGATTCAATTACTGCGGATACGGCCAGGGCCATCCGTGATGTCCAATCTGCGCCAGACCCCCACCTTTGCAGATCATTAGTTGCCTTGTCAGGCGCACCTATCTGACTTCAGATTAGCGCAGACTTATTTTCTTAGGCAGCGTTTTTTTTTAAATACATTAATAATCCAATAAAACCGCCCATAAAGCCGCTCACTAGCCCGCTGATGCCATTGCCAAAAGCGTTAGCTAAAACGGTTTCGGGTAATGGGAGCAGTAAATAGTTCATTAAAAAACTCATGAGAAAGCCCATGACTCCGCCAATTAGACCGGTAATCGCAACCTGTTTCATGCGATTTTTTCGACTGTGTGCCAAACTTCAAGCATTGGTGCCAATCGGGGATCACCAACCAGCATTGAGTTGCCATTCTCATTCATTAAAATAGGCATCAAAATGAAATTTCCGTATTTTCCATACTGATTTGCACACCGAACAGCTTCAGCAATGACTGCTTCGGTTGAAGCGCCATTGTAACTGACCGGTCCAGAGGTGTCCCAACCCCCTTCAACAATCAAACGACCCTGATATTTTTCCATAATTCCTTCAAGATCATTGCTGATCTGGGCAGAACTCCACATTTTAGCGCCCATTTCGACATAGTCTCCAACAATTTCTTCGCATTTACCACAGGTGTGCTGGGTAAAAATCACACCTCTGGATGTAACACCTTCAATAATCCGTTGATGGGAAGGTTTAATCACTTCCCGATACACCTTTGGTGACATAAACAGTCCATTGGCTGTCGCCAGATCGTCAAAATAAGTGATCATATCCGGTTGATAGACATCAATAAAGCGGTTGTGAATCGCCATTTTATAATCGGCAAAGGCTTCAAAGAATTCCCGGCAGGATTCGGGATCTTCCACCAGTGAACAAAGCGCGTTTTCAAAGCCCATAAAGGCGGCCAATCGTTCAAACAAACCACAGACGCTAAACGCATTGACAACCTGTTCCCCGGGAGTAAAGTCTGCCATTTCTATTTTTGCGGCTGCTTCAATTCCCAAGGTATCAAGATTCGGAAATTTCACATATTCTTTCCAGTCAGCAATATCATCAAACATAAATTTATTCGGTTCCGGGATAGCACCTTCTTTGGTTACAATCCAATTAACACCAAAAGGATCCAGTCCACCTTGCAAAGGACTATCGGTGATACCTGTCCCAAACACGCACATTTTATAAACTTCCATCATATTCGGTATAAATTCCGGCTTTTTCCCCTCGATCATCGCAAAAAAATTCTCTCTCTGATTCATCTTGTATCCTCCCCTTATTTATATTCTTATATTAGTTCTAATTAATTAACCGTTGCCAAATAATACTTACTTAACCAGTTCTTTAGCCTTAACCGCTGCCGATCCGGCATCAGCGGCATAACCATCAGCCCCGATTTCCGCGGCGAATTCCGGTGTTACCGGCGCACCGCCGACAATTACTTTGCAGTTGCTCAGGTCACTGGCTTTGATGGTCGCTACCGCTTCTTTTAAGGCGGGCATGGTGGTGGTCAACAGTCCCGAGCAGGCAATCAAGGTAACATTATCATTTTCCTTGGCCGCTTCCACAAATTTTTCAGCGGGTACATCCACGCCCAGATCTACCATCGTAAAGCCGGCACTTTCAATCATCATCGAAACCAGGTTCTTGCCAATATCATGCAGATCTCCAGCTACCGTTCCGATTATGCAGGTTCCCAGTGAGGCGGAGTTATCGCCGGCCATCAAGGGTCGTAGCACATCTACTCCTTTGGACATCGCCTTGGCCGCGATCAGCATTTCCGGAACGAAAATTTCGCCGGCCGAGAACTTATCCCCGACTACGCTCATTGAATCCACCATCGCCTGCAGAATATCCGCCGGCTGGCCGCCAGCATTCAACGCGTCCTGGACCGCTGCCCCAATCTTCTTAGACTTACCCGCTTCCACCAATTCTTTGACTTCTGTAATTTTTGACATGCTTTCTTCCTCCTATTATAA
>PGZR01000191.1 GCA_002841405.1 Firmicutes bacterium HGW-Firmicutes-4 | reverse complement strand
ACATTTTGCGGTATCAATGGTGTATGGTTTTTTCTTTTCACCAGTAATTGCGTCTGCAGGACATTTTTTAGCACAGATTCCGCAACCTTTACAGGTATCTGGATTAATTGTGAAGTCTAACAGATGTTTACATACGCCGGCTGGACATTTTTTATCATTGATATGTGCTTCATATTCGTCACGGAAGTAACGAATAGTAGAAAGAACAGGGTTTGGAGCAGTTTGTCCCAATCCGCAAAGAGCTGAAGCTTTGATGCCAACTGCCAGTTCTTCTAATCGTTCGATATCGCCTTCAATCCCTTTACCGTCGCAGATTCGTTCAAGAATTTCTAACATTCTCTTAGTACCGATACGGCAAGGAGGACACTTACCACAGGATTCGTCCTGAGTAAAGTCAAGGAAGAAACGGGCAACGTCAACCATACAGTTGTCTTCATCCATTACGATCAATCCACCAGAACCCATCATTGAGCCAATGGCAATCAGGTTATCATAATCAATTTTTGTATCTAATAAAGAAGCAGGGATACATCCGCCTGATGGTCCACCGGTTTGAGCCGCTTTAAAGGCTTTGCCATTAGGAATCCCGCCACCGATTTCAAATACGATTTCTCTCAGGGTTGTGCCCATTGGGATTTCTAATAAACCGGTATTGTTGATTTTTCCACCAAGTGCGAATACTTTTGTTCCTTTAGATTTTTCGGTTCCTACGGATGCAAACCATTCTGCGCCTTTAAGGATAATCGCTGGAATATTTGCATAGGTTTCTACGTTATTTAAAACGGTTGGTTTTCCAAATAAACCTTTATTTGCTGGGAATGGCGGACGTGGACGCGGTTCACCACGTTTACCTTCAATAGAGTTCATTAATGCTGTTTCTTCACCACATACGAACGCTCCAGCACCTAAACGAATTTCCAGGTCGAAAGCGAAATCAGTGTCAAAGATGTTTTCGCCTAATAAACCATATTCTTTTGCTTGATCGATCGCAATTTGCAGACGGTTTACAGCGATTGGGTATTCAGCACGAACATAAACATATCCTTTTGCTGCGCCAACTGCAAAGCCGGCAATTGCCATGGCTTCGATTAAGGCATGGGGATCACCTTCTAATACAGAACGATCCATGAATGCGCCGGGGTCTCCCTCATCTGCGTTACAGGCAACGTATTTAATTCCATCTTCTGATACAGCATCATGGGCAAATTGCCATTTAAGACCGGTTGGGAATCCTCCGCCCCCACGACCACGAAGACCGGAAGCTTTAACTTCGTTAATAACGTCTACTGGTGTCATGGTTAACAACACTTTTTCAAGGGCCATGTAACCATCAAAACCAATGTATTCATCAATATTTTCTGGGTTAATAACGCCACAATTTGCTAAAGCAATACGTTTTTGTTTCTTAAAGAATCCTAATTCATTGATTGACAGTGGATGATGACCATCACCTTTTTCGGTGTAGATCAGGCGATCCAATGGACGTCCTTTGACAAGGTGTTCTTCAACTAATTCGGTAATATCTGCAGCTTCAACTCGGCTGTAGAAAGTACCTTCTGGGTAAACAATTACAACAGGTCCCAGTTCACATAAACCAAAGCAACCGGTTGCAACAACTTCTACTTCATCAAGTATATCATGTTTTACTAATTCTTTTTTTAATTCCTTTACTAATGTCATGGAACCAGAGGAACAACATCCTGTGCCACCACAAATCAGTATCTGCGAACGTTTATATGCCATCTGCTCTTCTCCTCCTCTAATTAACCCTTAACCGTTGGATCAATGACTTTACCATCAACCACGGTCATGGTATATTCATCGACCACTTTGCCTTGAGCCAAGTGTTCATCTACAACTCGTGCAACCTTTTCTGCGGTCATGTGCACATAGGTTACTTTGTCATTGTTGGCATCGTAAACTTCTACAATTGGTTCCAATCGACATGATCCGATACATCCGGTTTGAGCAACAGTTACATCAACTAAACCTTTTGCATCCACTTCTTCCATCAATTTAACCATTACTGGTCGGGCGCCGGCAGCGATACCACAGGTTGCCATTCCTACTACAACACGGTAACCGTTTTTGCCGTGTCGTAAATTGATTTCGTTTAATTTTTTTTCACGAATCGCTTTTAATTCTGCTAAGGACTTTGCCATAATGCTTCCTCCATAATTTCTTGAATTTCTTTTAGACCCTCTGAAACGAATTCCCGGATCCAATTAAGAATTGCCGGCTCGTTTAAAGATTCAACTTCCAGAGTCTCTTTAATTTCTCGTGTATTAAAAACAAATAATTGGTTATTGTAGTCGTGTTCATAATTAAGATCTGTCTCTCCAAACGACATTACCATGGTAAGAATCGTATCTGCCATATTCCCAAGGGGAGCACGATCGATATGATCTCGCATGAAATTTCCAACCACCTTTGTGCCGACACCTGGTGTTGAGCTTATCTCGAAATATCCGCCGCATGCTTCCGCTGCTGCTTTGAATAGGGATAAACCCAGACCAACTTTTCGGGTTGTTCGGGTCGTCACAAATGGATCGGTGATATTATGAAGCATGTCGGCCGGTATTCCGCACCCGTCATCTTCGATGATAATGGTGAGTTCATTGTTTGCCAAAGATTCAATAATCACTAGTTTAACAAGCTTTGCCTGCGCTCTGATGGAATTCTGGGTAATATCCAATATATGAAGGGACAATTCTTTCATAACTGTTGACTAGAATTTTTCTAGGATTCCTGGAATTTCATCTACGGTCAAACGTCCAAATACTTCTTCGTTAATCATC
>PGZR01000190.1 GCA_002841405.1 Firmicutes bacterium HGW-Firmicutes-4 | reverse complement strand
ATATCATGGGATGGCACGCTAATAAAGAATTGTTCAGACAGTTATTGAAAAGAAATGAGCAGGGGGTTTCGTAATGACAGCAGCCGTTAAAAAAGGGGATGTCATCCGAACCGATGGAGCCGATCAGACGGTGGTTTTGGATGTGCAGGGCAGTGATGCCCTGCTTTTTACCGGGACTCAGTTTATCAAGGCCCATGGCATCCAGGTGCTTGAAGGTAAATTGATCTGGGATTTCGGGAATTATTATCAGTCGATTGATCAGATTCCCAAAAACTATGAAAAACTGGGTTTCCAGGATCTCAAACAGGATTTGGCCAGCATGAAGCAGACCAATGAGGCGGAAATGATTAAGGCGCTGCTGGTTGTGGAAAATCGTTTTGAGGGAACTGAGCTTTTAAATCACATCCATGAGCGGTTTGAAAATGAGGATTTTAATCTGCTAAATGACGGTTTTGATCGGGTTCATGCGGAATTGACCCGGGAAGAAGATTATGAGCTTGACGATGACTGGGAGCCGGAAGCCTAAAGGTAATCTGTTTCCCGAGGAAACAAGATATTCGAAGGAGAAAAAATGCAGAAAATAAAAAACGGATCATTTGCAAAGTATTTAGTCACGTTGGAAGCGCATGAAAATGACTTGCTATTATTTAATGGGGATAAATTTATTTGGGCATTCGATGCGGAGATTGATGACGATACCCCAAAACTCATGTGGGCAGCTGCCCGTTACTTTGATGATTATCGGATAGTTCCGCCATTGGCAGAAATAAAGAAGTATTACAACAATCCATTTTGTATCAGAGAAGGTTTATGTTTTGCCATTGATCAGGAAAATAACCGGGCATTGTTGCAGGGTTCAAACTTCCACGATGATGAACGGCCTATTAATAGTCCAATTTCACCGGTTGAGCTGGTCGAGTACCAGGGGATTTCTTACCCGGTTACAGCGGTAGCGGATTGGGGATTTTACAATAATACCAGTGTAACCGATCTGATTCTGCTGGATTCAATTACCCAAATCGGGAATTATGCCTTTGCCAACTCGATCATCCATGATGTGAAGATGCCGGCAGATATCAGTATGGGGAAGAATGTTTTTTATGGCTGCAACCATTTAAGTGAGAAAATGAAAAATTATCAGGACGGAATAAAAATCGATCAGTATCCGCAATGCAGTGTAATCAGAAAAGGCGATGTTTTTCAAACCAACAATCGGCGCAATCGTTTGATGAAGAATGGGAGCCGGAAATGTAATTTTTTTTCCCGAGGAAACAGGAAATGGTTGGAGATCAAAAAAAGGTCTCTTTTTTTATTGAAAAGATTCAATGATCCGATTAAAAAATATGAATTTTCAGGAGGTAAGAAGTGGAGCGGAATGAGAATGTAGTGCAGTCCTTATGCATTGTGTATGGTGGGGCCGTAGTAGAAGTGGACAGCTTGAAGGAGGGATTGAAGCTGGCAGACGAAATGGTGTGTGAAAATGGTTCGGACATTACCATTGTGCAGAATGAGGAAGTCATCGCCAGACGGGAATGGATTGCGGAATCAGAAATAGATGATCCCTTTGGGGATCCGATGGATGCAGAGCGTGATCCGATTGTTTTTGAAGGGGTTGGACTTTATTCAGATTGGTTGATTGATCAAAATTACAAGGAAACTAAAATTACAAATGTAACTTTTAGTGAGTTGCTAGACAGTGGTCGAGTTAGAGATATCGAAGGTAATCAGTATAATACTTTTGGGGAATTACTTAACAGCAATCAAGCCTTTGACTGTGAGTTGATTATTGGGGATGTGGATATGCCGGCATCCTTTGTCTGGAATGCAGAAAGTCGCATTACTCCCTATGGTTGTGATTACTTTAAAGCGTTGATGGCGTGCAGTTATGTGCTGCTGGAGAATGGCAATATTTGTATTGATGATTGTGATGAGGTAACGGGCGAAAAATTTGCCCTGGCCTGTGCCGGCTATATTTCAGAATCGGAATCGAAGAAGATGTTTGTTGAAATTGAGTTGAATGAACAAGAGCATGCCTGCTCAGAAGATCAAAGTGATCAGGATCTTGAAGATGAATGGGAGCCAGAAATGTAATCCTGTTTCCCGAGGAAACAGGAAGAAAGGAATAAAAAATGCTAGCTTTAGTAATTGAAAATGAAGTGATCGGTTATATGAATGGTAAAGCAATTGTTAAAAATGAGAATGGTGAGTGGTTTTATGTTGAAGTTCCGGAGGAATTTATTATCGCCGGCGAACAGATTGCTGATGAGGATTTAGCACCACTGGAACTTTTACCAAAACCGGTTCAAATGGGTATTCTTAAGGAAATGGGAGATCGGTAAATGGCCAAGTATGAGAAGCGAAGTCCTGAAGATATTAAAAAAGAAATGGATCTCTATAACCAGAAAATAATTGATCTGGGTGAGTCGTTCAAGCGTGATCCAGCGGTCATTGCTGAATATTTAGAGTTTTCTTCAAAGTTTTATCGTTACAGCCCCCGAAATCAGCAGCTTATTTTTTCACAGAATGAAAGGGCATCCTTTGTAGGCAGTTATCAGTTTTATAAGGAAAAAGGTTATCAGGTACAGAAGGGTCAAAAAAGCATGAAGATTCTGGTGCCGGTTAAAGCGTCTTATTTTTATCGGGACGGCGAAAATACGTCCACACCCTTAATTAATGCAACCAAAAGTGAGCGGGAGCGGATCAAGCGGGGAGAGATCGAGGTAAAATCGGTCATGCGGTTTAAACTGGGATCGGTTTTTGATATTTCCCAAACCGACTGCCCGGTAGCCGAATACCCCCG
>PGZR01000045.1 GCA_002841405.1 Firmicutes bacterium HGW-Firmicutes-4 | reverse complement strand
CCTCCGGCACATAGAAGGTCTTACTTACCGCTGCTTCATTCCTGACCTGACGGGGTTCATAAGTTTCTATTGCGAAGGGTCCAACTCTCAACGCCACTTGCCTCTGGCTGACCTCAAACTTTGGCGCCTCGATGGGGAATTCAACCCTGCTACAGCGGATTGCAGGTTACAAAGCACCGCTAACTCTCCGTCTAGCACGACTTAGTTATTATAGCCTATTAATTTATAATTGACAAGAAAAAATAAATCCTTTAAGAAAGATGAAAATGTCTTTAATTGGGTAAGTAATAACAGAGGCATGTTTATCATTGGCTATTATCTTGAATGGAGGGTTCTGTATGTATAACATACTTTTAGGCGGAGCTGCCGGAGACGGCATCGAAACAATGTCCGCGCTTTTTGAAAAAATGCTGAAACAATCGGGTTGTCATCTATTTACAATCCGTGATTTTATGTCCCGGGTCCGGGGGGGCCACAATTTTACCCAGATCCGCTTTGGCAACCAACCCCTTCACGCCCACCGGGATGCCCTGGATGGGATCTTTGCCATCGATGAGACAACTTATCAGGAACACCAACCCCAGCTTACTTATGATGGTTTTATTTTATGTGATGATTCATTGTCGATTGACGATTTCCGGGCGATTAAATTACCCCTTAAAGCGATTGCCGCCAAGCTTGGTAACGCCAAAGTGGTCAGCAGTGTGGCCACCGGGGCCCTGCTTAAGCTCTTTAATATTCCCCTTGATCACGCTGCGACGATTATCAAGTCAGAGCTCCGGGCTGACCTGGTGGAGATCAACATAAGCGCCATCAAAAGCGGTTATGATTTAGTGGACGCGAGTTATGGTTTTCCGATGGCCCAGACTACCGAACACCTGCTATTATCCGGGAACACCGCCATTGGCTTAGGTGCCGTGGCAGCCGGGATCCGTTTTTATTCGGCCTACCCAATGTCTCCATCAACTACCCTGCTGGGCTTCTTTAGCGCCCAGAGCAGCACCATGGCCATCGCCGTGGAACAGGCTGAGGACGAGATTGCCGCCATCAACATGGCGATTGGGGCCTCCTATGCCGGTGCCACCGCCATGACCGGTACCTCCGGCGGCGGCTTTTCACTGATGGTTGAAGCCCTGGGCTTTACCGGTATTGCCGAAATTCCGCTGGTAGTTGTGGATGTTCAGCGGCCCGGACCGGCCACCGGCTTTCCCACCCGAACCGAACAAAGTGATCTCAAATTTGTGATCTCCGCCTCCCAGGGGGAATTCCCGCGGATGGTCATTGCCCTGCGGGATCATGCCGATTGTTTCTATCAGACGGCCCGGAGCCTGGCTTTGGCAAAAAAATATCAGCTCCCGGTGATCCTCTTGAGTGATCAATATCTGGCTGATTCCACCACCACCATTCCGATTCTTGATGCCAGTGAAATTGTCCGTTTTAATGAGTCGGAAGCTGCACCCCTGACCCCAGATCACCCCTATCAGCGTTACGCCCTGACCGAAAACGGTATCTCGCCGATGCGCATCCCTGGAAAATCCGAGGCTCTGGTACGGGTCGACAGCGACGAGCATGATGAATGGGGACAGATTACCGAATCCGCCATCCTTCGCAATCAGATGGTGGAAAAGCGGATGAACAAGCTGGAAGGACTGAAAGCAGAACTGCTTGAGCCGGAGTTCTGGGGAGCTCATCACTGTCAGTCCTTACTGATCGGCTTCGGCTCCACCAGTGGTGCCATTAAAGAAGCAGTTGACATCCTCAATCAGGATCAACAAAATTACGGCGCCCTGATTTTCGGGGATATCTACCCCTTGCCCACCGAACGGCTCCGGCATTTTGCCACCCAGGTGGTCGAAATAATCAACATCGAACAAAATGCCACCGGCCAGCTGGCCGGGTTGATCCGGGAGGAAACCCTGATCAACTGTGAACACAGTATTCTCAAATACGATGGTCGCCAGTTATCGGTGGATGATATCTTAACTGGCATCAAAAATCTTAAGGGAGGTTTCTAATATGACTAAACCAGCATTCACCACTTCTGAAACAGCCTGGTGCCCAGGTTGCGGCAATTACGCTATTATTGAAACCCTCACCGGGGTTTTAAACCAACTGGATACACCGCCCCATCAGGTGGTTCTGGTCGGCGGTATCGGCCAGGCCGCTAAAACAAACCAGTATATCTCTGCCAATGGCTTCAGTGGCCTCCATGGCCGTTCCCTGCCAGCAGCGGTGGCGATCAAAATTGCCAACGATGACCTGACCGTGATTGTCAATACCGGCGACGGCGATTCCTATGGCGAAGGGGGCAATCATTTTCTCCACAATATCCGCCGCAATGTTGACATCACCCATTTTGTCCACGACAATCAGATCTATGGTCTGACCAAGGGACAACCTTCGCCTACCTCAGATCCCTGTGACCTCCTCCATAAAACCAACGCCTGCAACATGGGAGCAATCTTCAATCCGCTGCTGATTGCCATTGCCGCCGGCGCCACCTTTGTGGCCCGTTCCTTTTCCGGCGACAAAACCCATCTGGCCAAGATCATGGCCGCGGCCATTCGCCATCCCGGCTACGCTCTGGTAGATATCCTCCAGCCCTGCGTTAGCTTTAATAAGACCAACACCTTTGCCTATTACAAACAGCGGGTTAAACCACTGGATGACAGCTATGATGCCACCAATAAACTGGCCGCCCTCGAAAAAGCGATGGAATTCGGAGACACCATCCCCATTGGCATCCTCTATCAGGAACAGGCCCCCACCTACGCCACGAAACGCCCGGAACTGTTTGATACAATTCCCCTGGTTGATAAACATGTGCCCCGCAGTGATATCCAAGCCTTAATCAATAGCTATATCTAAAGCAAATTAATACGAAACGAGGTAATCTTATGGATCCTAAGTTATTTTATCAATGCAACGATTGTAACTCCGTGCTGCTGGAGCTAAACGGCACCCTGACCCAGTACTGCAATCATTCCCAAACCCTGCTGACGCCGAATACAGTGGACGCCGCCAAAGAAAAACATCTCCCGGTGCTTGTTTTTACAAACCACAAGCTTCAGGTTAAGGTCGGCAGCGTACCCCACCCGATGACTGCCGATCACTCTATTCTCTGGATCTTTGTCCAAACCCGAACCGGCGGACAATATGTCCAGCTGACCCCGGAACACTCACCCGCCGCTCTTTTCACCGTCGAACCGCTGGAAGTTATCCGGGTTTACGCTTATTGTGATGTCCATGGCCTCTGGATGGTTGACAATGCCGAACTGGATTATGAGGAAATTGTCTGCGCGCCTGATTTTTCCCAGGGCTGTATTGAATAAAAACTACCGTAACAAAATGGAGGTTACATCATGCAACGAGTACTAAAGACCATTTCACATATTCCTTACCGCAGTTCCCAGCTGATGATGAAGCAAGTCGCCCTAGTTCTGCCGCTACCGATTCCCCCGGTCCTTCAGGGTCCCGGCATGGTTCGCCGGTTTCCGGAAATCATTGCGATTTCCGGGGTGACCAAAGTTCTGGTTGTCACCGACAAACCCCTCTATGCCATGGGTCTCCTGGATTCTTTTTTATGTGCCCTGGAAACCAACGGCATCGATGCGATTGTTTTTGACAAGGTTCAGCCCAACCCCACCTTCGAAAATGTGGAAGACGGTCTGGCGCTGTATTACCGCAGCAACTGCCAGGGCGTGGTGGGTTTCGGCGGTGGCTCTCCAATCGACTGCGCCAAAGTCATTGCCGCCAAGGTCACCAATCGCAAAAGCATCGAAAAGATGCGGGGACTTTTTAAACTGACCCGCAGATTACCGCCGTTCTTTGCTATTCCTACCACCTCCGGAACCGGTTCTGAGGCGACGATCTGTGCCGTCATCACTGACGTTAAAAATCATGAAAAATTTGCCATCAATGATCCCAAGCTGGTACCGCTAGCCACGGTATTTGATCCCGAACTGTCGGCGGGACTGCCACCATCTCTGACTGCCACCACCGGGATGGATGCCCTGACCCATGCGGTGGAATCCTATATCGGAAAATACGATACCGCTTTTGTCAAAGAAAAAGCCTTGAATGCCACCGAAATAATTATCAACAATCTGGAAGACACCTACCACAATGGTCAGAATCTGGAGCTCCGGCTGAAAATGGCCCAGGCCTCCTTTGACGCCGGGTTGGCCTTCACCCGGGCCTATGTTGGCTATGTCCATGCGATTGCCCACGCCATGGGTGGTTTTTACGGGGTTCCCCACGGGTTGGCCAATGCGATTATCCTGCCTTATGTGCTCGAATTTTCAAAAAAAGCCGCCGAAAAAAAACTGGCTGAATTGGCTTTTTACGCCGGTCTGGGCGAAGCCATGAATGACGATGAAACCCTGGCAGAGCTGTTGATTGAAAAAATAAAAACGATGAATGCCAACATGGGCATTCCCACCACCATTTATGCCCTGAAACACCAGGATATCCCCGAATTGGCCAAACGAATTCTCAAAGAAAGCAACCCCACCTACCCAGTGCCCCGGATTATGGATTATCAAGAATGCTGTGACATTCTGACACTGCTTTGTCCAAAAACAACACCCGAGGCTTAATAAGAGTCCAGGTCTATCCCCCACCCTTTGCCAGCCTCACCAATCTGGATGAGGATGGCATGATGATACTGCCCCCCGGGGCCCGGCTGGCCACTGTATACCGGCAGCTGAAAATCCCCTTGCTGTTACAACCACTGGTGATTTGCCAGGTCAACTACCAGCGGGTGAAATTAAATACCCAGTTAAAAGACGGAGATGTGATCAGTTTTATGCTCCCCCTTGCTGGAGGATGAGAGGTAATTTTTTGAAAGGCTATTGCGGAAAAATACTGATGGTGGATCTTTCGGATGCCACCTTTGAAGAAATCGAAATCCCTGATGTAATTTACGAACATTTTCTTGCCGGCGTGGGTCTGGGCGCCTATATTCTCTATAAATATCTGCCCCAGGGGGCCGATCCTTTGGGCCCGGATAATATTCTCGGCTTTGTCAGCGGGCTCCTTACCGGTACCGGCAGTTTTATGACCGGACGCTGGCTGGCCGTCTGTAAGTCGCCCCTCACCGGCGGCTTCGGCGACGCCAATTGTGGCGGCACCTTTTCGCCAGCAATCAAGCAAAGCGGCTATGACGGCATCTTTTTCAAGGGTCAGGCACCAACCCCAATGATGCTCTATATCGATAATACCGGCCCCCAGCTCCGGGATGCCACTGCGCTCTGGGGACTGGACACGGTGGCGACCGAAGCCGCCATTAATCAGATGATCACGGCTAACAAAAAGCTCGCCATTGCCACCATCGGCCCAGCTGGTGAGCATCAGTCACTGATCGCCGGGATTTCCAACGATGGCGGCCGGATGGCGGCACGATCCGGCGTCGGCACCGTGATGGGCTCAAAAAAACTGAAAGCTGTGGTCCTGGCCGGTTCAAAAATGATCCGTCCCTATAATGTCCAGACCATTAAAGCCATCAGTCAAGATTATGCCAAAAAAGTTAAGACTGCCAATCTGCCCCCGCTGGCCACCGGTGCGATTCTGCCGATGCTGGGAAAATCAATGGTAGCCACTGATAAGGCTATTCCCATTGACGGCATGTTATCAACAGCGATCATGAAAAAATGGGGCACCGGTTTTACCAACACCATGGGTATGACCATGGGCGACACGCCCGTTAAAAACTGGAAAGGTTCAGTGGCGGATTTTCCCCATCGCAAATACCGTCATATGAATCCCGACCGGTTCCAAAAACACGAAACCCAAAAATATCACTGTTACTCCTGCGTGATTGGCTGCGGTGGTATATGCGATATCAGCGACATCTCTAAGGGCCGTTTTCCCCACACCCACAAGCCGGAGTATGAAACCGTGGCCGCTTTTGGGTCGCTGCTCTTAAATAAAGATCGCAACTCCATTTTTATGATCAACGAACTGCTCAACCGTGGCGGAATGGACAGTATTTCAGCCGGAAATACCATCGCCTTTGCCATGGAGTGTTACGAAAAAGGCTGGCTCAGCCAGGAAGTCACCGGCGGACTGGAGCTCTCCTGGGGCAATGCCGAAGCGATTATCACCCTGGTTGAGCAAATGATTGCCGGGGTCGGCTTCGGAGCCATTCTCCAGCACGGGGTTAAAAAAGCCAGCGCCATCCTGGGTCTTGAATCTGCACCCCTGGCGATTCACGCCGGCGGGCAGGAACCCGGCATGCATGACCCCCGGCTGGATCCAATCCTCGGTATCCACTACTGCTGCGATCCGACCCCCGGCCGCCACACCATCGGCGCCGGCAGCTATTACACCTATATGCGAATCTGGGAGGATGTAACCTGGGCTCCCAAGGTCAAACTGGGAGCAGATAAAAACGACGAATACGAGGCCACCAATCAGGTCGGCCTAAAGTCGATGATCAATGCCTGTATCAAACAGATTCTGGATGGCTCCGGCGGCTGTTTTTTTGCCCTGATCAGCGGACTCAATCACTTTAAGCTTTTTAACTACCTCAACGCCGCCACCGGCTGGCAGAAAACCGCCAACGAATACATGACCATCGGTCTGCGGATGCAAACCCTGCGCCAGGCCTTTAATGTCAGGGAAGGGATCAACCCCCGGGATTTTAAAATGAATGAACGACTCAGCGGTCACCCACCCTTAACAGCTGGTCCCCTGGAAGGGAAAAATTTTAATATCGATGAAATGATGAGCATTCACTACCAGTTTATGGGCTGGGACAAAAAAACCGGCGTTCCCACCAAAACCGCCCTGGAGGACCTGGGCTTCTGCGATCTGGAAATGGAGGTCATAACCCATGGCTGATAAGAAAAAACCCGTCATCGATTATGAGCTCTGCATGGCCTGCGGTATCTGCTCCGGCGATTGTCCACTGAGCTGCATTTCCCTGCGCAAAACCGATATCGACCGCTATCAGAAAGCCTATCCCGTGCTGGATGAGTACTATCGTTGTACTGGCTGCACCCGCTGCGCTAAAGCCTGCCCGATGGAAGCGATCCGGATGATGTGACAAAAAAGATGCTGCATGATTTTTACATCATCCAGCATCTTTTTTCTTTTTATTGTGCTATTTCACTTAATCAAAGCGTACATACAATAGTCGGTGATCTTTCCATTTTTGAATATTGCTTTCTTGCAGATTCCTTCCAGTTGGAATCCAGCCTTTTCCAGGGCCTTCCGAGATCCAATATTATCCACAAAGGGCCGGCCATAAATTCTGAAAATATCAAAATTGGCGAATCCGTTTTCACAGGTCTGAATAATCGCTTTGGTCATAATCCCTTTTCCCCAGAATGGTTCGCCCAACCAGTATCCCAACTCGGCTGACTTACAGCTGACATCATCCTGAAGTAATAATCCCACCGAACCGATCGGTTCATTGTCAATGGCAATGGCTTTGATTGACTGTTTGGTCTGATCGCGGTGCATGCACTGGTCAATAAACCGATGAGCATCGTCCAATGTGTAGGGTGATGGAAAAGTGTTTCTCAAGAAGCAGGCCACTTTGGGGTTATTGGCATAACGCACAAGATTTTCCGCATCATCCAGTTTCCAATCTCTTAATTCAAATTTCATCTTTCTTCCTCCTGTAAAGTATTCGTCATGTTATGTCGAACCAAATGCCAACTGTACGTAGGTCTTTGGCCCAATTACAACATGCAGTCTGACAGTTTTTCATTTTAATATCAGCACAAAATGTTGTCACTTCCCGGAAACAAATCAGTTCCAATTCACCACAAAAACAATAGCAATTCACTTAATGGGCATGACAATTTTTGTGAGCCATTCACTTTCCGGGAACTCCGGATCATTATAGTAATATTCATAGGAGATCCCTTCCGGCTGGCAGTTATTGGTCTCAAACCATTGCGCCATTTCTCCATAAACCGGTTCCATTTCTGCGTAAGATCCCCGATACATACAAAAGATGATTTTTCCTTCCGGGATCAGACCCGGTTTGACCTCGCCTTTTCCGGAAAAAGTTTTAGCCACCGGAAATCCTATCTCCACATCCAGGTTTTGCATATCCATGTTATGATACGCAACAAAAGGAACATCCGTCATCAATTCCCCAATTTCATCGAGATAAGCCACAATTTTTCCATAACTGGCACCGATTAACCCCGGCAATTCTTCAACCTTAGTGGTTGTTCTGATAATCAGGGTAGGCTGTTCTCGTTGTTTTATTGTTTGAATATTTGACATTTTTGGCATACTGAACCTCCTTAAATTTATTAGCTAGACTAATTGAGCATTTGAAGTATTACTACCCCTTTTTTAATAGAATATTGAATTATTTTTATTAAAATACCCTGGCTCCCATGCGTCTCAGTCTGTTGTTTCAGGATTCAATGGCAAATGCCTCTTCATTGCTGTTAATGGCACCCGTCTTGATCAAGATGATCTTTTGATCCTCATTTAAATTAGTCACAACAATCGGGATGGCCGTTGAAGGGGCATGATCCGCCAGATATTGCATATCTACCTTCATCAGGAGATCCCCTTTCTTAACTTGATCGCCGGTTTTGACAAAAACATCAAATCCCTGTCCGTCCAGTTTAACCGTATCAATCCCCACATGGATGAGAATTTCGCTACCGCTCAGGCTGGTCAGTCCAATCGCATGTTTAGTCGGAAAAACTAGGGTAACATCGGCATCACAGGGGGCATAGATGGTATCGCCGGTGGGAAAGATGACAATCCCATCCCCCACCATTTTGCTGCTGAAGCCCTCATCCGGTGCTTCAGTAATGCTCTGCAAATCACCATCAATAGGTGCGGCAAAGACTTCCCGAGTCTTGATTTTATCTTTTTTTGCCGTTGCTATTCCCTCTTTTTCAGACACTTTTTCCACCAGGGGGATCACTGTTTCCTGATCACTTTCCGGACTTCCCAGATATTCATCCAATTTGGATTTAATCACGGTAACCTTAGGTCCATAAATAACCTGAACCCCATTTCCTTGTTGAATAACCCCCATGGCTCCAGAAAGCTTAAGGATTTTTTCATCAACCTTTTCTCCATCCAGCACCGTTACGCGCAGTCGGGTTGCACATGAGTCGAGATCACTGATGTTTAACTTCCCACCTAACCCGTCGACAATCATGGCCGATCCGGGATCACTGGATTCAACGTCCTGATTCTTGCCTTTATTTTTTTCTTTGTCATAATCGGCCCGGGTATAAAGCTTGGTTTCTTCATCTTCATCCTCCCGACCTGGAGTTTTGAGATTAAATTTATTGATCAAGATCTTAAATAAAAAGTAGTAGAGAACAAAGTAACCGGCCCCGACAAGGACAATATAGACCCAGTTGGTCTTGGTATTGCCCTGGAGAATGCCAAAGAGGGTGAGGTCAATAATCCCACCGGAAAAGGTCATTCCAACCCCGACATTGAGCATATGCATAAACATATAAGACAAGCCGGCAAAGATACAATGGATGACATATAAAAATGGGGCGACAAATAAAAATGTAAATTCAATCGGCTCGGTAATTCCGGTGATCATGGCGGTTAACGCCGCCGATATCAATAACCCCCCGACCGCTTTCTGTTTAGTGGTTTTGGCGCATTTATACATGGCCAAAGCCGCCCCTGGTAATCCAAAAATCATAAATGGGAATTTTCCCGACATGAAACGGGTGGCTTCCACGGAAAAGTGAGTGACATCAGGGCTTGCCAATTGCGCAAAGAAGATATTTTGAGCGCCTTCGATCAAAACCCCATCCACCACCATCGATCCTCCCAGGCCCGTTTGCCAGAATGGCAGATAAAAAACATGGTGCAACCCAAAGGGAATTAAGGCCCGTTCGATAAAGCCATAGATGAAGGTACCAAAATATCCGGATGCAATAACCAAACCGCCGATGGCATAAATACCATTTTGAATAAATGGCCACAAAAAGAACATGAGCCCACCAATAAATAAAAAGACCAGGGCGGTAATAATGGGCACAAAACGGGTTCCGCCAAAAAATGATACCACCGGGGGAAACTCGACCTTGTAAAAGCGGTTATGAAGGGCAGCCGTTACCAGACCAACCAGAATACCGCCGAACACACCCATTTGCAGCGAGGTAATGCCGACTACCGCGGCGATTGAACCGCTGGGCAAAAGCTTGTCGGCCACAATCGGAACCATCGCCGTGTCGCTGCTCTCAGCGGCCAGCCGGGCCAGATCATTGGCGGTTTGCAGAGTTTCCGGGGTATAAGTTCCAGTAATCGTAATTAATACCCCGATCACCGCATGCATGACTAAAAATCCAATCACACCGGCCAGGGCAGCCACGGCTTTTTCTTGTTTAGCCATCCCAATAGCCACCCCCATGGCAAAAATAACGGGCAGATTGGCAAAGATAATATTCCCGGCCGCCAGCATAATGCTTAAAACATTATTGGCAATCGTTCCCGGACCCATAACCCCCATCAGATTGTAGGATTCGAGCATTGTCACATTTGTAAATGATCCACCAATCCCCAAGAGCAGTCCAGCCACCGGCAACAAAGCAATTGGCAGCATGAAAGAACGTCCCACCCGCTGTAAAATACCAAAAATCTTACCTTTCATCAATGATCGCCTCTTTTTCCGTTCTCTTTTATATTTTTTATTCTTTAATAGTATTACCCCTTTTCTAACAAAATATTGAAGAAGTTTTTTTACATTAAAAAAGACACCCATCCCAGTAAATTCGACTTTGCAGCAAATTTACTGGGATGGGTGTCTAATCGTTCAGTAACATCATTGAAATATTTCAATTGTCAAAAAAATGATATCCTGATTTTACCTTTTTGTCAAGACGTCCGTCTAATAAAGCGATCCGAAATTTTACAGGCTGGGCAGGGTTCCGCTAATCACCGCTGGCGCCAGGGCATTGATGACTGCCTGGATAATCCCGTTTGAGGTGTAGGTTGCACCGGAAATCGTGTCGACCACTGGGGTCTGGGCGGCGACAATGGCTGCCGGTACTGCATCAATGGCCTTACCATAATATTTTACATTGTTTTCATTGTGGGAGACCACCAGAACATCAGTAATCACATTTTCGGCCACCGTCACACAGACCGTCAGCTCTGGTCCGTAACCTTCGGCCACTCCGGTATAGGTACCATCCTTCAAATCAACGCTGCCCAAAAACAGATTGGCCTTGTTCACCACTGTATCGGTTACTGTCGAATCCGAGGCTGCAGAGGTACTTTCTGCCGTGGCAGCACTCGCGCTTCCATCCGTTACTGGGTCGGTTGGATCCGCCACCGCAGTTGCCGAGACTGTTTGGGTTCCATACAATTTTGCCACCGAAGTCTCCACTTCCCGCAATGAGCAATTGAAAAAAGCTTCCGGTCCCATGATTCCGCCAACCTCCCAAAGGTGAACGCCCAGGAAAACGATCAGTACCACGGTTAACCAGCGATGCGGTTTAATCCAGGCACACTTTCCGCGTAACAATTTTCTCAGCAAATAAGTAAGTCCCAACAAAATTCCCATTACCATACATAAGGTTCCAAAATTAAATGACAGAATGTCGCCCGAGGAAAAGAACCCATGAACACAGGCGGTGATCACAAACGCGATTCCCATTGTTTTATGTGAATTTCTCAGATTTCGATTGATTTTGGCAATGAATTTGTTTTTTCGTTGTCCCTTATTGACGATTCGCAATAAATAGATGATTGTTAGTAAAACTGCAAATATGACACTTAGCCAGGCAGTCATGACGTTAATGATAACAGTCATCTGAATTCCTCCTTTTTCTTTTCATAATAGCAAACGATTATGACATCTTTGTGTCATTTTACTTAGTTTATCATCCTTTTGTGATGACCCTGTGACGAGGCTAGCTATTTAATTCTTTTTAAAGCTGATCCCTGAAATGAATTTGGCTTACCTTATTTTTTTCAAAAAAAAAACCTACTGCCAAACAATAGGTCCTAACAATTAATAAAACATCGGTAATACCCCAAAAAATAGCATTCCCAGACCGGCCGATACTAATATCAGTTTGATCGGATGCAATTTAAACCGGAAATAAACAAAGCAGCCAATTAAAAAAATAATAATTTCCTGATATTTGAGGGCGGCGAAAAAATCATCCACCGAGTAGATTCCTACTCCTTTGCTAATAAACCCTGAGGACATCAGTAAAAAAACCGCCGCCGCAATCAACCCAATCACCACCGGTCGCATCCCATAAAGGGTTCCCTGAACCCATTTATTTTGCTGAAAATTGGTAAACGCTTTGGCAATAAAAAGGATAATGATAAACGAAGGCAAAACCACCGCCATGGTTGTCACCAGGGCACCCAAAAGCCCGCCCATTTCCATCCCTACAAAGGTGGCAATATTCACCGCAAAGGGCCCAGGAGTGGACTCCGCCACGGCAATAAAATCCGTCAGTTCCAATAAGGTCAGCCAGCCGTGGGCCACTACTTCCTGCTGGATCAGCGGAATCATGGCGTAACCGCCGCCGATTGTAAACAAACCGATTTTGAAAAAAGTGATAAACAACTCCAGATATATCATTTTTTCACCGCATCATTCTTCTCATCGGCTTGTTTTCTATTCAACCAGACCTGATAAACAAGCCCCGTCACGGCGCCACCCAGCAGCAGATAAATGACATTGATGTCGGTAAATGAGGCCAGTCCAAAGGCCAGGATCAAAATCAATGCCGTCAGTGGCGTGTATTCGCCCTTTTTGCCCATTTTAACCACCGCCCCCAGAATCAGAACAATGACGCCAGCCCGGACTCCTTTAAAGGCATAGCCCACCCACTCCAGACTTTGAAACTCCTGAAAAAACAAGGCAATGATACTGATAATCGTAAATGAGGGGATCACCACCCCCAGAGTGGCCAATAGTGACCCCCAGAAGCCGGCCACCTTATAACCGACAAAGGTCGCTGTATTGACAGCAATTACCCCGGGGGTAGCCTCAGCAATGGCAAAGATATCGAGGATATCCTTGCTTTCAATCCAGTGATGCCGTTCTACGGTTTCATATTCAATTAAAGGAATCATGGCGTAACCGCCGCCAAAGGTAAACAGACCGATTTTAAAAAAGGTGATAAATACGGTTAACAGTTTTTCCCGATAGCTATTCTTTTCTTTCACATCTTTTCTCCTATAAGCCGATCCATTCAATTTTTTCCTGAAAACCGACCGTATCGGTGACACCCCATAAAACATAATCTTCCAGGTTGGGATAATTTTGAATCAAAACCGGCATACTTTTTCCGTCAAAGATGATGGCAGTCCCCGGATGGATTGGCTCTTCATCGTGACAATCGACCTGAAATGTATGCAGTGGCAGTTTGAATCCCTTTCCGGTGTACTTAATATAGGCTTCTTTAAGCGCCCAGAGGTCATAAAAACCGCGGGTCTGTTTTTCCGCCGGCAGCGCCCAGAGCCAGTCGGCCTCTGAGGGAGCGAAAAATCGCCGGGCCAGTTTTAGATTCGGGCGCTCCATTTTTTGAATATCCACCCCCACCGGCCGGGATCCCAGACCACAGGCCACATAGTGGCCCGAATGGGACAGGTTAAAACAGATCTCCGGATAATCCCTGAGCCATGGTTTTCCATCCACACCCACTTTGATCGCCAGCGGTCCATGAATGCCATAGCTCTGGCCCACGGCCTTCTGAAGCAGCATTTCAGCGCCCACTGTCAACGCTTTGGCGCTTACTGTTTTTAACCGTTCCGCCCTTTCCCGGCGTTCTTTTGAAACCTCTTTCATTGCAGCCGCCAAGCGGTGGGGCGCATTCCATACGCGAACATCCGCGATAAAAATTCGGGTCTTAGTGCTTTCCATTATTGCTCCATTTATTCACTGTTCCGGACTTTACCATTTCGGTCTGCAACCGGCTTTCGTCGTCCATTTAAATTACATTATACTATAAAAAGATAAGAGCAGACAAACAACGCTGATTGTCTGCCTGCTCTTTAGTTTGTATTTTTATCCATTAATTTCTGAATTTCTTGGCGGTTTTCTTCATTAATTGCTATTCTGAGGGCCGAACATGCACTGATGGTTTTTTTTCGCTGCAATAATTTTTCAGCAAAAGCCATACAATTATTTTCACCACAGTTCTTACAACTCGTTTGAGGCAGGTATTCATAAATATCAAAGACGCTGATTTTTTGATCTGACATAATTAACTCCCTTTTATACGATATGATGATTAATCCTATCAAAATAACAGATATGACAAAACCTGCTTTTTAAGAGATCTTAAAGAGCAGGTTAAATTTCATTTGGCAGAGGTAGCAGGATTCGAACCTGCGAGTGATGGAGTCAGAGTCCATTGCCTTACCGCTTGGCGATACCCCTTTATTCATTTTCTATCCCGAAGGTACGCTAAACATTCTATCTGAATTTATTTCGATTGTCAAGGAAAATGAACGGTTGAAATGCATTTTTAATTTTTTTAGTGGTTTTTTTATGTTTTTATCTTTCCTTTGTCTTTTCATCGATGCCGAACACGCTTTTGGCATTTGCAGTTGTAATCTCTGCCACCTCTTCCACCGTCATCCCGCGGATCCGGGCAATTTCGGCCGCCACAAAACGCACATAGGCTGGCTCATTCCGTTTACCCCGATGAGGCGTGGGGGTCAGATAAGGGCTATCCGTTTCAATCAGCAACCGGTCCAACGGCATCATTGCCACCACTTCCGGGAGTTTCCGGGCATTACTGAAGGTCAGTGGCCCGGAAATCGACAAATGAAAGCCCATATCCAGAAAAACCTTCGCCATTTCCACGGAACCGCTGTAGCTGTGCATAATGCCTCCGTACTCCGGCACAAAGTATTCCTTTAAGATCCGGACCATGTCCTCCATCGATTCCCGGTTATGGATCACAATTGGCAGCGCCACCGCTTTGGCGATGATCAGCTGGCGGATAAAGACCTCCTGCTGGACATCTCGGGGGGAATAGTCATAGTGGTAATCGAGACCGATTTCGCCGATGGCCACCACCTTTTCTTTGCTGGCCCATTCCGTTAACAGAGCGTCGTGTTTGTGGGCATCGTAATCCTTGGCATCATGGGGGTGAATCCCCACGGTGGCATAAACCATCGGGTATTTTTCACTCATTGCCACGGCCCGGAAGCTGGAGGCCTCATCGGCGCCGGGATTGATAATCAACTCTACCCCGGCGGCCCGGGCGTTTTCCAGCACCGCTTCGCGGTCCTCATTAAATTTTTGATCGTCGATATGGGCATGGCTGTCAATTAACATCGGTGCATCTCCTTTGCTTTTTTAATTAGAATATCTTTTTCGTTTTGATAGGCTTCGTCAATGACGCCTGCCAGCAGCTGCTTCAGAATCCGGCCAATTTCGGCTCCGTTAGTGATCCCCAGGCCAATCAGATCATGGCCATTGACCGCCAGATCTTTCAGTGAAAAGCAGGCCTTTTCGGCAAGCACCTGATCCAGCAGCGCTTCCAGGTTTTGCAGCGACGCCAACCGGTCATGATACTGGGGGGCCTGGGCCAGGTTGTCACCCCGCTTAATTGCAATCAGATCGCGAAACAGTGGCTCGGACAGGCGGTTCAGCCAGCGCTTGACGCTTTTCTTATCGGCATCAATCAGGGTATCGTGGTATTTCACTAGCAGACAGACCTGATCAATGGTGTTTTTGCTAATCCGCAAAGCGGTTAGGCGCTCCCGGGCCATCGCTTCCGATACCTTACTGTGACCTTTAAAATGCCCCACGCCGGCATCATCCCGGGTAAAGGTCTGGGGTTTTCCCAGGTCGTGAAAAAGCATGGCCCACCGCAGCCGCGGCACCGGCGCCAGAGTTTCCATCGCCACTGCCGTATGGGTCAGCACATCATAGCAGTGGTGAGGATTCAGCTGATCAAAATTTTTGGCCGGTGGCAGCTCGGGAATTACCACCCCCAGTACCGCAGTTTCGGCCAGGATGACCGCTTTGGCGTTTTTGCCACAGATCAGTTTATTTAGTTCCGCGGCAATCCGCTCCGCTGAAATATGACGGAGTTGTCCACAATTCTGCCGGATCGCCGTGCCGGTTTCCACTTCCAGGGAAAAGCCCAGAACCGCCGCAAAACGCAGGCCCCGAAGGATTCGCAGGGCGTCCTCGGCCATTCTTTTATGCGGATCACCAACTCCGCGGATAATCTTTTTTTTGAGATCTGCGGCTCCGCCATAAAGATCAATCAGCCCTTTTTGGGGATGGTAGGCCATCGCATTGATGGTAAAATCCCGCCTGGCCAGGTCATTGGCCAGGTTTCTGGTGAACTTTATCGTATCCGGATGACGGCTGTCCGAATAATCGCTTTCGATCCGGTGGGTGGTCATTTCGATCGCCATCCCCTCGATTATGACGGTCACGGTACCGTGGCGGATGCCGGTTTCAACGACCCGCTGGCTGGCAAAACAATCGATAATTTCCGTCGGAGTGGCGTCGGTGGTCATATCAAAGTCCGTCGGCGGGGTAGCCAGCAGATAATCCCGGACACAACCACCCACCAGATATCCACAGAATCCACAGCTTTCCAGTTGTTTAAAGGCCTTTTCTACTGGAACCGGGAGATTAAGCTTCATTACTTCCCAGACCGATGTCATCGGCAACGGCCCGCATTCCCATAATCGTTTCCTGCATCAGCTCATCCAGGGAATAACCGGCCATTTCGGCACCTTTGGTAACCACCTCGCGGTTGACTCCGGCCGCAAAACTAGCGGTTTTAAATTTCTTTTTCACCGATTTCAGCTCCAGATCGTTAACGCTTTTAGAGGGTCGCATATAGGCACAGGCCGTGATCAACCCGGCCAGTTCATCGGTGGCATAGAGAATTTTTTCCATCTGATGGGTGGGTTCTACATCCGCACAAAGACCAAAGCCATGACTGACGACGCTGTTAATAAAGGCTTTTTCATAATCGTTGGCTTCCAGGATTTCGACCACCTTGACGCAGTGTTGATCCGGGTATTTTTCATAATCCAAATCGTGCAGCAGCCCGACAATTCCCCAATAGTCGGGGTCTTCCCCTTCCAGCTTGGCAAAATGCTCCATCACGCCGGAAACTGCCAGGCCATGATTGACCAGGGATTCGCTTTCATTATATTCCTTCAATAATGCCAATGCTTTTTCTCGATCCAATTTTGTCCTCATTTTATCTCCTCGTTCTTCATTTAATTAAGAGTATTCTAACACATTTTGTCGTTTACTGACAAAGTCTGTTTCAAATTATTAAGCTTTTCAGCCTTTACAAAAAGCCCTGCCACGGTTTTTTGTATCCGTGGCAGGGCTGACTAATTAATTTTCCATTTATTTGTTTCGGGTTTTTATTCCAGGCCCCAGGTTTGTTGAAATAGCGTATTGATATGATCAGTCAGGGTTTTGGAGCCGATCTCATAACACCATTGATCCACCTGATTCACCGGCATGATTTCCATCAGTGAATTGGTGATAAAGACCTCATCGGCCGCCTGCAATTGATCGCTGGTGTAATGCCCCTCTTCGATCGGGATGTGATTGGCCTTCAGCAACTGGATCACCCGGTTTCTAACAATGCCGGCCAGCAGCCCGCAATCCCTGGCCGGAGTGCCGACCCTGCCGTTTTTGATCAGAAAGAGATTGGTCATACAGCCCTCAGCCAGATGGCCCTGGGTGTTATAAAAAATCGCTTCGCTATAGCCGCGAGCTTTGGCCTCATTTATAATTAGCAGGTTTTCCAGATAGTTGTTGGACTTAATGCTCACCAACCGGGATTTTTCATTGCGGATCGCATCACTGGTGCAGATTTTCAGGCCCTGCTCAAACATCTGGCGGGTATAATGGTTTTCCCGGGCCGTGATCAGCAGGTTATCAGCTTTCAATCCCTTGCTGAGGGTGATCCGCAGACCGCCGCGACTGATCTCATTTTTGGTGATGATCTTCTGGCAGTCCATCCAAATCTGGTCGGGATGGACGGTCAGCTTAAGACCCATCACCAGAGCACTCTGCTTCAACCGTTCCATGTGGTCTTCAAAGAAAACCGGTTTGCCCTGGGCCACGTTGATGGTTTCGAACACCCCATAGCCATAAAGAAAGCCCTGATCCAGCGGTATTTGGAGCTTTCTTGAAATTTCTCCGTTATAACTGACGTAGTCCATTTTTAATACCGTTTCAACGCATCCATCAGGGCCCGGCCCTTATCAAAGGTTTCTTGATACTCAGACTGGTTGTCGGAATCCCAGACGATCCCGCCGCCGACCTGAAAATAACCTTTGCCATCCTTGCAGACAATCGTCCGGATAACGATATTCAGATCCAGATCACCATTGAAACCAATATAGCCGATGGAACCGGTATAAATGTTTCGCTGGGTCGGCTCCAGTTCGTCAATAATCTCCATCGCCCGGATCTTCGGTGCCCCGGTAATCGAACCACCGGGGAAAGTCGCTTTGACACAGTCGATGGCATCGAGGTCGTCTTTTAATTCAGCGGTAACGGTTGAAACCAGGTGAAACACAGTCTGATACGTTTCCAGCTTAAATAATTCCGGAACCTTAACGGTGCCGGTTTTGGCAATTTTGCCGAGATCATTCCGTTCCAGATCGACAATCATCAACAGTTCGGCCTTATCCTTTTCACTGTTGACCAGGGTATCTCGATTGGCTGCATCTTCTTCCGGGGTTTTGCCCCGGGGCATGGTGCCCTTAATTGGTCGGGTTTCAATGTTGCGGCCCTGAACCAGAATAAAACGCTCCGGCGAACTGGAGACAATCTGGCCGACCCCAAAATCGATATAACTGGCAAAGGGCGCCGGATTGATTTTTCGCAGTTCGCTGTACAACTCCAGGGGCGTGATCTGTAAATCAGCATTAAACCGCTGGGTTAGGTTGGTCTGATAAATATCTCCAGCCAGAATGTATTCGTGAACCGCATCCAGGGCTTGCATATATTCCGGTTTGGTAAAATTGCCCCGGAATTCGATATTTTCATTGATTTTAAAATCCGAACGGATGGCGACCTTGGGATCACCGGCAAATTTTGCAGCTATGCGGTTTACCATATCCGCTTCATCTTCTTCGATTCCCAGGGCGGCCACATAGGTTTTGTTTTCTTTATGATCGATGATCACAATCCCATCATAGAAGCCCATAAAACAATCGGGAATCCCCACATCATCGACCGCACTGCGGGGAAACTCTTCCAGATGATGACAGAGGTCATAGGAAAAATAACCCACCGCCCCACCGATAAAAGGAAACGGCGATGGATAGTCCATCTTGTACTGTTTTAATAATTTTTGCAGCTCATCAAAGGGATTTCCGGTAACCGTTTTCGTTGCGGTTTTCGTGGTAATGTTAATGGCATCCGCTTTGCTGGTAAAGACCAGAAGCGGATTTGCGCCGATAAATGAGTAGCGTCCCAGGCTGTCGGGGTCTCTTCCGCTGTCCAGAAAGAAACTGTAGGGCTCATCCTTAAATAAAAGATAGCTTTCAAAACTGGTTAAGTCGGTTTTTATTTCTTGTATTAGCATCTTGCACCATTTTCTTTTGTTGATTGAAAAAAGTTGTCCAATAATTCCATACCCATTTCGGTGAGTATCGCTTCGGGATGAAACTGCACCCCTTCGATAGGATAGTCTTTATGTCGCAGCCCCATGATCTCATTTTGATCGGTACGGGCGGTAATCTCAAAAAAGTCGGGAATTTCCTGATTTTCCACCACCAAAGAATGGTAGCGGGTCACCATTAAGGGGTTATTAAGTCCTCCAAACACCCCGGTATTGTCATGGGCGATGGCATGAACTTTGCCATGGACCGGTTCCAGGGCTTTGGTAATCTTGCAGCCAAAGGCTTGGCCGATGATCTGGTGGCCCAGACAAATGCCCAGGATTGGGATTTGTCCCTTAAATCGGTGGACGACATCCAGACAAATGCCGGATTCGTTAGGGGTACATGGCCCCGGTGATAAAACAATCATTGATGGTGCCATCGCAGCAATCTCATCCAGAGTGATTTTATCATCATTGAGTCCTTCCAGATACTGGACTAAATTATAGGTGAAAGAATCATAGTTGTCGATCATTAGAATCAATTTTTATACCTCTTAGTATTAATCATTTTGTGCTGTATTGTATCATACTCCAAGGGTTCAATACAATGAATTATAGCTGGAATATTTGGCTTGCTTTTCTAGCTTAACCCGGCATTTTCAGTAATTACGCACACCATAATTTACCCCCAGTTCAAAGCCTGGTATTCCCGCTTTGCCTTTTCTTGATGAGGTTTCATACCCGATTAATGAAGGAAACAAAAAAAGACCACCTGATATTCGAGTGGTCTCTTTTTTAAGGGGAGGGGTAATTATATTTTAGTTTGTCCAGACGTCACAAAAATCCAGAATAAACATAAAACCTAGGGTTTGAATATCAAATACAGAATACTTGATACTTTAAATTTTTTGCGGCCGCTGCCCGGCTTTCCTGCTACGGCAATCAGCTCTTTTTCACTTTCAGCTCCCGCATCAGCTGACTCTTCATCGCATTCCGGAACCTTGATAAAACGATTGATTAAAAATGCCACGATAATGCCAAATGCTGTTTCCAACAGCCTTAACGCTGCCATCATATAACTGCCCGTATCCTGAGGATAGGTAGTCATCACGCTGAGAAACATCACACAGGTAATGACGATGGCACCTGCCTTATTAAAATTATTACACAGATAAATCAGTGCCATGATTCCCAGCGGAATGATGACGACATAGGCAAATTCATAAGGGATTAAGTTAGCGGCAAAAATGCCCAGCAATCCCGCTGCTCCACCAAAGATCGTTCCCAATATTCGATTCCAGCCGGTTTCGATGGAATTTTCAATACTCGGTCCCATGGTAAGCACCGCTGCGATTGCAGCAAACAGTGGATTAAACTCCGGTCCCATTAATGCAAATACCACCACACAGATGAATACTGCCAGTACCGTTTTTATGTTTCTCATACCAACAGCTGGCAGATGACATAATTTCATGATCTTTTTGCTCCAATTTTCTTCGACTTTTACCCTCATCATTTTGTTCCCGCTGAAAATTGCAGATCAAAATGTTTCTTTATCTAGAGTATACTCCCATATTAGATTATGTCAATAGAGTAATCATTTTCAGGCTGATGTAATAGTTTTCACACCGCATCTCTTAAGCAAACTCACAGGTTTTTCAAGTTCTTTGCCTCCCGGATCTCCCCCATGGCAACTCGTTTTTCGCGAACCGATTTAAGCCGGACGATCAATTCTTCTTTTTCATCCAAGCGGATCATTTCTTTCATCGCTTCCAGACTGACCTCAAATTTTTCAATCTGTTCGAGCAGGTTTTTACGGTTGCACATAAACAACTCGGTCCACATCGGCGCATTGATCATGGCAATCCGGGTCAGATCCCCAAAACTGCCACCTTCAAAATCGGTGATCGACAAATCATCCTCGCAATCCACCAGGGCCGCGGCAATCACATGACACAGCTGAGATGTAAAGGCTATTTTCTGGTCATGAATTTCGGTGGTGGTTTCGACAATATGATTAAAGCCCAAATCGGTAACGATCTCCCGGATTAACTCAATATTTTCCGGTTGATTAGTTGGTAAGGGGGTCAGAATATAATTCCGATTTTTAAAGATCCGATCATCGGCTCCGCCGAACCCTTCTTTTTCACTGCCAGCCATGGGATGTCCGGGAATATAATCAATATCTTTGCGCAGCAAATTCCCGAGGTTTTTAAAAACAACTTCTTTGACGCCGATAATATCCGTGACAATCGCCCCCGGTTTGAAGTCTTCCATATAAAGGGCTAAAAAAGCCAGGGTATCCATCGGGGTCAGACAGATAAAAACCAGATCGCACCGCGGCAGCATTTTTTGAAGCCCCGCCGAATCCCAGACGCCATCATCAATCACGCCCTGAGCCAAGGCGGTTTTGATAACCGCCGGGTTTAAATCATAACCCCAAATTTCTTTCGGTCCTTGCTTCCTGAGTCCCATGGCCAGCGCCCCACCCATCAGACCCAGGCCGATAAAGCCGACGATGGAGTCTTCTCGTTTTTTCATTACATCACCTTGTTCTCAAATTCGGCGTATTTTTTGACAGTAATCATGATTTTGTGGAATTGTTCCGGGGTAATCGACTGTTCGCCATCACAAAGGGCTTCTTCGGGATTATTATGGACCTCAATCATCACGCCATCGGCACCGGCGGCAATGGCCGCTTTGGTCAATGCTTCAACCGTCCAGGATAGCCCGGTGGCATGGCTGGGATCAACGATAATCGGTAAGTGGCTTTTCTGTTTGAGCACCGGAATACAGCTGATATCCAGCGTATTACGGGTAGCGGTTTCAAAGGTTCGAATTCCCCGTTCGCACAAGATGACCTGATCATTACCTTCTTTCATGATGTATTCGGCTGACATCAGAAATTCCTGCATCGTCGACGACATCCCCCGTTTTAGCAGAATCGGCTTGTCAATTTTCCCCAATTCCCGGAGCAAATCAAAATTTTGCATATTTCTGGCTCCTACCTGGATAATATCCACATCTTCAAAGGCCTCCAGATGTTCCAGTGACATCAGTTCACTGACAATCGGAAGTCCGGTTTCTTTTCTGGCGATTTTCAACAACTCAAGTCCTTCATATCCTAAGCCCTGAAAAGCATATGGTGAGGTTCGCGGTTTGAAGGCGCCACCCCGAAGAAAGGTAGCTCCAGATTCTTTGACACTTTTGGCAATCGAGACAATCTGCTCTTCTGTTTCCACCGAACAGGGCCCAGCGATGACGCTGATGGTTCCCTCGCCGACTTTTCGGCCTTTAACAGTAATAATGGTGTCGTCGGGATGAAATAGACGATTGGCTTTTTTATAGGGTTCCTGAACTCTGAGCACATTTTCCACAATACGATTCGAACGGATTTTTTCCACATCTGCCAAGGTTGTATCCCCTACTATTCCTAGAATGGTGTGATCCACACCTTTTGAATAATGAATGTTTAATCCCTGAGTTTCAATCATCTTGATTAATCTCTGAATATCTTCTTCTTTGGTGTTGGGTTTAACTACTATTATCATTTCTTCCTCCATTATTTTTAATCACTGACCACTAAGCCTCGTTTTTATCTTCTGTGCACCGAAGACCACAAGAATCTGCACTTGCATTTCCCGTGATTCGCAGGCAGCCGCCAAATAGCTAGCATGATCTTTGGCGGCTGCCTTGCGAAAAAAAAGGAGGCTTCCTAAGAAGCCTCCTAAAAATCAACTTTTATTCAATACACCTGTATCGCTAAAAATTTCTCATGGGTTGGGATTCTCAAAGGAACTTAATTTATTGCACGCAAAGTAACCAAAGCTAAAGAACCAATAGCTTTGGGTGTTAACGTAATAATATTCATTTAAGTTTCTTCTTAACTCTTCCATGATCTTCCTCTCAGGACACACTACAAATGAGAAAATGAATTTCTCGACAACCTTGTTGAACTGTAACGTGTATTTTGATTTATTATAGACCTAATTTTTATCAATGTCAAACGAATAGTTATTAAACTTGTTAATTTTCCATTCTTTGCTTTACGTATTGACAAGGCCCGGCCATTCATGATATATTGCTTATAATTCCTACTGGAATGATATGCAATTCGTTTTGTAAGCAACGATCATGCCATTGCGGAGTATCGTGAGCTGCTGTTCGATTCTTTTGAATTACCCCATCATCTAAAATAACGATACGAGGAGATACGATTATGAAAGATACCCGAAAATTTGAAACCCTTCAGCTCCACGGAGGGCAAAATCCTGATCCTACCACTCATGCGGTGGCAGTGCCCATTTATCAGACCACCTCTTATGTTTTTGACAGCAGTGAACATGCCCAACGGCTGTTTGGCTTGGAAGAGCCCGGCAACATCTATACCCGGATCATGAATCCCACCACCAGTGTGCTGGAAGAACGGATGGCTCTTTTAGAAGGTGGCATTGGTGCCCTGGCCTTTGCTTCCGGCTCGGCAGCCATTACTGCCACAATTCTAAATATCGCCGGTACCGGTGATGAACTGGTTGCCGCATCCACCCTTTATGGCGGTACCTATAATCTTTTAAGCGCCACCCTGCCCCGGCTCGGCATTAAAACAACTTTTGTTAACCCGGATGACCCCGAAAATTTCCGCACCGCCATCACCGAAAATACCAAAGCCATTTATATCGAATCACTGGGGAATCCCGCCATTAATATTGTCGATGTCAAAGCGGTGGCTCAAATCGCCCATGACAACGGTCTGCCGCTGATCGTTGATAATACCTTTGCCACCCCTTATTTATTCAGACCGCTGGATTTTGGTGCGGATATCGTCGTTTATTCGGCTACCAAATTTATTGGCGGACACGGCACCACCATCGGCGGCGTCATCGTTGACGGCGGCACCTTTGACTGGGCTGGCAGCGGCCGCTTCCCGGTGTTCACCACCCCGGATGCCAGCTATCACGGCATTACCTACGCCACCGATATTGGCGCCGCGGCCTTTATTGTCAAAGCCCGGGTGCAGTTGCTCCGGGATACCGGCGCCTGCATCAGTCCGTTTAATGCCTTCCTGCTGTTGCAGGGTCTGGAAACCCTGTCACTGCGCCTGGATCGCCATCTCGAAAATACCCAGAAAGTTGTTGCTTTTTTAAGCGATCACCCCCAAGTTACCTGGGTGAACTATCCGTCGCTTCCTGACAACCCCTACAAGTCTCTTTCTGACGAGTACTTTAAAAAAGGGCCTGGCTCAATTTTCACCTTTGGCATCAAAGGCGGCATCGCCGCG
>PGZR01000189.1 GCA_002841405.1 Firmicutes bacterium HGW-Firmicutes-4 | reverse complement strand
CTGGGATCAGGATGCCAAGCCGATGTATCGCGAGTACACCGAGTATCGCGATGATTTGCTGCGAACCTATATCAAAGAGGCCTGCGGCTTCGCTGGCTGCCAGATTGTCAGTCGGGTGGGCGGGATTGTTCCACTGCCAGATTTTGATGTGATCAAGAATCCGGTTAGCCGGAACTGTGCCCGGCGGTTGTCACTGCTGATTGCCGATGCGCTGATTATGAAACGGAAAGAAATGGAAACGGCGGACGATATCATTTCACTGATCGAAACCATTACCTATCGCTATTTTGACGTGATGAAGGCGTTAAAAAACCGGAAGCAAGCCAACGAGACGAATTAGGAAGATAATAAAAACTCAAGAGATTTCACGCTTGAGTTTTTTGTTTGCTGAAATGCAAACCAGGGAATGTTTATTTAGTTAAAAATGTGGTAAAATAAGTATACGGAAATAGTATGGATCGAGAACAGATTATCTTTTTATAAAAGGGAGGGTTAAGCGAAAAACAGGGATTTATCAAAAGGACGGACAGGTAGGTTTGGCAGCATCTTGTGAAATCGATTGCAGATCAATTAGCCAGTCAAGCTGCGGTCAGTGAAACTAGAATAATGTGCAGAAATGGGATTCCAGCTATTCGCGTAATAATTATCATTCAGGAGGAAAAAAGTCATGAAAAAAAATAAATTAACAATTTATCTTTTGGCCATAACCATTATGTTGGTGTCAGTGCTTTTTATGGGGGCCAGCTGCAGTTCAACCACCGCCAATGTCAGTAATGCGGTGATGACAACGGGAGTGGATGAAAGTTCCCTGCCGATTGATGAGGTCACCGCGTTTCCGGTCAATACCGATGTCTATGTGGCGGCTGAATTACATAACGCGCCCGATGACACTGATATAACCTTCATCTGGTATTTAGAAGGACAGGAAGTGGATTCTGTTACCATCAATAACGGCGATGTCAGCGATGCACCGCTATGGGGGATTCTCCCGGCCGAATTGGTTACCGCACCGGGTAATTATGCAGTCGAAATCTATATTGATGACCGCGAAGAGCCTGATACGGTCAACGAATTTGTTGTTAAATAAAGCACTGGCAGTGAGGGATCGATTGAATTATGGAAAAAAATGAAATCATTGCCAACATTATCAGACAGTATGAAGAAATCGGAATTCTTCATAAAACTAGTGGAGTAACGGATATTTCGGTGGATCAGGAATTACTGGATGCCAAACACCCAACCGGTAAAATAAAGATTCATTATGAAAATGCCATCCTGCTGAGTGAAAAGGATCAGACCATTTATTTTTGGGAGCTGACCAAAGAAATTAAAAGCGGTTTTTCCTTCGGATTCAGCAGTGAGAGCTTTTCTCAAAGCGGGTCAACCTTATCCCGTAAGGTAAAGGCGGTTCAATACAGTGCCGACGGGAAGGCTTATGAATATGATTTTGATCTGGGAAAGTTAAATCAGATCGTTAAATCAGCAGCCAAAGAAAACGGCTGGAAATTCAAGGTCGTGCTGTTAAAGAAAAAAGCATTATATTAAAATAAAGAAGCGCAGGGCAACCTGCGCTTTTATAATGCCCTTAAAATGCGGCGTCAGATAATTCATACGGCGTTTCCTGATAAACGTAGTAATTAAGCCAGTTACTGAATAACAGGTTGGCATGGCCCCGCCAGCGCACCACCGGGGGCTGGGTAGGATCATCATCGGGATAATAGTTGATCGGGACATTAATCGGTTTACCCTGGGAAATATCCCGGTCATATTCGCCTTTTAATGTTTCGGGATCATATTCACTATGACCGGTGACAAATATCTGGCGGCCGTTTTGAGCGGTGGCGATATAGACCCCGGCATCATCAGATGTGGCCATCACCTCGAGATCCGGGTGGGCATCTATGAGTTCCCGGTGAATCCCGGTGTGCCGGGAATGGGGCACATAAAAGGTGTCATCAAAGCCCCGAAAGAGTTTGACATAGCCCTTTTCCAGGTGGTGTTCAAAAACACCAAAGGCTTTTTCTGGTAACAAATACTTCCCTATCCCATAATGATAATAGAGACCGGCCTGAGCACCCCAGCAGATGTGTAGGGTGGAAAAGACGTTGGTTTTACTCCAGTCCATAATCTGGGTGAGCTCATCCCAGTAGTCCACCGCTTCAAATTCCAGCGTTTCAATGGGAGCTCCGGTGATGATCAGTCCATCAAAGCGCTGTTCCTTAACATCTTCAAAATAACAATAGAAAGAGCCCAGATGTTCGGATGAGGTGTTTTTGCTCTCGTAGGTTTTGGTTTGCAGCAGGGTCACTTCTATTTGCAGGGGGGTATTTCCCAGCAACCGTAACAGCTGGGTTTCGGTGGAAATTTTGGTGGGCATCAGGTTAAGGATGGCGATTTTCAAGGGCCGGATGTCCTGATGACTGGCGCGGTCGGCATCCATTACAAAGATGTTTTCATTGGTCAGAATCTGACTGGCCGGCAGGCTATTGGGTATTTTGATTGGCATAGGTTCACCTCCGGGTGATTAATTAAAAAACTAAAGGGCTTTGGTTAAGGCCTGGTCCAGATCGGCCAGGATATCGTCGCTGTGTTCCAGACCGATCGATAAACGGATCATATCTTCGCTGATACCAGCGGCAATCAGGTCGTCTCCGGAAAGCTGCTGATGGGTGGTGGTAGCCGGATGGATCACCAGCGATTTGGCATCGGCGACGTTGGCCAGATGGGTAAACAGGGTCAGACTGTCAATAAATTTCCGGGCCGCGGCGATGCCGCCTTTGATGCCAAAGGTGAAAATTGAGCCAGGCCCTTTTTTAAAGTACTCGTCAGAAAGAGACTTGTAGGGGTTGTCAGGAAGCGA
>PGZR01000188.1 GCA_002841405.1 Firmicutes bacterium HGW-Firmicutes-4 | reverse complement strand
TGCTGATAAATCCGGATTTAAAGTTTTCGTTCATCATTCACATTCTTTCTCTGGTTAAAAAAACCAATTGATAATTTTCGGTAAAAAGATAATCAGTCCTACGCAAACTGACATAATCGCAGCCACCATAACGGCGCCGGCAGCGGTGTCTTTGGCGACCTTGGCCAGATGGTGGTATTCCTCGGTATAAAGATCGACCAGGGTTTCGATGGCGGTGTTAATAATTTCCAGGATAAATACAAAGCCAATCACAATCACCAGGGCTAACCATTCATAGCTTTCGATTTTAAAAACAAAACCGAAAGCCACTGCTAAGATCCCAACGCCGAAGTGAATCCGCATGTTGGGCTGGGATTTAAGGGTGTATAAAATACCTTCGATGGCAAAAGAAAAACTCTTTTTTAACTTTCGTCTGATCTTTCCCACCTCCTGATTCTGTTCTGATTAGGATCGCGTCGTTGTCTGTTTTCTGGTTTAAGGAAATTCTAGTCATCTCCCATAATTTCTTTTTCGATCCGTCGCATCTGGGATTTTTCGTCGTCTTCCATATGGTCATAAGCCAACAGATGTAAGATACTATGCACCGACAGATAAGAAAGCTCCCGGGTCAGAGTATTACCGTATTCTTGGGCCTGGGTTTCGGCCTGCTCAAGGCAGATGACAACATCCCCGAGCAGCAAGGGCAAAAAGGGATTATTTTTAATGATGGTTTCCCGATTGAGGATAAAAGCCTCATACATTGGAAAAGACAGTACGTCAGTAACGGCATCTTTATCACGATAATCCCTGTTGAGTTCTTTTATTTCAGCAGTGCTGACAAATGAAAAGCTCACCTCACACTCCACTTCAATTTCCTGGTGGAGCAGAGTCCGCACCATGGCGTCTTCGAGCTCTTCAAGGATGGCGTCAGCTATTTCAATTTCACTGCGATTATCATAAGCGACTACGAGCATGTTATTTCCTTTCTGGTGCTGGTTTTCTATTTCTTTTTTTTGTTGGCTGCTTTAGTTTTTGCTTCCACTCGCGCAGCAGCTCGCATGGCCGATTTTTTAGCATCGGTTAAAGGTGTGTCATAAGGTATTAACTCATCATAGGGGGGGGTTGTCATGTGCGAGAGCATCCCAAAGCCATGATTATAGTCGATAATGGTAATACTCCCCAATTTGATGTCAAAATGCCATTTACAGTCAAGTGGCAAATTCAGCATATTGGTCAGCATCCCATGAATAGTACCACCATGGGCAACGATCAAAACCGTTTCATCATCATTCAATTCAGTTAAAAATTCGGCGCACAGGTCATGATACTCCCGTTGGCTCTGCCCTTCAGGGACCGGATATTCAATATAGTTGGCCATCCAGTGATCCCACTCTGTCTCAAAAATTTCAATACATTCGTCCCGGGTTTTACCTTCGAAAATACCAAAATTAAATTCCCGCAGTCGCGGATCCACCAGGATCTCCATTCCGGTTGAATTCCCCACCGCCTCGGCAATTTTAAAGGCCCGGGTGGTAGGGCTGGCATAAATTTTGTTAAACGACAGTTTTTCATTTAGAACAACCAACTCGTTTACGAGTATTTCCTTCATCGCTTTGCCCCGCAGGGTGTAATCAGATTCGGTGTGGCCATTGAGGCGATGCTCCACATTTCCATATGTTTCGACATGTCTTACCAGTACAAGTTTCATTTATTCTTCCTTATGTGATTTTAAACTTTTCTATTATTATAACTCATTTTAATCATGGAAACCAAAATATTTTTGCCAACTCCGATCTTTTTAGTTATAATTAATAGAGTACCTCTAGAAAGGAAGTCACCATGGAAAAAACAAAAAAACAAGCACTTTTAGCTGATCTGGGTCTCGTGGCCGTGGCATTTGTCTGGGGCAGCGGTTTTGTTGCTTCAAAAAATGCCCTGGATTCGATGTCACCGATGATGCTGATGGCGGTCAGATTTACGGTCGCCGCTCTATTATCCGGATTTATTTTCCGGAAAAACTTAAAAAACATCTCTAAAGAAACCATTAAGGCCGGTTGTGTGATCGGATTTTTTCTGTTTACCGCCTTTGCCGCCCAGATGATTGGCCTGCAATATATGCTGGCCGGTAAGCAGGCCTTTTTAACTGCCACCAATGTCATTATGGTCCCCTTTATTTATTGGGCAGTCAAAAAACAGCGGCCTGATCAGTATAATTTCGCAGCAGCCTTTATTATGCTGCTGGGACTGGCCCTGCTGACCATCGATTTTTCGGTTGGTTTTTCATTTAATCCCGGGGATGCCTTGACGGTCCTTTGTGCCTTTTTATATGCCTGTCACATTGTCGTGGTGGGAATCTACTCAAAGCAGCATGATCCCATTGCCCTGACGGTGATACAACTTGGCTTTGCGGCGGCGGTTTCTCTGGCCTACGTGCTTATTTCCGGTGAATTTACCCTGGCCATCCCGGTGCCCGGTCTTTTGAATGGCTTATATTTGGGGATATTCTGCACCTTCCTGGCATTTTTGGGACAGACGGTAGCACAAAAATATACCAATTCCACCCATGCCGCCATTATTCTCAGTCTGGAGGCCGTTTTTGGTAGCCTGTTATCGATTCTTATCCTTAATGATAACTTTACTTCCCTGATGTTTTTGGGCTGTCTGATCATTTTTATGGGGATCCTTACTGCTGAAACCAAGTGGTCTTTTCTTAAACCATTATTTCTTAAAACAAAACCGGAAAATCCTGAAAAAATCACCGAGATTTAGCTTTTTCTTTACAGCTTTATTCTCAATATGCTATGATAACCTCCAATCGCAAGAATAATTGCAGAGGAGGTTTTTTTTTGAAAACTCAATTTAATATTGGAAATCTGGAATTTT
>PGZR01000187.1 GCA_002841405.1 Firmicutes bacterium HGW-Firmicutes-4 | reverse complement strand
CCGGGGCGAAATTGCCCTGCGGATTATCCGTGCCTGTAAAGAAATGGGCGTGGCCACCGTTGCCGTCTTCTCCACCGCTGATGAAAACAGCCTCCATGTCAGCCTGGCCGATGAAAGTATTTGTATCGGACCAGCAGCTGTCTCTGACTCTTATCTAAACATTTCGGCGATCTTATCAGCGGCGGTATTAACCGGAGCCGAAGCCATCCATCCCGGCTACGGACTGCTTTCGGAAAACCCCAAGTTCGCCCGGCTGTGCGCCCAATGCGGCATCGCCTTTATTGGGCCGAGCTGGGAAATCATCCAGAAAATGGGCGATAAGGACCAGGCCCGCGCCACCATGGCGGCGGCCGGCGTCCCGATTGTCCCCGGCACCGATATTCTAAACGATCCAGACATGGCACATCAAAGAGCCGATGAAATCGGCTATCCGCTGTTAGTCAAAGCCCGCTCCGGCGGTGGTGGCAAGGGCATCCGGCTGGTCGAACGATCCGAGGATTTTCTCAACGAATACGCCCTGGCCCGTCAGGAAGCGCAAAATGCCTTCAATGACGATGGCGTTTATCTGGAAAAGTTTTTAACCCGGGTCAAACATATCGAAATTCAGCTGCTGTGCGATTCGCATCAGCATGTGGTGGCGCTGGGTGAACGGGAATGTTCAATCCAGCGTAAAAATCAGAAACTGCTGGAAGAAAGCCCTTCCCCATCCCTGACCCCGGAAATCCGTCAGGCCATGATGGCAGTTTCCCGTCAGGCAGCGCTGGCCATCGGCTATGAAAATGCCGGTACGATTGAGTTCTTAATGGATGCCCAGGGTCATTTCTATTTTATGGAAATGAATACCCGGCTACAGGTTGAACATCCGATTACCGAAATGGTCACCGGGGTCGATATTGTCAAATGGCAGATCCGGATTGCCGCCGGGCTGCCCCTGACCTTTGGTCAGGAAGACGTCCATATTCAAGGTCACGCCATTGAATGCCGGATCAATGCCGAAAACCCGTTGCTGGATTTTCGGCCCAACTGCGGAACCATCAGTTTTTTGCATGTTCCCGGTGGTCCCTGGGTGCGTTTTGACACCCTGCTCTATCAGGGTTATTCGATCCCCCCCTATTACGACTCGATGGTCGGCAAGCTGATTGTCCATTCTAAAACCCGGGAGCTGACGATCCGGAAAATGAAGGCCGCTCTGTGCGAGCTGGTCATTGAAGGCATCGACCATACCAGTCAGGTGCAGTTGGATATCCTCAGTCATCCCTTATTTATTGCGGGAGATTATTATACCGATTTTATGGAAAATGAATTCGGCAAACCCTTGTCTGAATAGAAATGGAGGTTTTAAATGCTAAATAAAGGTCTATTTAAAAAACCAAAAAATGAACTGGAAGCCCAACATCGGATTAAACGCAAAACGGATCCGGCCATTCCCTCGGAACTGTGTCGGAGTTGTCCGTCCTGTAAACAATTGAGCTTCACTTCAGATTTAGAAAATAACTTCCATGTCTGTCCTAAATGTGGTCACCATTTTCGCATCAATGCCCGACAACGCCTGAATATGATTATTGATCAGGATACCTTTGTGGAGCAGTATCACGAGCTGTCCTCAACCAATCGCCTGGACTTTCCCGGATACGATGAAAAGCTGGAGCAAGCCACCCTATTCAGCCACGAAAACGAAGGGGTCATTATTGGCACTGGAAAAATTGACAATCACAAGGTGGCTCTATTCGTCATGGAGGCTACCTTTATGATGGGCAGTATGGGTCAGGTGGTGGGTGAAAAAATCACCCTGATCTTTGAATATGCCCTTAAGCATCGGCTGCCGGTGATTGGCTACACCGTCTCCGGCGGCGCCCGGATGCAGGAAGGGATGCTGGCCCTGATGCAGATGGCCAAAACCAGCGGCGCCGTCAAACGTCACAGCGATGCTGGTTTGCTCTACCTGACGATTCTGACCGACCCGACCACCGGCGGTGTCACCGCCAGTTTTGCCATGGAAGGTGATATTATTCTGGCCGAACCGGAAGCGTTGATTGCCTTTGCCGGTCCCCGGGTGATTGAACAAACCATTCGACAGCGATTGCCGAAGGGCTTTCAACGGGCTGAATTTTTACTGGAAAAAGGATTTGTGGATGCGATAGTGCCCCGCAGTATCCAAAAAGAAACGGTGAAGCGGCTATTAACCCTGCACCAGATTCCCAAAGGCGGTGATCAAGATGGAAGCATATAAACGGGTCGCCCTGGCTCGTAAAAAGACGCGCCCGACCGGACAGGATTTTATTGATAATCTGTTTACCGATTTTATCGAACTGCACGGCGACCGCTGTTTCGGAGACGATCCGGCGATGATTGCCGGACTGGGGATGTTGATGGACATGCCCGTGACGATTATAGCCCAGGAACGGGGTAAAAATACGAAATCCCGGGTTAAACGCAACTTTGGCTCTTCCCATCCTGAAGGCTACCGAAAAGCCCTGCGGCAGATGAAACTGGCGGAAAAATTCAATCGTCCGATAGTCTGCCTGATTGATACTTCCGGCGCATTTTGCGGTATCGGTGCTGAAGAACGGGGCCAGGGTCATGCCATTGCTAACAATTTGATGGAAATGATGGGCCTTAAAGTGCCGATCCTGTCTATTATCATTGGCGAAGGCGGCAGCGGCGGGGCTCTGGCTCTGGGCGTGGCTGATGAAGTCTGGATGCTGGAAAATGCCATTTACTCGGTGATCTCACCGGAAGGCTGCGCCAGTATTCTCTGGAAGGATGCCTCCAAAACCAAAGAAGCCGCCAATTGTCTGAAGCTGACGGCCCAGGATTTATTGGAACTCCAGGTCGTCGATAAGATCATTTCCGAAAACCATCGTGATT
>PGZR01000044.1 GCA_002841405.1 Firmicutes bacterium HGW-Firmicutes-4 | reverse complement strand
GAAAGAATCGCACGACGTCGTTTTGGGTTGTAATCAATGATGATACCCTTAACTTTTTCGCCGATCAGGGTGTTCAAGTCTTTAACGTAACGAACATGATATTGTGAAGCTGGCATATAAATATCAGTAAATCCGATATCGACAATTAAACCATTTCCAGAAATATCTTTGATTGTTCCTTCTAAGATCGTTTTATTATCAAAGGCGTCACTTAACTGTTTTTGTACGAGACGGTTATCATATTTGATTTTTGAAAGTTTTACATTTCCAGAACCTTCATTTAAATCAGTTACGATACACCAAACTTTGTCTCCTAATTGTACAAGTTCAGATAATACCTCATCGCTTCTCCATGTGAAATCATTCTTTTTGATGATACCATCTGCTTTGTAGCCAATGTTTAAGATCACTTCATCTTCAGCAATGTGAATAACTTCGCCTTCGATTTCAGCACCTCGACGAATTGTTTTTAATGACTCTTCAATTTCTGCAGCGAAATCGAAATTTGCATCATCATATTCGTCTTTTTCAATGGTTTCCACCACTTCCTCAACTACAACAGTTGGCTGTTCTTCAGTCGCCACTTCTACGACTACGTTTTCCTCAGCAATTTTGTTTTGCTCTTCCATACCTTCCAATACCTCCTTAACGATCCAATCCGGTGTTGATGCCCCTGCGGTAATACCAATTTTCGATCATATATTCTACTTCTTTTGCAGTTTTCGCTGCCGCTGCTTGTCTTTCAGCGGTGGCACTGCAAATAGTATTAAATATAACTACTTCATTGACTCTTGACTTGATCGCACCACAAATTTCATTGAATCTGGATTCGATGATGGTGGTCTGAGCCACGATACATATTCTATCATAACTTTCAATATTTTCCAACTGATTTATATCATTAATTATTAAAGCTTTATCCCGACACCAGCCATTTGCTCCAACAACCTCAGGATGATCCTTATTTCCGACAATGACAATCTGATAACCTGCGGCATCATAGCTTTCCACTTTTTTTTGAACCGCCCGAACAAAGGGGCAGGTGGCATTAATAATCGGGAGGCCCTTTTGATTAATGGTGTCAATAATTTCCTTACCGACCCCGTGGGAACGAAGGATAATACAGCCGGTTTCTAAATTTTCGACATCGCCATCCTCAATTATCACCACCCCCTGATCGGCCAGACGCCTGGTCTCCTGGGTATTGTGACTGATGGGACCTAGCGTATATATTTTTTCCTGACCAGATTCGATGGTATCCCGAACCATTTTCATGGCATTTTCGATACCAAAACAATAGCCAGCCTTTTCTGCGATGATTATCTCCATGTTAACCTCAAGTCAATTCCAATCCATAGACCGTATCCATAATTTTTTCGCTTAATTGCCGGGTTTCTTCATCAGACAGTTTTTTCCCATAATATTCTTCCAGATAAACAGGTTTACCAATAATAATTTCTATTTTACCTCTAAAGCTGTATTTTCCTCTGATTCGCACCGGAATAATCGGTGATTTTGTCTTGATCGCAAAAACCACAAAACCGCTGGCTGGCGGAGTCCGGTCTTCCGGATTGACCCGGTGACCCTCCGGAAAAATCCCCAGAATTTTATCTTCCTTGAGAATCTTTAAGGATGTCTTGATGGTTTCCACTCCAACCTTTTCCCGATTCACCGGAAAGGCGTTGACCTTTTTGAAAAACCAGCTCAAAAGCGGGTTTTTAAAGAGCTCCGCCTTGGCCATGTAATGAATTTCCCGGGAGGTAGTAAATGAAATCACCACTGGATCGATATTACTGATGTGGTTGGGACAGATTAGCGCACCACCGTGCTCCGGAATATTTTCCCGGCCGGTAATTGTGATCCGAAAGAGAATCAAACTGAGCAGATAGGTTAAGAATCGGCCGATTTTATAAATCATCGGCGGGCCTCGTCAATATGAATTTTCATTTCTTTGTAAACTTCTTCAATACTCTTTCCGGTTGTGTCAATAACAATGGCATCGGCAACCTTTACCAATGGTCCTTCTGATCGGTTTCGGTCATTGCTATCGCGATTTTCGATATCGGTTTTTATTTCTTCCAGGACTTTAGCGTTCCCTTTTTCATCCATTTCTTTTTTTCTTCGCTGCGCCCGTTCCAGAACGTCGGCATCCAGAAAAAACTTAAGCTCTGCATCCGGCAAGACCACCGAACTGATATCTCTGCCATCCATGACTACAGCATGATCTTTTGCATATTCCCGCTGTTGAGCAACCATCAGATCCCGGACTTCTTTAATCCTGGCCACTTCAGAGGTATGCCGGGAAACCAGAGGGGTTCTTATTTCGCTGGTAACGTCTTGATCATTACAAAACACCTGATCGCCTTCAAACCGGATCACTGTGCGCCGGGCAATTTTGACAATCTCTGCCTCATTATCAAAACGATCACCGATCTGATTTAAAACGCAATGAGCAATACAGCGATACATGGCACCGGTATCCAGATAGGTCATCTTATAGGCTGCTGCTATTTTTTTTGCTAAGGTACTTTTTCCTGCACCGGCAGGACCATCAATGGCAATTTGCATCTTACTCTCCCCCATCCAACTTCTTACATAAAATTATTCAATCGAGTTCCCGGCCAACCAACCAGTGGAAACTGCAATTTGGATATTATAGCCACCAGTCAGGGCGTCCACATCCAGCATCTCCCCAGCGACATAGAGATTTTTAATCAGTTTTGATTCCATCGTTCCCGGGTCAACTTCTTTTACGTTCACACCACCAACTGTGATGATGGCTTCGGTAAAATCCCGCAATCCGGCAATGCCGATCTTTAACTGTTTGAAACACTCCACCAGTTTTTGTCGCTGCTCTTTGGTGATCTGGTTAACCTTGACGGCCGGGTCAATCCCTGACAGCGCCACCATCACCGGAATCATTTTGGCTGGTAATAAATCCCCCAGCGCATTTCCAAAATCTTTGTTCTGATATTTAAGGAAGTCCCGTTGAATCCGGGCATCCATTTGTTCGATACTTAAAGCTGGTTTTAAATCCAATTCCAGACTGAAATCTTTGGTATTCCCGATCATTTCGGAGCTCAATGATAAAACCAGTGGTCCGGACACGCCAAAATGGGTAAACAGCATCTCCCCCAACATTGATTTAACCTTCTTTTGTCCCTTTGGCATTTTTTTATACAGGGTTAAGACCACATTTTTCAGGGCCAGTCCCTGAAGATCTCGGGGCCAATCTTCTTTAGTATTAATAGGTACCAGACCTGGCGCCAGAGGGGTGATCTGATGACCCCATTTTTCTAAGATCTTAAAAATATTACCGTCTGAACCGGTGGACGGATAACTCTTTCCGCCACATGCCAGGATCACTGCATCGTAATTCCTGGTTTCGCCTTTTTCCAGGACAATTCCGTTGATGCTGTTATTTTTAATTAACAGATCGGTTATTTTCGTGTTTAAATACACCTGGCAGCGATTGTGTTTCAACGCCGTTTTAAAAGCACTGATCACATCACTGGATTTATCCGAAACCGGAAAAACCCGGTCCCCCCGTTCTGTTTTTAAGGGTACCCCATTATTTTCCAGAAAGGCCATAAAATCTGCATTTGTGTACGAATATAAGGCACTGTACATAAAGCTGTGATTATGGACAATGCTGTCAAAATAGTCGCTGATGTCAACAGCATTGGTCAGATTGCAGCGTCCCTTTCCGGTGATGTACAGTTTTTTTCCCAGCTTTTCGTTGCTGTCGAATAAATCAACCTGATGTCCCTTTTCGACCGCCACAACCGCCGCCATCATGCCGCCAGGGCCGCCTCCAATTACTGCTATTCTACTCATTGATTATTCTTTGTCCTTTCGTGAACTATTTTCCAATTCATCGCCGGTATAGATATAATGTTCTCGCCATATTTCTTCAAGTTCATTAAAGGTTTCTTTTGTTTTGCCGATATTTCTAAGCCCCACCGAAATCACTAGCGCGTTGATCAACGAAAGCGGTGCCACCAGCGAATCCACAAACGAGTAAACATTGCTTTTGGCAATCAGCCGATGTTGGGTAAAGACATTAATGGGGGCATTCTCATTGTCCGAAATCGTAATGATTTTTACCCCTTTATTCTTCAAAAATTCAACCGCTTCATAGGTTTTTTGGGCATAACGGGGAAAACTGATGGCGATGACCACATCTTCTTCATTAACCCGGATTAAATGCTCATAGATATCGGAAACCCCATAATTGACGACTCGGACATTGTCCAGAATCAGATTGAGATAATAACCCAGATGCTCAGTTAACAGGGTAGTGGTTCGAAAGCCGATGATAATGACCTTCCGGGCAGCTAAGATCAAGTCAATACAGGACTTGAAAATTTCATAGTCAAATTCCTCAAAGGTGGCGTTAATATTTGACAGATCTGATTTCAAAACATTATGCACCGTATCCTGAAGCGCCTTTTCTTTTTGCTCGTTTCTCAAAGTCATATCGATGCGTTCAATGGTTGTCAGTTTACTGTTGATCTCATTTTTTATTGCCCGCCGGAATTCCGGGTAGCCTTCATAACCCAGAGTAACCGAAAAACGAACCACGGTTGCTTCACTGACACCAACACTTTTGGCCACCGTCACCGCAGACATTTCAGAAACGCGCTCATAATGACTCAGCATATAGTCAGCAATCAGTTTATGGGATTTACTGAGTTTAGGATAACGCTTCTTAATTGCCGAAAAAATATCTCGGCATTCTTTTACACTTGAAACGTCTTTCATATCTACCTCGTTCTCTGGATCATGACCAGTGTGGGCGGAGCTTTTCGATTCAAGGTGCGAAAATGATGGGCTACAAAAGGCGATTCCAGGGCCTCACACCATCTAATCACGGCCTGTGCTTCGGCACCTCCCCGGGGATGCCCGGGATAGAGGCACAGTGTTATTAATCCGCCGGTTGTCAATAAGGATAATGCCCCCTCCAGTGCAATCATGGTTGTTTCAAGCTGGGTGGTGATGGTTTGATCACCGCCCGGAAAATAACCCAAGTTAAACATAATTGCTTTAACAGCTTGTTCCTCAACAGCGGCCGCCTGCAAAACCGGTACCATAAATTCGTGGCTTTGATTAATCAGGGTGACCTGGTCGGCAGACCCGCTTTTTTCCAGATTTTCTCTTGTTTGCTGCAAAGCGGCCGCCTGAATGTCAAAGGCAAAAACCCGGCCGGTTTCTCCCACACATTGGCAGAGAAAGAGGGTATCCTGACCCGTTCCGGCAGTGGCATCCACCACAATATCACCGGGATCAATAACCGGTCGCAAAAAATCCCACGCCAGATCAGTAACTCGCAGCGGTCTATTTTTCACTGCAGCCTGCACAGGGCTTGAAGAATTCTCCAACGAAAGCCCGATGGATCAGCCCTTCCTCTGCTTCGGTAAAACCATGGTCTTTAAAATATGTCGCAAATTCACCCGTGGCCCCCTTGACCGACAGGGCGGTACACCCTTCTTCTGCCATCTTATAAAGCAAGGTTCGGATGATTCCGTCAAAAACAGCCATCGCCTGATCGCCCTGAAAGGTCATGATCATCTCGTAAATTTCAACCTGTTCGGCCCCATAGAAAAAACGAACGGCGCCCAGAATTTCAGATTTGGCCGTATCCTCGGCCACAATATATAAATCCCGTTCTTTTTCTTTTTCTGGAAACAATGCCTGAATTTGACTAAATGCTCGTGGAAATCCTATTTTTATCATCTGTTTTCTCCTTTTAAATAAGTAATTTCGTCATTATTTAAATACCGCCATTCTCCGGGTTTTAAACTCCCCAAGGTCAGATCACCGACAGCTACCCGCTTTAAATCAATAATCGGGTGGCCCATAGCGGCACACATTTTACGGATCTGTCTTTTTTTCCCTTCGTGAATCCGCATTTCCAGTAGACTGGTATCCTGATTCACTTTTAAAATCTTAATACTTGCCGGGGCGGTCCGGTAATCCTCGATCGCCATGCCATGGCTAAACGACTCCAGACTGCTTTTATCCGGACAGCCTTTGACCAGACCTACATAGGTTTTGCCAAACTCATGGCTGGGGTGTGTCAGATAGAAGGTCAGATCGCCGTCATTTGTCAGTAACAGTAGCCCTTCGGTATCCATATCCAATCGTCCGACGGTGTAAAGCCGTTCTTTGATCGGGACCAGATCCAGCACTCGCTGACGTCCATGGGTATCTTCGGAAGTTGATAAAACCCCTTTGGGTTTATTAACCATGATATAGATTTTTGTCGCTTCATTCAATCTTTTTCCTGCGACGGTAATTTCATCTTTTTGGGGATCAATCGGAAAACCTGGTTCCCGGATGGTGATGCCATTGATCTGCACCAATCCTTTTTGAATCAATTCCTCGGATTTTCTTCGGGAAGCGACCCCGCATTGGGCCATGAATTTCTGAATTCTCACTGGGCCGCCTCCAAAATCCGGGCATCGCCCATGGTTTTTTCCAACATGACCGCCAGTAACTCTTCACTGGAACCATCTTTTTTATCGGATTCACTATTGAGTAACTCCAGGTTAAAACTTTCCTGTTTGCCCTGGGAAAACACCTCAAATTCCGGCATCTCTTTAAGACTGGTAAAACCCATTGTTTTTAGAAAGGCATTGGTTGTTTTATAGAGAATCGGTCGACCCGGTGCTTCCAGTCTTCCGCCATCGCAGATCAGTCCCCGATCCAGCAAACGCTGGATGGCGCTGCTGGAGCTGACGCCTCGCAGTTCATCAACCGTCAGCCGGGTAACCGGCTGACGGTAGGCAATAATCGCCAGAGTTTCCAGGGCCGCCCGGGATAAACCGGTTTTTTCCTGATGTCTGGTAATTTCTTTGATATACCCATAATATTCGGGTTTTGTCGAAAGCTGATAGGTATCCTTGATTTGAACCAGACGTATACCCCTTGCTTTAGATTGATAATCCTGTTTTAGTATTTCCATGGCAAACTGCACTTCCGCTGCCGGTTTATCCAGACATCGGCACAGATCTGTCATCGAAACCCCATCTCCTGCGCCAAAAAGGATGCCTTCGATGATCCCTGCCAGTTCATCACTGTTCATTGTTTTCCACCTCCCTGTGAATCTGAAAATCGATAAATACCCGATTTTGAAGCAGCCGCAAACCGCTGGTCTTAACCATCTCAAGCAGGGACAGTAAGGTTACTACCACCTCTTCCCTGGAAATGTCCGCGTGGAGCAGCTCTGAAAAACTGACTCCCGCGTCTCCCGCCTGAATCAGAATATCGGTTATTTCAGCGATCTTTTCTTCAATACTGAATAATTCCCGGACAATCCTCTGGGGTGGAGCAATGGCCTCCAACTCCTCTTCTTTCTGAAACAACAGCTGTTTAAAGCATTGTTCAAGGGAATAAGGATCAATGACCAGCGGAACCGCCTCAGTATTTTGAGGAATATACTCAGGGTCTCGATAAATGGCGCCAAGTTCGACCTGTTCCCGAGTTTGAAAATAACGGCTGATCTCTTTAAAGATCTTATATTCCACCAATTGTCGAACCAGTTTGGCCTGCAGGTCTTCGTTGTCTTCGTGATCAGTTTCGTTTTTCGGCAGTAACGCCTTTGCCTTTATTTCTAGCAGTCTTGCGGCCATGACAATAAAATCACTGGCGACATCCATATCCATATCCTGCCAGGTTCGGATCTGCATTAAATATTGATTGGTGATAGTTGCAATGGGAATATCGTAAATATCGATCTTGTTTTTCTGGATCAGATTGATTAACAGATCCAGGGGACCTTCAAAAGTATCCAGGCTAACTGCATATGTCATAATCAGGACCAGATCAGATTAAAAATCGGCAAAAGAATTGCAAAAAACAGACTCGATATCCCATTAATGACGGGATTAATTATCATTCCCAATAAACCGGTAAAAGCCAGAACAAAAATCGCGATCATGCCATAACGCTGATATTTATAATAAGTCATCAGTGCTTTGGGCGGTAAAAACAAGACCAGTATCTGGGACCCGTCCAGTGGCGGAATGGGTATAATATTAAATACCGCAAACATGATGTTATAAATATAAATATACTGCAATACCAGCATCAACACTTCATTGTTTAGCGGCACCACGGCCAGATACGCGGCCATTCCAAAAAATGCCAGCAACAGATTGGTAAGCACCCCAGCTAAAGATACCACAATCATCCCCTTTTTGCGATCTTTAAAATTTCCAGGATTCACTGGCACCGGTTTGGCCCAGCCGAATCGAAATAACAACATCGATATAAAGCCCAATGGATCGATGTGTTTAAGGGGGTTTAAGGTCAACCGTCCGGCATTTTTAGGGGTTGGATCGCCCATTGAATCAGCGGCATAACCATGTGCCATTTCATGGAAACTGATGGCTATCAATATTCCCGGAAGGCTCAGTATTAAATTATAAAAATAGTCCGGTGTAAAATTAAACATTATCTCTTCACCTCGTAATTTGACGTCGTAGTTTTGATTTATTCAAACCTGAGATTCCATTTAAATCACGGTCTGATGTAACCAATTTTATTTTTTCATGCTCCGATCATTAATTGTTAATTATATGATTGAAAGCGATGTTGCATAATACAAAATAGATGATTTATTCTAATGCTCTGCATCGAAATAAACCATCTATCCTCATTGAACATTATTATTTCTTTATAATTGCTTTCTGGCGGCAATGGAAAAATAATACCCCAATGCGGCCACGGTTTTACCGTCAATGAACTGTCCGTTGATAAACAGGGTTCGAGCGGTTCGCACTGGAATTTTAACGACTTTGATAAATTCATCCGGGTCTTCTTCCAGGGGATCACGCTCAAATTCGGTGGCGCAAAACAGGGTAATTTTCTCGGTGCAATAACCAGGGGTCGGAATAAAGTCTCCTAATTTATAGAGATTTAACGGACGATAACCGATTTCTTCCCGGCATTCCCGGATAGCGGCCTCTTCCGGCTCTTCTCCATCTTCCAGCAGGCCGGCAGGGATTTCGGTCAGCAACTGCTGGCTGGCAATCCGGTATTGTTTCACAAAGATCATTTGTCCATCTTTAATCGCTAAAACGGCGACTGCTTCCTGGTGGGAAACAATCTCCCGTTTCGATAAACTACCATCTGGAAGCTCAACCTCATCGATCTGCAGCTTGACAATCCGGCCATTATAAATGACTTCACTGCTTACGATTTTTTCAAACTGTTTCATGCACACCCTCTGCCTGTTTTTCTGAAATTAATCGTTCCAGTTCATCCATAAAAGAAGCAACATCCTTAAACTGCCGATAGACAGAAGCAAAACGGACGTAGGCGACCTGATCCATACTTTTTAAGGCAACCATGACCTGTTCCCCAATCAGTGAAGATGGTACTTCTTTCATTTCGCTCTGATACAGACTCCGTTCCAGGTCATCCACCACTGTTTTAATGGTATCAATGGGAACAGGCCGTTTCTCACAAGCCTTAATCATGCCATTGAATATTTTATTTTTGTCGAAGGCTGTTCGCTGACCACCTTTTTTTACAACAATCAAAGGGATATTTTCTACCCGTTCGTAGGTCGTGAAACGTTTATTACACTTGTTGCACTCCCTGCGCCTGCGGATCATCGTTCCTTCTTCGGATGGCCGTGAATCTACCACCTTGCTGTCATCGAATGCACAATACGGACATTTCATCGCTTTTATTCTTGGGTCAGGAAATCAGGAATTGAAAACTCACCAACCGATTCATTTGCACTCTTGACAACTTTTTTGATAACGGCTTTCTTTTCTTTTTCACCGCCGGATAAAAAGCCTGTTGCAATAACTGTAATTTTGATTTCATCACCTAAGGATTCATCAATGGTTGCCCCAAAAATAACGTTGGCATCTGGATCAGATGCTTCTCTGGCAATACTGGCAGCCTTATCAACTTCAAATAAGGAAAGATCTTCACCCGCGGTGATGTTAAGCAACACTCCGGTTGCCCCATCGATCTGGGTTTCCAGCAAGGGGCTGAGAATCGCTTGTTTAGCAGCTTCTTCCGCACGGTTATCGCCAGTAGCGCGACCAACACCCATATGAGCCAGGCCAGTATCTTTCATAATTGTTTTAACATCGGCAAAGTCAAGACTGATCAGCCCTGGCATCGCGATCAGATCCGAGATACTTTTGACACCCTGGAGCAATACATCATCGGCTAATTTAAACGCATCTTTCAGCGATGTTGATTTATCAGCCATTCTTAATAGTCGATCATTTGGGATCGTTACCAGGGAGTCGACATTTTCCTGTAAAAATTCGCTGGCGATCTGGGCATTACGCATCCGTACCCGGCCTTCAAAAGAGAACGGCTTGGTGACCACACCAATAGTTAAAATTCCCATGTCTTTTGCGATTTTTGCAATAATCGGCGCAGCACCGGATCCGGTTCCGCCGCCCATGCCGGCTGTTAAAAACAGGAGATCAGTGTCTTTGATCATATCTGCAATGGCATCTTTGCTTTCTTCTGCGGCTTTCTGACCAATCTCAGGATTGCCCCCGGAACCAAGTCCCTGGGTGATTTTTTCACCGATTTGCAGCTTCTTTTCAGATAAAGCTAGAGCCAGAGCTTGCTTATCGGTATTGATCGCGATAAAATCCACGCCCTTCATCCCGGCTTCAATCATCCGATTAATAGCGTTATTTCCGCCACCACCGACACCTATAACACGAATTTTTGCAAAATTATCGTAATTTCCATCCAATTCAAACACTTTTATTCCTCCTCTTACTAAACAGCTTTCTCGTTCTAAATTAATATCTCTTGTATCTTTTTTCCTGAAACATTTAATCTGTTTCAGTTGCTTTTTCATCTTTAATAACACTTCTCTCCCTTATTCTTGGTTAAAGAAATGTTCACCCCTTTATATTAACCTTTATTTACAAATTTTTCAACTATTGAATAATAAATTAAGTAAAATAACACCAATATTTTATTGTTCAACATATATAAAGCAGAAACCGTGAGCTGTTCTGAAATATTTAGCGTGGTTTAATGACTGGCTTTGTTCCTGCCGCCAAATTAATAATCATATTGCTGGTGTTCTTATCCAGGTTAGTTTGGATATAAGCCTTGTTTTCAATATAATTATTATAATCCCAAAGAATAAAAACGGTCCCATTTTTTGTGACAATTTCATAGGTGTTTACATCGGTCATCCGTACCTCAGATATTTTCCCCAAATTGTCGTCATTTTTTAAATCTCTCAGGAGGTTCATTATGGTGTCAAAACGCCAATAAGGTTCGACCACCACTTCTTTACCGATTTCTGAGATGGTAACGACATCACTGCCGAAAACCAGTGGGATATCCGTTTTTCTTAAGTACTCCCCATCTTCAATCAGCTTTTTATCTTCGGTCAGGTAATAAACCTTATTGTCGTAATTAACGGCGCAAATTGGCACTGACTCCACCATCCGGATCAGAATCTTATTCGGCATGATCTTAGAAATCTCCAGTTCATCCAAATTCATCAAAGCATTAATATTATAATTGGCCTGATTGATGTCAATCAAAAAAATACTCTCCCCAACACTTATTCCCGATGCCTCAACAACTGTCTGAACATCAACTATTTCATTTCCAACCACTTCGATTTCAGCCACGTTGAAGATACCCAGATTGACAGCCTGATAAATACCAAAACCGATAATGCCAATTACCCCCAGAATAATCAGGATTGTAATCAGGCCTTTCATCAGACGTTTGCGCTTATTTATTTTTCGTTGCCGCCGTCGTTGTTCCCGGAGTTCCTGCTTTGTCAACTCGTGGTTTTGCGGTTTTTTGATGTTTTTTTCTTTGGGTTTTTTTTTCTTTGATCGTTTCATTAATTCTCCATTAATTTATTTATTTCGTCATAAATCCGATCTCCGGCATTAATAATACTTTGTTTCTTAGCTATTTGGCTCATGTTCTGGCGTCTTTCATCGTCTTCCAGTAAAGACTCGACTGTTTGAATCAGCAGCGCTCCGGTCAGGTCCTGGTCTTTGATGAGAACCCCACCGCCCGGATCGGTAATTACCCGAGCATTGAATTCCTGATGATTTCCCGCTGCCATCGGATAGGGAACCAGAATTGAAGCCACTCCCACCGCTTGGATTTCAGCCACGGACATCGCTCCGGAACGACTGATTACCAGATCGGCGGCCCCTAAAAGACGGTGCACCTCATTGCTGTAGGCATCCACAATAACATGACCGGATGGCGAGCGTCCCAGGTTTTCCACTTCTCTTTTGATCGATTCATACTGTTCTTTTCCGGTTAAATTGATCGAACCAGCGCCCTGGCTGCCACCCATAATCAAAACCATTTTCTGTGAGTCCGAAAGATTCAGATTCTTTCTTAATTCACTGCGATCAATCTGGTGATACTCTGATCGCACTGGATTTCCGGCTAGAAAAGTCCGTTCCTGGGGGAAATATTGCTCAGCCTCTTTAAAACTAATCGCAATCCGGTCGACCCGGTTTCCTAACATCAGATTTGTTTTCCCGGGATAGGCATTTTGTTCATGGATCATCGTTTTGATTTTACGCCGGCTGGCGATTAACAGCAGCGGTCCGGCGGTAAAACCGCCGGTGCCGATAACCAGATCCGGCTGATGTTTCTTAATTATTTTTTTGGAATCATTGAGTCCGTCAAAAATTCCTTTAATAGCCGCCAGGGTTTCCCATGAGGCTTTTCGCTCAAAGCCTCTGACCCGAATATACTCAATTGGATAACCATGCTGGGGAATAATGTTTTTTTCCATCCCCACCATCGAGCCGATAAAGATAATTTCAGCGCCAGGATTTTTGCTTTTTATTTTTTCAGCGATCGCCAGTCCCGGGTAAATATGGCCCCCGGTTCCGCCTGCTGCAATAAGTACTTTCACAGTCTACCTCACAATCTTTTTCTTGTTTAGTACGGGTTTTCTGTTTGGCTCCAATTTCTTGCCGAATTCAACATTCCTGGAGATATTTAAAATAGGTCCCATCATCGCAAACAGAATGATCATCGAGGAACCACCAGCACTGATAAAGGGTAAAGCCATCCCGGTTACTGGGATAATCGCCGATGCCACGCCGATATTAACCAAAACCTGGAATGCCAGCAACAGCATAACACTGCTGGTATACAGATAGGCAAAAGTATCCTGAGATTTCTGAGCAATCTGAAAGCCCCGCCAGATAACAAAAGCAAACAAGCCCAAAACCAGCAAACAGCCAATGAAACCAAATTCTTCGGCGATGTTGGCAAAGATAAAATCATTTTGTAACTCCGGCAAAAACAGGTACTTTTGTTTTCCATTACCCAGGCCCCGGCCGAAAATACCACCGGTCCCAATCGCTAACAGTGACTGGGATATCTGGTAATCATACCCCCCTTTGCCCAAAAAAACATTAAATCGATCCAACCGCCAGGGTTCGGCGATCATTAAACCGGCCACCGCCAATAATCCAAAGCCCAAATAGGGATAAAAGAGTTTAAATTTAATGCCACCAAAATAAAGTACCCCGCCAGCGGCCAGGGCAATGGCCATGGCTGCGCTTAAAGACGGTTCAATAGCAGTCAGGCCGCAGATCAGTCCTAGTGGGAGCATACAATTTAATAAAAACGGCATATTTTCTTTAAGAATCCCAGGTTTTCGGGAAATGATGGTGCTGAAATAAAGAATAACGGCGACCTTGGCAAATTCAGATGGTTGGAAAGTGGTCACTTTCAAATCAATCCACCGCCTGGCATCATTTACCTTTAATCCGATTCCTGGGATCAAAACAATAATCAAAAGAAAAACAGAAATCACGATGCCCACCATATAGTATTTTTTATAAATTCGGTAATCAATCTTGCTCATGACTCCCATAACGGTCACACCCAAAATAACAAAAACCAATTGTTTCAAGAACAGGGCATAACCTTTTTCACCACTAATCGTAGATGAGTACATGCTGGCACTGAATACCATGATAACCCCAATGCCTGCCAATAACATCAGGGCAATCAAAAAGGGTCGATCTATCTTTCCATTTTTCATGGGTTACTCCTCGGATTCTTATTGATTTTCGGTCACCAATCGTTTGAAAACCCGACCTCGGATTTCATAGTTGTCAAACATATCCCAGCTGGCACAGGCCGGCGATAATAAAACCGTATCGCCTGAAACTGCAGCTGCTTTGGCACAGGCCACCGCTTCCTCGTAATTGTCAACTTTGGTAATGGCCGTAAAACCTTTGGCATTGGCCGTTTTAATCAGATCATCAGCGGTCACTCCTAAAACGATCAGTCGTTTGACCCGTTTTGCCACCAGTTCCATCAGCTCAGCATAATCTTCCTTTTTATCATAACCTCCGGCCAGCAGAATAATCGGATCTCTCACCGCATTAAGGGCCGTAATGGTGGCATTGGTATTGGTGCCTTTGGAGTCGTTAATATAGGTTACGCCTGCAAAACAGCCCACCATTTCCAGTCGATGTTCCACGCCCGCAAAAGTTTTGAGAACCTGGACAATGACTGCCAGATCAACCCCCGAAAAATAGGCCAGCGTCAGTGCTGCCAGTGCATTCATGGTATTGTGGGGACCGATGATCCCCAGCTCATCTTCCCGACAGACCAAAATCGTTTCTTTGCCATTATTAATGTAGATTTCACCATTTAGACACCAGGTGCCATAATCGACGGTTTTTTGATAACTGAACAATGCTTTTTGAGAAATCGCTTTTTTGCCTAACTCACAGACTAATGGATCATCCCCATTTAATACCAGCAGGTCTTCAGCGGTTTGATTTTCAAATATCCGGCCTTTGGCATTGACATAATTTTCCATAGTCAGGTGACGATCCAGATGATCTGGGGTCAGATTAAGGATCGCCGCCGCCCGGGGCCGGAAGGTATGGATGGTCTCCAATTGGAAACTGCTGATTTCCGTCACAAAAACTTCGTCTGCGGTAGCACTGTCGACATAGTTGGTAATGGGATCGCCAATATTTCCCACCACATAGGTTCCCCGGCCAGAAGCTTTGAAGATCTCGCCCAACAGGGTCGTCGTAGTGGTTTTTCCGTTGGTTCCGGTAATGGCAATAAAAGGTGTTCTTGTCAATCGATAGGCCGCTTCAACCTCTCCAGTGACAGGAATACCCTGTTCATAAGCTGCTTGAATAATCGGGATAATCAATGGCACCCCGGGACTTACCACCACTTCATCAATTACCTTTAAAATCTCCGGACTGGGCTGAATACCAAAAATTGACTCGAAATCGGGATTTTTTTCATAATCAAGAATCTGCGGAAATTCTTTTAAAACAATACCCGATGCCCGAGTATCGGTTAACACCACTGCTTCGCCATGATTTAATAATAATTCAGTGACAGCCACCCCACTTCGGGCGGCTCCTATCACCAGGGTCCTTTTTCTCATAATGTGCTTCTCCTATCCTAAACAAATAAATGCGATGGTTACAAAAATGGCCGTGGCAACCCAGAAGACGGTGACAACCCGGGTTTCGCTCCAACCTGATAATTCAAAATGATGATGAATCGGGGCCATCTTAAAAAATCGCTTTCCCCCGGTGGATTTAAAGTAGCCCACCTGAATTACAACCGATAAGGCCTCGATGACAAATAAGGCCCCGGCGATCAGCAGAAAAATCTGCAACTGGGTAATGATGGCCATGACCACAATAGCGCCTCCCAATGCCATGGAACCGGTATCTCCCATAAAGATATCAGCTGGGTTTGAATTATGTCTTAAGAAACCCAGACAGCCCCCGATGATGGCGCCAATAAAAATACTGGTATTGGCATGAGGTAGAATCAGAGAACCCACAAAAAAGAAAATCGCGACAATCAAGGTAACTCCCGATGCCAATCCGTCCAGTCCGTCAGTTAAGTTAACGGCATTAACAATGGCTACCACTGCGATAAAGGTGAATGGCACATACCAAATCCCGAAATCAACCGTCTGGTTCATCAACGGTACAACCAGTTCTGAACCGATGGCTGGTGAATAATAAGCATAGAGGGCAATCGCCAATGCGCCAAAACATTGGAGCACTATTTTCTGCCAGGCCCGCAAACCCAGATTATGTTTTTTGGCCACCTTGATATAGTCATCAATAAAGCCCACCGCTCCAAAATAGAGCATCACCAGGATTGGGAAAAAATCCCAGTTTCCGATCAGCGCCGACAAGATCATAAAAGCCGCCAATACCCCCAATTGAATCACCAGACCGCCCATGGTTGGGGTTCCTGATTTTTCCAGATGGCTTTGGGGGCCTTCTTCTCTGATAGCCTGGCCAAACTTCAGCCGTTTGAGCATCGGGATAAACCGGGGCGTCACAAAATAAACAACTAAAAAGGAAATCAGCAGACTGATCAGTCCGGTTTGTAAAATTGTCATCTCCATTATTGACCGCCTTCCTTAATAAAATCAATAATCCGCTCCAAACCCATGCCCCGGGATGCTTTAATCAAAATGATATCCTCGGGCTGAACGATCTCTTTTAAACATGCTCCAGCTGCCAGGGCATCTGTAACCTGGTAAACCTGTCCGGCATTTTCATAGCCCTGGCAAATCGACCGTCCCAAATTACCGACACCAATTAGGACATCCGCCTTATCCTTGGCGTAGTTACCCACTTCAAGGTGGGCTCCTGGACCATATTCACCCATTTCCAGCATATCACCGAGAATCGCAATTTTCCGCTTGTAGTCGCGACCCAAGGCAGCGAGAACATCCAAAGAAGCACGCATGGCATCAGGATTAGCGTTATACGAGTCATTAATAATCTTAATTTCGTCAATCGTGAAAATGTCCATCCGATTACCGCTGGGAACGAATGCATCAAGCCCTTTTTGTATTTCCGGTTGGGCCATTTCATAGAAATACCCTAGACCAATGGCGACCAGGCAATTATAGACATTGTGTTCCCCAGGATAATTAAATGTGAAGACCTCGTTTCGATCTTCCCATTCAACCTGTATTTCCAGACCGGCTTGATTGGAGGTGTAATTCAGAGCTTTAACGGTATGCTCCTCCCGCAAACCAAAGGTTCTAACCTGGTAACGGTTGTTTTCTGCTGTTATTTTCTTTAAAAAAGCATCATCGCCGTTGATGTAGGCAATGCCTTCGCACGTTAAGGTTTGAAGAATTTCTCTTTTAGCCAGATAAATATTCTCCTGGGTTTTTAGCCGTTCAATATGGCTGAGCCCAACATTGGTAATCACACTGATATCTGGGTCAACCAGCTGGATTGATTTTGAAATATCCCCCAGATGGTCCATTCCCATTTCAATAACGGCGATCTGATGGTCTGATTCCAAATTACATAGGGTCTGGGGAATGCCGTATTCATTATTAAAGTTCCCGTCTGTTTTCAAGGTACGATACTTTTGTGAAAGCACTGATGCGACCAGATCCTTGGTCGTTGTTTTGCCGCTGCTGCCAGTAATGGCAATCACGGGGATGCTGTAGCGATGCCGGTTAAAACCAGCCAGGGCTTTCATGGCCGCTAAGGTGGAAACTACATAAATAACTGTCATTTCCGCAGGAAATGAGCGGTTTCTTTCCTCTGTCAGACAGACCCTGCCGCCATTTGAACAGGCCTGACTGATGTATTCGTGACCGTTATTAGTTTCTCCAATAATGGGCACATATAAGTCATTATTTTTAATTTTACGACTGTCAATGGCAACATTTGTAATTGACAGTGATCGATTTCCCTGGAGTAATTCACCCCGGGTAATCTGAATTATTTCATCGATACTGATACTTTGCATGGATCCTACCTGAACTTTCTTTTTAATTTTAGTTCGATCATACTCAATTCGAGTCAATTCTTACCTACCTGATCGTCTGCCCAAAAAGACCCTGATATTATATCAAACTTTGAACATAAAGAAAAGCAAGGATTTCCCCCTCGCTTTTCTTTTAATTTTCTATGGGGTAAACGTTACACTGACGTCACTGCCCTTATCCACAACGGTTGTTGCTGCCGGAGTTTGACTAGATGCAAAACCATTCCCCGTTATCTTAAGGTTTAATCCCAATCCAGTGAGGATTTCATTAGCACTTTGAATGGATAACCCTTTTAAGTCGGGAACAATTACTGTTCCAGCTGCCGCACTGTCAGCATTTCCCAACGCCAGAATCAATTCTGTATTCGGATCATAGACCGAATTGGTGGGAAGGCTTTGATTGACAACCGTTGTCCCGCTGGTGGCCGGATCAACGACATATTTTATCCCTTTTTCATTGAGTATACTGGTTGCAAAATCGATGTTCTGACCGACCAGGTCCGGAACACTAGTGGTTCCTTTTTGAATTTCTTCAGTTGCTGCGCCGCTGAGGGTGGTATCGGCCGAATTATAATTCAGAACCTGTTTCATTAAACTGATGGCGGTTGGTGCCGCACTAGTACTCCCATAGGCGCCAGCGGCCGGTTCGTCCAAGACCACATACACCGAATATTTAGGATCTTCCACTGGTGAAAAGCTATAAAAAGAGGTGACATATTTGGAACTGGAATATTCTCCATCGATAAACTTTTCGGCCGTCCCCGTTTTTCCACCGATGCTAAAACCTTCGGAAAGAGCGGTCATATCGGCGTCATAGCCCACCACCTTACGCATGATTTCTCTTGTCGCTGCTGATGTTTCCTTCGATATAATCTGCTTGGGAGACTCAATTGCTTGACCCTTGGTTGCACTGGAGATAATCGTCGGCTTTACATAATAGCCGTTATTGACAACGCAATTTAAGGCACTGACAATTTGAATGGGCGTCACCGCCAAACCCTGCCCAAATGAAAAGGTGGCATAATCCACTTCATTGATTCCGCCGTTGGCAGTGGACAGGCGATTAATAATTCCCGACTCTTCTCCATCCAACTCAATCCCCGTGGTTTGACCCAATCCAAAATTATAGACGTACTGATAGAAAACATCCGGATTTAATTTTTCAATAATTTGTACCAGCCCGGGATTACAGGAATGGGCGATGGCATCGGAAACAGTAATACTGCCGTGGGGACCGGTAGCACAGTTAATGACAGCATCCCCAATTTGAATCGATCCCCCACAATAAACCACTGTATCCGGGGTCATGACCCCTTCTTCCAGGGCGGCTGCCCCGGTCAGCGCTTTAAAGGTAGAGCCCGGTTCGTAGATAAAACTGACAGCCTGGTTTTTATACATCTCGGCCAGTTTTTCCTGTTCGGTTTTTCCGGTCAGATCCGCTGCGTGAGTCGCTGCAAAATTAGGATCGAGAGTAAATGGATCATTGAGATTGTAATCGGGGGTGGTGGCCATGGCCACCACTTCTCCGGTTTTTGTCTCCATCACAATAGCGGTAACACTTTTGGTTTTCCAGGTTGCCGCAGCTTCCTCCACGGCCTTTTCAGCCATCAACTGAATATTACTGTCGATGGTTAAGACGATATCCTCGCCCTGAACTGGGTCTTTGAGAATCTTTGTCTGGGAGGGAATCTGATTACCATCGGCATCTTTCTGAAAATAAACAACCCCGTCTTCGCCGCTTAACACATCTTCATAGGTTGCTTCGACACCATAGAGGCCGCTGTAATCTGTCCCGGTAAAACCGAGGATATAGGAGGCAAAGTTACCATTGGTATAATAACGCCGGTAATCATCCAACAGTTCAATGCCGTTATAGCTTTCGATTTCGCCTTCCTCGTTTTTGATCGTTTCCAATTCCCTGATTTCCAGGGCCAAAGCATTGTCAACCTTTCCTAAAATCAGCACTGGCTGATTTTCCTTTCGGGTGGTTTTGTCATACAGCGACTCATAATCGTAATCCAGATCTTTAGAAATAGCCGAAGCCACCGCTCCCGGATCTTTAATACTGATTGGCTCAAAATACAAGGTACCCTCTTCAATCGTCACACCGGCAAAATTGTGGCTGAGCACAATGACAGCGGCACCCTGACTGATACCGGTTTTTACTTCAACAATATCATTCTCCAAAACTGAGATCTTTTTCAGGACATCTTCAACCTTTAAACCCAGTTTGCTGCTTAATGTTTTGGCCAGCCGTTCGGGGTCTTCCACTTCATAGGGAATCACATTTACCGCTGTAGCTGAGGAATCTTTGGCCAGAACATTTTTGTTCCGATCATAAATATCTCCTCGCGATGCCTTAATTGGCACTTCTTCAACAAGTTGGTCCACTTGCCTTTCATATTTTCCGGTTGAATTGACAATTTGCAGGGAAAATAATTTCCCGATAACAATAATTAAGCACAATGAAAGTACAACCATGGCAATCATGATGCGATTCTGTTTGCCGACCGGTCCAATCTCTCGTTGTGCCTTCTTTTTTATATTCACATTTTTTCTCCAAATTTTTTATTCAGTTAAGCTTACCTGATTCAGCTTAAATAAACCCTAACTTAAAACAAATTTTCAAACCAGCTCCTGACAATTTGTGAATCCGTCATCAGCGATTCTTCCTTCTTTTCAGTCACCAGTTCCCGTCGATATTGTTCCTGAACCGGTTCGGCCATGCCATAACCTCTGGCTTGAGCCTCGATCGATTGAAGATTCATATTTGTTACCAACTGGCCTTCTTTACTGTCGTTGACCTGTATGGCATCCTCCAGGGTTTTTTGGAGGTCGCGAATTTCAGTGTTTTTTTCAGTGATCAGAGCATGTTGAAATAATATGCCAATCATCGCTACGAACGCAATCAAACCAATAAGCATAACATAAGAGCTTGTGGTCATGTGCTTTTCTTTTTGTTTGGGCATTTTCACACTTTTTTTTGTAGTCGCCATGGAACGCTCCTTTGTTTAACTTTCTGTTCCCAGCTTTTCAACAATCCGCAGTTTTGCACTTCGAGAACGCCGATTTTCTTCAAGTTCATCAACCCCTGGAACAATCGGTTTTCTTGAAACGAGCTTCACTTCCGGGAATTTCCCACAAACGCATTGGGGGAAATCCGACGGGCAGGTACAGGGATTTGCTTTGTTTTTAAAGAGATGCTTAACAACCCGATCCTCGAGCGAATGAAAGGTAATGACACACATTCGTCCGCCTGGTTTCAGAGCTTCAAGACCCTGGGTTAAGGCATCTTCCAATATTTTCAACTCCCCATTGACTTCCAGCCGAATCGCCTGGAAGGTTTTTCTTGAAGGATGTTTTTCTTTAAAACGTTCCTTGGGAGGATAAGCATTCTTGACAATTTCACTTAACTCCAAAGTAGTGGTGATTCGCGCAAGCGTCCTGGCTCTAACGATTGATTTGACGATTTGACTGGCAAATTTTTCTTCTCCATAGAGAAACAGTATTTTCTTAAGTTCTCCGGGGGCATAGTCGTTTACCACCATTTCAGCAGTTAACTCAGCAGCCTGATTCATCCGCATGTCCAGAGGACCATCGTTATGATAAGAAAAGCCTCGGGTATCGTCATCCAGTTGAAATGACGAAACCCCGAGGTCATATAGAATACCGTCGATCCCAAAGAGATGGAGGCCCTTTAGAACCTTGGCTAAACTGGCAAAATTACTTTTTACAAAATGACGTTGGCAGACAAAATCTGCCAGACGGTTTTTGGCATAATCCAAAGCATAATCATCCTGATCGATGCCGACCAAAATGCCGCTTTCATCCAATGATTCACAAATCCATTGGGAATGACCACCGCCGCCCAGGGTGCAATCCACGTAGATGCCGTTTGGCTTGATATCCAGGCCTTCAATGGATTCCCGCAGTAATACGGTGGTATGTGAAAATGTTTGTGGTTTCATTTATATTCCCAGCATTGCCATGTTGTTGGCAATGTCCTCATAGTTTAAATCATCATTGTCGTTATAGCTGGACCAAAGTTGACTGTCCCAAATTTCCAAGCGATTTGAAACCCCGATAATGGTCACCTCTTTTGTTATTTTTGCATATTTACGTAGAGAAAGTGGTATGCTTGCCCGGCCCTGTCGATCCAATTCGCAATCAGCCGCGCCGGCGAAGAAAAATCGGGTAAACGCTCGCGCATCCTTATCCGATACAGGCAAAGATTTTAATTTACTTTCAAAATTTTCCCACTCTTCCATGGAAAAAACAAACAGGCAGCAATCCAGTCCTTTTGTTAAGACGAATTCTCCGCCCAGAGATTCTCTGAATTTTGAAGGAATGATCAATCGTCCTTTGTCATCGATATTATGTTCATACTCACCAAAAAACATCCAGATCCCCCTCCTTCTTACTTTGTTCTTCCATTTTCTTCCACATTATACCACACTCCACCACCCTTCACAAGTTACGAAACCGGCTATTAAGCAAAAAACAAAGATTTATTTTGTTAAAAATTCCCATCATTTGTATTAATTTTACATCAAAAAACTTAAAAATAAATTCATTAGCATGTTTCCTCTTTTTAAATTCTACATTATAACTTGTGATTGTTCGAGTTTTGGTTTAAACTAATAAAATAATGAAAATTAAGGAGTTATTTAGAATGAGAGCAGTAGTTACGGTTATTGGAAAAGACCGCACCGGAATAATTTATAATGTATCGAAGATTTTGGCCGAAAACAGTGTCAACATTGAAGACATCAGCCAGACCGTTATGCATGATTTTTTCACCATGATCATGCTGGTAGACATGACAAAAATGTCTGTTGATTTTAATGTCCTGAAAACCGCCCTTGAAGAAGTGGGCGAAACCATCGGGATGTCCATCCGCATTCAGCATGAAGATCTTTTCAATGCCATGCACACCATTTAGGCGGCCCGATTATGGCAATGTTTAAAGACGTCCTCGAGACGGTAAGAATGATCGAAAAAGAGCGGCTGGATATCCGGACCATCACGATGGGAATTTCATTGCTGGACTGCATTGATTCCTCCGGAGCAAAAAGTCGCCAGAAAATCTATGAAAAAATCACCCGTTTGGCCGAAAACCTGGTCAAAGAAGGAGAACGCATTGAAAATGAATTGGGGATCCCGATTGTCAATAAACGGATCTCGGTAACACCGATTTCGCTCATCGCCGGCAGTAGCGATGACCTGAATTATGTGGAATATGCTAAAATCCTCGATGCCGCCGCCGCAACGGTAGGCATTAACTTCATCGGTGGTTTTTCAGCACTTGTCCCCAAGGGCTTTACAAAGGGCGACCGGATTCTGATTGACTCCATTCCCGAAGCTCTGGCCACCACTAATTGCGTCTGTTCCTCTGTCAATCTTGGTTCCTCTAAAGCCGGTATTAACATGGATGCCGTTAAACGTCTCGGTGAGGTGATCAAAGAAACCGCCTATCTGACCCGAGATGCGGATTCCATTGGTTGTGCCAAGTTTGTGGCCTTTGCCAATGCGGTTGAAGATAATCCCTTTATGGCTGGCGCTTTCCACGGTGTTGGCGAAGCCGAATCGGTCCTCAATGTCGGAGTCAGCGGTCCCGGGGTTGTCAAACGGGCACTGGAAAAAGCCCAGGATGCTTCCTTTGGGGAAATGGCCGAAATTATCAAGAAAACAGCCTTCAAAATTACCCGTGCTGGCCATCTGGTTGGCACAACGGTAGCTGAACGCCTGAATGTCCCCTTTGGTATTTTAGATCTGTCCCTGGCGCCAACTCCAGAAGTCGGCGACAGTGTGGCCCGAATTTTGGAAGAAATGGGGCTCGAACACTGCGGTACCCATGGTACCACCGCTGCTCTGGCAATGCTCAACGATGCCGTAAAAAAGGGCGGTATTATGGCCTCCACCTCGGTTGGCGGCTTCAGCGGCGCCTTTATTCCAGTCAGTGAAGACGAAGGGATGATCGAAGCGGTAGAATGCGGCGCCCTGACCTTTGACAAACTGGAAGCCATGACCAGTGTCTGCTCGGTTGGTATCGATATGGTCGCCATCCCCGGTGATACGCCAGCTTCCACCATTTCTGGCATCTTAGCAGATGAGGCTGCCATCGGCGTCATCAATAATAAAACCACTGGTGTTCGGATTATCCCAGTTTATGGAAAAGACGTTGGTGATACCGCCGAATTTGGCGGACTCCTGGGCCGAGCCCCGATTATGCCGGTGAATAAAAATGACTGTTCGGTTTTTGTAAATCGTGGCGGACAAATTCCCGCTCCAATTCACAGCTTTAAAAACTAACCCGATCAGACTAGCAACTTGGGGGACCCGCAACTGTGGGTCTCCTGTTTTATCGAAAGGAGCTAATAAATGAATGTCGAATTATGGGAAAAATGTGTAAGCTTTCACGGACATCACTGTCCCGGCCTGGCCATTGGTGTGCGCGCTTCGCTTGAAGCCATCAAAGCCCTTTCCCTTGATCTGGCCGGAGATGATGAGATTGTCTGCGTCGCTGAGAATGAGTCCTGCAGTGTTGACGGCATCCGGGTGGTGCTGGAGTGCACTGGCGAAAAGGGCAATCTGTTTTTTATCAAAGGCGGAAAACAAGCTTTTTCTGTTTTTAATCAAACCACCGGCGAAAGTATCCGTTTGATCTTAAAAGAACTTCCGCCAATGGAACGTGACGTAATGGAAGCCTTGCTACTTAACGAACCCGACCCAACAAAACTTTTCGATTTTGAAAAACCCCATTTCGAATTACCCGAAAAACATAACTGAACTGAGTTTTAAAAACACCACCATGATTAATCGGTCCGGATTAATCATGGTGGTGTTTTTTTATTCACTCCGCCATTACTACTTGCGGTGCCATCGGTAACTTTAATATGGTATAATAAATAAAATAATTTAAGATAAAATTTAAAACGAGGTGCTCATATGTTTACTTTGCCCGTTTATACAGCTCCTGATTTTACGGAAACCTTTTTTGTCAAAGCCCCCAGCGTCCGAACGATGCCAGCTCCTATGGATGGGGTGGTTCCGGAAAACTTTTATGCCACAACCATCTTTCCTGAATATTTTAAAATCCATGATACCTGGCAACTGATGGCTGAAAGTCGGATGGACTGCGTGGTTGTCATTACCGATGATCGGCCCCGAGCCATCGAATTCAGAAACGTCAAAAAAGGCGATGCCGTTGTGGTCGGACGTCATGAGGATGGCGGAAACGGCGTATATGTCGATCATTTTGCCTTCAGTAAAAAGCAGCCCGATGGCGATAATTTTTCGTTTCGTACCTCCAATTCCCGGGAAACCGCCTACTCCCGGGACTATGACCGACTCTATCAACTCTTGGAATTCGAACGGGATAATGGCTATATTCTCTGGGTTCTCGGCCCGGCGGTAACCTTTGATCAGGATTCCCGAAATGCCATGACCCACCTGGTGGAAATGGGCTATGTGGATGCTCTCTTTGCCGGAAATGCCCTGGCAACCCACGATTTGGAATCCCACTTTTTTAACACTGCCCTGGGTCAGGACATCTATTCCAAAGAAAATAAGTCACTGGGCCACTATCATCATATCGAAACGATCAATCGGGCGCGAAGTTGCGGTTCTCTGGAAAGTTTAATTGAAAAATATAAAATCGCAGACGGGATTGTCAGTGCCTGTATCAAAAATGACATCCCGATGGTGCTCGCCGGTTCAATCCGGGATGATGGGCCTTTACCTGGCGTCTATGCTGATGTTTACTGCGCCCAGGATGCCCTGCGGATGCACACCAAAAAAGCCACTACGATCATCTGTCTGGCGACTCAGCTCCATACCATTGCCACCGGCAACATGACCCCTTCCTACCAGGTGGTTGATGGGATAGTTCGGCCAGTTTATTTTTATACGGTGGATATTTCCGAATTTGTTGTCAATAAACTCAAGGATCGGGGCAGCCTCAGCTCGAAGTCGATCATCACCAATATTCAGGATTTTGTGGTGAACTTACAGCGGAATTTATCATTAAAATAATGATCGTCAACCTAAAAAAAGACTTTTGCCTAAGCAAAAGTCTATACCACTCGATGATTAAATTACATAATTGAAGGTAAAATTAAAGGCAGTACCGAAAAATTGATCAATTGTAAAACCCAGATTGTACAGGCTGGTGGGTCGATGTGGCTGTCTGCATAGCTGTTAAAGGTTAACCCGGCAAATTCGCCGATTAAGGCGCCTAAGATACCAGTGATGGCGGCCGCAATAATTGCTGCCACTGGGCTTAATGTGCCTGAGAAAACAACAATGGCGGTTGAAGCCGCTGGTAGTACGATATGATGACAACCATAGAAAGGTAATCCCATGCAGGCAAAGACCAGTCCAACTGCGGCAATCCCAAAGGCAAAGCCACCCATTTGTGAGAAAAGGTAAGCAGCTTCAGCAGAACCAGCCAATGCCATATTTCCGAAGGCTGCCACAATTCCGCCAACCAAGATACCAAATCCGGCGCCCAGAACGATGGTGAAAATTAAGTCAGAACCCTGAGGCAGATAATGTCGTGTCACTCCAGCCGGAGTTTTTCCGGTTAATCCGGAGTTTGTAAAAAGCAACCGCACCAGAATCGCTGAAATGACTACGCTTAAAGCAACGGTGTCGGTCCAGGCTGCTGATCCAAATACATTTGCTCCAATTAGTGAGCCGACAGTAAAATTTAATAAGTAACCAATAATACCAAATATTCCGCCAACCAGTAAAACTGAAGCATCTTTTAATCCTGCCAGAGGCGTGATAATATCTCCGCCGACTTCCAGTTTCCCGATTTTTTTAGCATAGCCGGCGGCTGCTACTGCACCGGCAAAAGCGACACATGGCGAGAACCATGATCCAAAGCTGACAATGCCAATGGCTGGGGCACCAAAATCGCCGGCTAAAATTGCGGCAACTACTGTTAACCCGGTAAAAATAAATGATGGCACACCGCCGATGGCGGCTGCAAACAACCCGCCGCCAAAAGCAGCAATTAATAATGTTAAGTCCATTTCTTTTCTCCTTTTAATCATATTCAGTTTATCGTAAACACATTAACGTTTATCGAGTGGCTCTGATATTGTTTACAAGATCAGTTTAACAAGAAGGTCAAAATTTTACTATGGTTGCCATTGCCAAAATATCAGTCATCCTTTGTGCATCATTCACAAGGTTCATCCTTTGATATCCTGTATCACGCTATTACCAGTCTATTTAATTTATTATTCAACTCTTTTTCTTCAAAATAAAAAAGAGCCGTGGCTCTCTTAAATTAAGGGGTCTAGTATGAACTTTACATCATAGCTAATCAGGGGTCACAATCCCTATGTGCTAGCATACGCTATTTTTCAGGAAAAAACATCAGCTCCGATTAACAAAATATCAATATGAATCTGTGCGTTCTGCACAGATCAGAGCTGCTCCCAAAATAGTAGTCCCCTCAATTTATTGGGGATTTCAATGCCAGCTCCATTACTAAAGTTTATTGATGTTTTAAAAATTCTAAAATCCGAAATGAGTACGCCAGATCAAACTGAACCTTCGGCTCAGTAAGCTCCAGCCGCGTGATGGATTTGATCCGATCAATACGATAACTCAAGGTGTTGCGATGAATGTGAAGAGCTTCACAGGTTTCTTTGTAATTACAACCATAATCGATGAGCGTGTTTAATGTATAGAACAATTCTGATTGATGCTGTTTGTCATACTTTTCAAGCGTCAGCAAACCGCTGAGGACAAAATCCTTAAGATTGTTTCCCGCATCACCGGTTACTTTTTCAAGCAGATGAAAAAACTTGTAATCACCATAATTAAAAAATCGTTTCTCTTCATGGATCGCCGAACCGATGCGAATGGCTGCTCCAGCCTGAAAATAATAGCTTTGAAAATTTTCAATCCCCTGGAAAAAATCACTTTGCCCAATTCTCAGTGCATGTTTTTCCATAAAATTTTTAAACCGATTGATTCCCTTTTCTGTTTTTTCTTTTTCCAGATCCATACATAATATAACCATTTGATTGCCATAAAAAATTGCATGTGATTTTGGAAAAACATGATACAAGTCATCTCGTAACGAATCTTTGATGACCTCCTGATAGAGATTGGCATCATTTTGTTCGGATACAAGCACACAAAGATTATTACTGCTATTAAGTTCTGATTCCAGAACCCATGATTTAAAATCTTCATTTTCCTTGTCTCGGCCTTCAATCAGATCCATCAGGATCCCTTCATTCATGTTGCCGCGAATATATTTATACATTGGGATCTTTAAAATAATTTCAGTCAGTACCTCGTTGGCAAGCAGCAATAACTCCAAATGTTGATTTGTTACTTCAGTTTTCTTAAAAAACATCACCATCGCGCCAGCATATTTACCCCGAATGATCACCGGCGATACTAATACTTTTGCGTCACTTTCCAAACCGACGACGTAGGGCGTCCGTTCCTTGGGAAAACGTTTGACCTCTTCAATATTGACGATTTCGAAAATAAACTCGTGGCTGCAAAATCCTTTAGAAATGGCGAAATTCCAGGAGGGGTCGGTGATCTCCTCGGTCCGGCTCATGCCGCGAATGGAAAAGTTGATATCAATAAAGAGGACTGGCTTTTCCATCAGATAACTAATGGTTTCCACCACCTCTTCCACGGTGTGGTTGTCCAGTAGTAATCTTAATAAGCGATTGCTCTGTCGGTATCTCAGTTCAGTTTGACTATCCATAATGGTTATTTATTTTCGCTCCATTTCAGTTGTTTGAATACTTCCCCAATACTGCCCTTAATGATCAGATTTGCCCTGGAATCCATCGGTGTTGAAGATTTATTTACTAGTACCAGGTTCCTGCCCCGATAATAATCGATGAGTCCAGCAGCCGGGTAAACACCCAGAGAAGTTCCTCCGATTATCAGAACTTCGGCGCTTGTAATGGCTGCGATCGACTGGTTCATAACGTCACTATTTAAGCCTTCGCCATACAATACCACATCTGGTTTAATGGTTCCGCCACAGTTGCATTTGGGCACTCCATCTCGTTCCTGGATCTTCTGGACCGGATAAAACTGTTTACAACGCATGCAGAAATTGCGATGGACCGAGCCATGTAGTTCCAACACCTTTCTACTGCCTGCCAGTTGATGAAGCCCATCGATATTCTGAGTAATCACCGCCTTCAATTTCCGATTGGCTTCCATTTCTGCCAATTTTTTATGGGCGTCATTTGGTTTCGCTTCCAAGTACAACATTTTATTGCGATAAAAATGATAAAATTCTTCGGTATTATTCATAAAAAATTCATGGGAAAGAATGGTTTCCGGTGGATATTGATAGGTCTGGCTGTACAGCCCATCGACGCTCCTGAAATCCGGAATACCACTTTCGGTAGAAACGCCGGCTCCGCCAAAGAAAACAATATTACCTGATTCTTCTACCATTTCTTTTAAGCTTTCAATATCGGTCATCTTATCCTCTTTTCTTAAATCTTATCTGATTTTTCAAGTTCACGTAAAAAGCATTTTACCACATCCAATGCTTTTTTTCCTGACTGCTCGTGAAAATCTTTACCATGGGGATCAGCAAATCCATGTTTGGCCGGCAAAACAAGCATCTCAACCTTGTCCTTCTGCTCAAGTTGTGGAATAATCGACTGTAACTCAAAGGATTTTTCCTGTCCCGAAAATACCAGCAGACAAGGACAAACCGGGTTGACCTCCAGATAATCCCGGATTCGTGATCCATAATAGCCGATCATACCATCACAACATCCGCTCTCGGTCAATCGCCAGGCGATGGTGGCTCCGACGCTTGATCCAAAAACAAAGATTTTTTTATAGTAACTCTTTAATTCATTGATATAGATCTCGATCTGTTTGAATCGGTCAAAACCAATATCTGTCGTAAAATCATGATAAGCCTCATTACTTTCAGAATATCCATAAACATGGTTACGACCACTCAGATCCACGCAAAAGGGTTCATAACCCTGGTCTTTAAAAAAATCTTCCCAGTCTCTTATATACTGGTTGATTCCGTAAATTTCCGGGATGATCACAACTGCTTCTTCTGATTCTGTATTTTGTTTAAACATGGTCAGTCTTACTTTCTTTCAATGAAATCATCGGATACCAAATTTTTGTCATCATCATTCGTCCCCTTTTAATTACTTAACCTTCTAATCCTTAAATCAAAACGATCTTCATTCACGCACATCAAAATTCCCGCCAAATCGGTTATTTTGACCATAAAAACAATCGCCAATAGAGTTTCTTTTTCGGCGATTGTTTATTGGCTTAATATTGGTGTTTATTTCTATTCTTAATCTTCTGCGATGACAATCAAGCCATCCTTTTCGCTTAAACTAACCTGGGCTGATTTGTCAGGATTAATATAGATGCCATAGTCCTTTTGAGCATCTTTCTGTTCTGCCGCAATTACATAACCAATGACAATTTCATTCTTTCTTCTAGCTGCTTCAACCAGGGTATAATAATTGACAGTTGAATCTGGTTTAATATACTTTGATGCTTTTTTAATATAGAGTTCGGAACCATCGGCATCAAATAAATCTTCAAAAATGGTATTGATCATTTTGTTCTCCGAAACCTGAGTCAACATTAAACTGATGAGTTTTTCGCTGACAATAAAGTCGTTGACCTTTGTCACTTCTGCCAATTTCTTGTTTCTGAAATCCATCATTTCACTGACAACTGAAAAACGGCAATTAAGTTTTTCTGAAATATCCCGGAGCTGCAGCAGCACCACCAGGGTATTGGCATCGGACTCCTGCACATCAATCGCAGAATTATTGGATAAAATAATAACATGGTCGTAGTTTTTGACCATCAAGTCGTCTAAGATCCTTCTATCTTTCGGGTCACCTTTTAATAATTCAATTTTCTGATTAACAACCTGGCTGAGGGCGGTCTGGAAATCTTCCTCTTCGACACAGTCCGAAACAACGGTTAGAATTGAGTCCTGAGGTACGTAATTGTCAATTTCCTGAATAATTAAATGGGCATTATCATTCCAACCTAGGATCAAAGTTTTTTCCGGACTATCCGGCTCAGCTGCCGCAGTTTGCACAATTGCGCCTGTATCAACATTATACTTCTGTTCTGATTTTACTATGATAGTATCGTCATCTTCTGAGATAGCAATAATTCGATCACCTGGCTGTAATATTGTTTCCATGGGCGGATTTAAGTAGGTTTTTCCCTGGGACTGAATGCCAATCACCGTTGATTTTTCAAATAAAAATAGCACTTCGCCAAAAGTCTTTTTAATTGTTTCAGGACATTCGCTGAAATAAATCTCATCGCCACCAAAATCCAGGAGTTCGGTATAAACGGTGGAAAGACCCGGCTGACGACAGGTTTGCGCAATAATACGGGAGATTAATGTATCGCTGAGAATTATTTCAGCCTGATTATTTCCAGCAATCTGAGCTACTTGGACATTTTCAGGATCTCTTAAAACAGCCACAATATTATATGGTTCGCTCCGTTTGTTGGGATTATTCGTTATGGCAAGAATGGTTTTTATGACCCGGGTATCGTCCTCGGGAATGATAATAATCGATCGTGAGGTATTTAGACTGACGATTTCGAGATCATCAATATCGATGGGATTTCCCTGTCGGGTTACTATTCTTGTGGTTTTCGTATCAGTGATCCGCTCCCGGATAGCATCATCCATTTCAGATTTATCGTGATTCCCCATGATGACAATACAAGCATGCTTGCGATTGCTGTTCGCTTCAATCAATTCTTCGATAATCGTAAAAATCTGTTCAGACCAGCCCAGAATAATTGTTTGATCTTTCTCGATTACGCGCGATCGGCCTTTTCGCAAAGAATCCAGTTTTGATTCAATACCAGTTGTTAAGATCCCAATTAAGATACTGAGAATAAAGATACCACCTAAGGTAGTAACAAACATCAGAAAGATGTAACCGACACTTCCGGTGTCGCCACTTACAGTTCCCGAGTCGATGGCTCGCATTAACCCCATCCATAGCAGCTCTGTAAAACTTGATGTTGGCCCCGATTGGGTAATCCAGACAATCAGTGAAATTACAGCGATCATTATTGCCGTAGCACTGGCCAAGGACAATAACAGAATACCTGTCCCCTTTGACATCAGGTTGTCAAATTTGTACCGTAGCTTTTCTAAGAAACCAACTTCATCCATTTTTAGCACCTCTTCTAAGTTATTTGTTTCTATCTGAACCCTAATCTAAAACAATCTTCCCGTTATAATCACGAACATTATGTTATCTTAACCTTCAGTATTTGACGCAAATATTTTATCATATTCGCTCACGTCCGACAATCATTGTTGGCACTCTATTTCACTGATTCGCGATTTTGGGATATTCGTTAAGCATCTTTCCCTATGCTTATTCCTCAGAATCTGGTTCATCATCTTTTCTCTTTTTCAGCAAACTGCCAAGGCACATCCCCAATATAGCAACCGCCCCATAAGCCCCCCCATATATCAATGCCTTTATCTCAATAATCATAAATATCGATGGCAGAAAAATAATGCTCATAAAAATCGGATAGAACCAGACATTCCCATTTTTCAGTCCATATATAAATGAAGCAATAAAACAATATGCAGGAATTATCAGCAGCATAAAGAAAGTAAAATATTTTGAGTTTGGATCTAGCGTAGGCAAGATGAAAAAGATAAAGGAGGTCATAATCAAATATGGTAATACTGGTATCAATAATGGAAAGTTTTTTTTCATAAATCGGCTCCTATTTGCAAAAACTGATGATCTAAAAATAAATTTCATACATTTTATTATAGCATGAAAATATAAGGTATTGAGAATAAAGTAGTTTTAAACTATCAGAAAATTACCTTCGTGAACTTGAGTCAGG
>PGZR01000043.1 GCA_002841405.1 Firmicutes bacterium HGW-Firmicutes-4 | reverse complement strand
AGAAAATAGGTTTGATCCTTGTTGTGATCAAAGGCCCGCTTGAGCCGATATTGTTCATTGACAAAATCGATTTGAGAATAATGGCCGGTGGCCAGATAATCACCACCAACCACCTTAAGCGCATAATCCAAAAACCGTTTGAATTTTATTTCTCGGTTGCAGAGAACATCCGGATTGGGCGTTCTCCCTTTTTTATATTCTTCCAGAAAATAAGAAAAAACAGAGTCGTAATATTCTTTGGCAAAATTCACAGTATAGTAGGGAATATCAATGGTGTCGCACACCCGTCGCACATCATCATAATCTTCTGTAGCGGTACATACCCCCGATTCATCCTGTTCCTCCCAATTTTTCATGAAGACACCGATGACCTCGTAACCACGCTCTTTTAACAATAATGCTGCAACCGATGAATCAACCCCCCCTGACATGCCCACAACGATTTTCATTTATGTTTTCCCCCTCTGTTTTTTCTACCAAATCCACTTTATTTTTTACTGGACCATTTCATTCGCCATTTTTTTGGCTAATTCATTTAAATCAATGACATCCTGTTCATCTGGCGTTCCCTTGATCATCAATATTTCATCAATGGTATCCACCTTGGCCTGTTCGATAAAATAATTAAAGTTCTTTTCGGCTCCACCACTCCAGCTGTAATCTGCAAAGAATCCGACCTTGTGATTGTCAACTTTTATTTCGCCCAATTTATAAAGCAGATTGGCCATTTTGGGAAAAATCTGTCCGTAATAGGATGGTGCCCCCAAAAACAGGCCCTTGTATTTCCAGATATCAGAAATAATAAAGGAAATATCGGTCTTAGCCACATCGTAAAGCTTCACGTCTTTGACGCCTTCGTTCTTTAAGGCGATCGCTAAAATTTCCGCCGCCTTTTGGGTACAGCCATACATGGAACCATAGGCAATGACAACCCCGGGATCAGTTTCTTTAGCGCTCATTTTTACGTACATATCCAAAATATATTTAGGATTATCCCGCCAGATTAAACCATGTGACGGACAAATCGTTCCGATTTCGATTCCACCCAGCTTATTCAAGGCTTTCAACGCCTGCCCAGCTACCTTGCCCACAATACAGGCATAATAACGGCGGGTTGGTTCTTCAAAAGCTGTCAGATCATTTTCGTCGTCAAAAATACTTCCCACCGGTGCTTTAAAGCTGCCAAAGACATCCATGGAAAAGAGCACCTTGTCGTTGGTATCATAGGTAACCATAGATTCTGGCCAATGTACCATCGGTGTCATAAAAAACTGAAGGGTATGTTTCCCCAGACAAAGCGTGTCACCTTCGCCAACCTCGTGAAGATTTTCGGTAATTTTATAAAAATTATTCATAATCGGGAAGGTTTTTTTATTCCCCACGATTTTCATATCCGGATACTCGGCCAACAGATCAGTAATACCACTGGAATGATCCGGCTCCATATGATTGATAATTAGATAGTCTACCTTTTTGTCTCCGATAATGGATTTGATTTTTTCTATATATTCATCGGCTTTGATGGTTTTTACGGTATCGATAATGGCTACTTTTTCATCATTGATCACATAGGCGTCGACCCAAAAAATATCGTCTTTAATTTTTACTGCATTCATATTTATTCCCCACTTTCCTGATGTTTTCTCGAACTTAAATATAACCTTAAATTGAAAATATTTCAAGAGAAAAAAAACAGATAGTTAAGAATGGCTCTTGAGAATAAGCCCAACTGATTACTTCTATGGATTGATGGATACCCGACAAAAAATAAAAAAGAGATGCGTAAACACCTCTTTTTTAAGAAAATTAAGAAAGGAAATTAAAACGTTTTCACACCATGGGTTTATTATAACCGATTACATTTAAAAAATCCAGTACTTTTTTTTACTTTTTATGCTTTATTTTAATTTTTCTCCCATTTGCTGCCTTTGTTACTTAACAAAAACTTAGAATAATTTTTACCCTCCATTCCATTTACAGTTTTTTTGAAGCTATGTTATAATGACGTTGATCAAAAACATTTGTCTGAAGTGAAAGGAGCTGGTAAAATGATTGAAACAAATAATTCTGTCTCTTCAACTGATTCACAATGGACCGAAAAAGAAATCAAAGAAGAATTGCGTCGATTATTCCTGGGCGGCGATGACTGGAGTAAGGAAGCTTGCATGGGATACTTTCTAAAAACCTGCCAACGCACAAATCTCGATATCAAAACGACCCAAACGCTGGCGATCAACCTCTATCATCTGTTCGATGAACTAACCGTTAGTGATGCAAAAAAATTCTACTATAACGAATGTCACGCCATTTTATCCGGGCGCAATCATATTTAGTTTATGAATTTATTAAAGGACTTTCTCTTATTTTATCAGAGAAAGTCCTTTTCTTTTACATATTTGAGTACGCTGAATAGATGTCAAACACCGGCAGCATAATCGCAGCCAGAATGAAAAGTACCAGCCCTCCGAAAATCAACAGAATAAGTGGTTCCAGCGATGTATGTAGCAGCTGGATTCTGACCCGAACCTCATCTGCATAAATAAGATTTAGCGTTTCCAGCACTTCCGGTAAGGACCCGGATACTTCTCCAATGGCAACCAGTTGGCAAAAAAGACTGGGGAAAATCCCACTTTCTGCCATTCCCTGGTTCAGACTTTTCCCGTTGGCTACCTTTTCCCGGAGCACGATCAGCTCTTTTTTGATATACCGATTGTCGGTGACTCCCTCCAAACGATTTAATGCCACCAGTAGGTCAATCCCGCTTCCCAGGAACATTCCCAGGGTTGTGGCGATTCTTTCCAAAAAGCGTTTGTGATTGAGAACTCCAATTAACGGAAGTTTTATGCTCAGCTTGTCTCGCAAATTTGCCACCATGTTAACCTCCATTAAGAGTGTCAAACCTGCAGCCAGCCCGGCCAGGGCCAAAATTATCATTGGCCACCCGACACTTAAACCGCGACTCAATCCCATCAAAAACCGGGTTGGTCCAGGCAGTTCTGCGTTCATCACCGTGAACATGTCGGCAAAGGTCGGGAGCACTGCGGTGATTAAGAAGATTAACACCAGCACAAACACAATGCTCAGGATCATCGGATAAAAAAGGGTCTGCTGTAATTGCCGTCGTTTTTTTTCTTCGGCGTCATAATGCTCGGCCATTTTAAAAAGGATGACATTAAGATTGCCACTCATTTCACCGGCTTCCACCATAAAAACGAATAAGGTCGGAAATGACCTGGGATAAGCGGTCATTGCCTGGGACAGACTGGCCCCAGACTGAATGCGATGGCCGACCCCGGAAATATCTTGGGCAAAACCCTGATTTTCAGTCTCGCCACCAATGAGCTCCAGACATTTCAGAATCGGAATTCCAGCATTCAACATGATATGAAACTGTCTGCAGAAGCGGCAGAAGGCCTCAACGGTTACCGGTCGGATCCGAATATTAAACTCTTTTTCAAACAATTCTTCGGACTTCTTTTTTTCGCTGATTTCCAATACAATCAAACTTTGAGCCTGAAGAACTAAGGCTGCTTCGCGCCGGGTTTGGCCGGTAACTATTCCAGTGACAGTCTCTCCCCGATGGTCTTTTGCTTTATAACTAAACTGTTTATCCATCATCTCACCCTAACGATGCCATTCATTTTCGAAGGCTAAAATTTCCAATCCCTGGGAAATTGATGTATTCCCCAGCAGGAGATGATGTTTCAGAGATTCTTCTATGGGCTTAAATTTTTCTTCAATGGCTACTTTTCGAATCGTCTCGTAGTCTCCGCCTGTACTGATGGCCTCTCGGATTCTTCTGGTAATTTTCAGCACCTCCTGTACCGCAATTCGCCCTTGATAGCCGGTGCCATGGCAAAGCGAACAGCCCACCGGATAGTAAAGCTCAATATCCTGATCAGCGATACCCAGCAGCCTTTTTTCTGCTTCGCTAGCCGGCTCTTTTTTACGGCAATTTGGACATAAACGTTTGACCAGCTTTTGGGAAATCACCCCTCTGAGAGCTGCCGATAACAGGTATAATGGAATCTTCATATCCATCAGGCGATTGATGGAAGCTACAGCATTATTGGTATGAATGGTGGATAACACCAAATGCCCGGTGATGGCTGCTCTGATACCAGTTTCGGCCGTATCTTCATCCCGGATTTCCCCCACCATGATTACATTGGGATCTTGTCTCAGAATAGCCCGAAGGCCATTGGCAAAATTAAGACCAATTTTATCGTTCACTTGAATCTGGTTGATATCATCCATTTGAAACTCCACCGGATCTTCGATGGTGATAATATTCTGCGTTCGGGGATCCATGCCGTTCAGCAGGCTATACAGGGTGGTTGTTTTTCCACTTCCAGTTGGACCGCAGACAAGAAGCATTCCATGGGGCGACTCCATTATTTCCTTCAACAACTGTTTTTGTTCATTGGAAAACCCCAATTCATTAATTGACATTAAAAATTTTTTTTGATCCAGCAGCCGCAGCACAATCTTTTCTCCATGAATGGTAGGAATAATGGATAAGCGCACGTCGATTTGCCGGTGCTCATGGATACTCGAGAAAGCACCATCTTGTGGATGGCGATGCTCGGCAATATCACATCCCCCCAGTATTTTCAGCCGGGTAATCGCACCCTTCCATGTTTCTCGATTGAGCTGCCCAACAGTTTTTAAGACCCCATCTATCCGAAACCGTACCCTTATTTTCTGTGGAAAAGCTTCTACATGAATATCACTGGCGCCCTGGGAAACACCTTCTTCAATCAAATCATTGACAAAGGCAATTATAGAAGGTTCTGGTGAGGTTTCTTTACTTTCACTTGGATTCAATAAATCTGTGCTTTCCTGATTGGTATATTTTTGATGATAATGTTTGCCAATCATCCCCTGAATACAGTCCGTTTCGGCGACTAATATTTTTAGCCGTTTATCAGCGATTCGCTTAACATTGCGCAGGGTTTCTTCATGGGTTGGGTCTGCCATGAGCACCGTTAACTGATCTTCATCCTCCTGGTGAAGGGGAAAAACGAGATTTTTTTTGGCCTGATCTTTAGAAAAAAAGGGCAAAACCCTGGGATCTAACACATCCTTATGGGGGTCGTAAAGTTCAAATCCCCATTCATTGTGAAAAATCAGCACTAACTTCTCCTGGGTAACAATCCGATCCTTTAACAATAAATCTAAAATCGATTTTCCTGACCGCCTTGCTTCGTTGCTCCTTTCCGCTATGTTCTGTCGGGTAATCATCTTGTTCTTAAGAAGCATTTCCAAAACCAACATATTTTCCTTCATCTCGCCTCCTATTGACAGGGCTTATTCGCTTGTTTCAATAATTTCAGTATATCTGATTTGTCAAAAAATATCCATACAAATCCTGTAGCTTCACAATTTTTCTGGCTTCACCAGCTCGATGTCAGGCGATCTGGCGGGTCTCGGTTTGGCTGTTATCCTTGTATTGTAAATCACAGCCGGTTCTATATAATGAATGTCATTGAATTGTTAAAAAATATCAGTCTTAGGAGTCCCCGTGAAGTCCGCACCTTCAGCAAACTCTGTCAGCCTGATCTGGTCAAGATCAACTCCGCTGTGATCATTGGCGGCGGTAAACTAACTGATTACCTTTTAGCCCGGCTGGTAAAATTGCGCATGAAAATTAAGGTTATCAAAATTGATACTGACAACGCTGATCGACTTGCCATAAAATATCCCCAAACTGAAATTATTTTTGGAGACAGCACCAAGCAATTTTTTTAAACGAAGAACATTTCACTGAATATGATGCCGTTATTCCCTTGACCGGCGTTGATGAAGAAAACATCCTGATTACCATTTATATCAAGACCACTATTCAGGAAATTCGCTTGAACGTCAGTCCCAACCGACGACTGCCGATTCTCTTTGAGGGTAAACCCATTAGTGCCCTCCTCAGCCGCCAGACCAGCGTGTACCTGATCACATACGCCTATATGTTTGTCATCTTTTTGATCATCACTTCCATATCGGCCCCCGATTTTAGTACTGCTTAGTCCCCGAACCTGGCGCCGCGGGTAGCTCATTAAATTTGCAAATAAAAATCCCTGAAACCATACGCTTGGTTTCAGGGATTTTTTCTGCCATTCCCATATCAGATATTCTGTTTTAAAGTTGAGTCTCTAATCTCGGATATTCTTATTTGAATTTTTTTATAATATGAGCATCTATCATTTTTGAGCAGGTATTCCATTTTCGAAGAACCCTTCATACAACAAATCACCGACTTCATCGTAATATTTACCTTTTCCATTCCATACACTGCAACTATATTCACCTTCATACTTCAAATTATCGTTCTCATAGTATTCTTTTCCAAAACCGGTAAATTCCATATAGATACAATGTTGCAAAATTTTAAATTTATTTTTTTAGATGTAAATACTGCTTAATAAACAGTGATACCGTTATGAATCGTATCTCTAAGAATATAATAATCATGTAGTTTCGTACAAAATGGATCTTTAGAAAGTAGGTTTACTGATGACAAATACAAAAGGTAAAGTCGAATCAACCAAAGACAAGCTCGTGGGCGGTGTCAAGGAAACAGTTGGAAAAGTAACGAGTAACGAAGAGTTGGAATAAAAGGGCAAAATTCAGTCTAAAAAGGGTGACATGGAAGGAAAGGTAACCGCTGCCGGTGATAAGTTAGATGACCTAAAAGAAGATATCGCTGGAAATATAAATAACACGATCGATCAAAACAAACAAGATAAATAAAATAGCTAATGGCTAAAACGCAATCATCAAAAATTAAAAGCTCTGGAACCGTTGATTACCAACGATCTCAGAGCTTTTGCTTTTTTACATATCAAATTTTTTGTGGATTTGAAGTCGTATTTTATTCACGCAAATGCACCTTATCTAGTCCTATTCGTTTTATTGTCGTCTATATCTGTCTTATGCGTCCCATTAGTTCAAGCCTTTAATGGGTAAATTTATGGTTAACATAATTATACATGTGGCTGCATAATCTGTCTAATCCATTACCGTAAACAGAAGATTATCTTACTAGATCACGAATTGATATTTCTGCTATCTCGAAATTGAGTTTCGTCAACATATAAATCAAATACTGAAATGTTCAAATCAATTTCTTCTTGCATGCCGCTTCTATAAAACTTACATTGCCATACATTATTATGTTGCTTAAAATGAGCCTTCGTATGTTTTTTTACCCAATTCTCAGTAATAGTTAAAATTCCTTGAAAATTTTTATTTTCTTTATTAAAAATGACTAGGGAAACTTTTAAATCTCTCCAAGTAGAATAATTAAGCAGTTGTTGAACAGCTGCTGTAAACTGCTTTTCACCATGCCAGATCTTACACTCCCCAATAAAAGCAGCTTTGTTTTCAAATTCTATTAGGATGTCAGTTTTTCCAATTTTTCTAAATGTTTCTCCAGTTGCGTTATCATAATGAGTATTTAATGTTGCCAATAAATGGTCACGAAGTTCTTCTTCATTATTGCGATAATAAGTTCTTGCTGTTTTTTCCATAGTAGTTCCATTCATTGCAATTATATTGTTGATGTTTTTATAGTCGTCATCTTTTATAAAATAATCTAAAGACTTTGGTTTATTATTCGGTTTTTGGGGTGGTATTCTGCCAATTTTCGTTAAAGGAACAGGTGTGGTGTTAGGTGCATTTGCACTTAACATCAATGGAATTTCTAGTTTCTCACTTAACAAAGCAAATGTAGAAGCCTTTTCTTTTCGATTTTCAAGCATTCTTTGCGCTAAATTCCTCAAAGAATTATTAAAAGTAGTTACTTCGGCGTTTATATTTTCAATCATTGATTTATAGTTTTTAAAATCTCTATCAAATTCTCGCTTTACAAAAGTTTTCAGATCATCTTTTTTAGATTCAAGTTCTTGTTTTGTATAAGTATATTCCAATAAAAAAAATCCACAATTTTCTCCATGCGGTTCCATAAATTGAACACATGAGAACCTACTCATAAGAAAAGTGCTTGGTCGCAATTTAAACAATTCCGGATTTCCATCAAAATATACTTTATGTGTTATACAATATCCATCTAATTCAAAGTATTCTTTTCCATATGGAACTTGCTTGTAAGACTGATTATATTTTTTAATCTTTCTTTCACAGAGGGTTTGTGTGATATTACTTTCAAAGATAGTGATTGGAATTATTGAATAATTTGAATAAAGGTATTCTTTCCATTTATTAAAATCACAGTTCATAATTTCTTCATCACTCAATGAAATTATTTCATTTTCCATTTTTTTACTACATTTTGAAAAATATTCATTAGAATTTTGTTTTGTAAAAAATTCCATTCCTTACCTCCCAGCATGAAAGAACTATACCCATCAAGAAAAATTACAATAGCTTAAGATTACAGTAACTTTAGCTAGTTTGAATACCATTCCAATAGAAAGATTCAATCTTCGTTAAATTCGTCATAAGTTTCAATTCCTCTTAACATATGATTAACATATCTATTAATATCTATCTGAAACTGCTCATTGACGCTCATTTGACATGCTTTTAAGATTTCTTCCTTCTGATTTGTAAAAGAAGATATTATAGTTTCATTCATGCCTGAAAGCAACATATTCGTGATTGCGAACTTTTGTAATCCAGTTGCTGTAAAGGGATTATTTTGAAACTCACCATAATCTATTTCCATCTCATTCTCATACAGTTTACGTATCTTACTAAGTTCTTGAAATGCAATATGATGAGTTATCATTTTATTTGATTCGGTAACAAATAGGTATTCTGAATTTATTCCACTTTTAGAATTGCGAAATGCAAATAAATCATAAAATTGCTTTTTCAGTTTATAAGGCAGTTCTAACGAAACAGTATTTCTAGCATCATTATCAAATTGTATCTTTAATGAATTGCGTTCCTGATCATATGATGATCTCTTTAAACTAGCCAACTTATCGTAGCTAAAACCGTACAACATAAATAATTCTAATATAATCGGACATTGATAAGACATAAGTCTTTTTTTGTGGATTCTTTTTAAATAATCTACAATGAAATTATATTCATCAAAATTGATGCTTGGATCTGATTCTTTTGGTCTTAAAACGATTCCTTTGTTTATTAAGCAATTATTTATATCATTAGACAACTTATTGAATGGTATTAGTCTCGAAATATTTTGATTATCGTAATCCTTCAATATCTTTCTTTGAAAAAAACTATTCAACGCAATTAAAAAATCATCAATCGCTGAGATACTTTTAACATTTTTGTTTTCTGTTATATAAAATATAGTAGAGTCTATTATGTCTCTCTTAGTAAATTCACTTTCAAATAGTTCTTTGATTTCTATTCCATCATAGTTTTCCACCAAATAAGGAACGAAGTAGTTTCTTAATTTTGAGACATACTGATTCTGTTGATGTTTCGTCAAACATTTTGAATAGACATCTAACTCTTCTGAGATTGTAGATAGTATTTTATTCATTAATAACCTCATATTTAAAATTAAGCTCATCTTCGTTTAAGTATATACTTCAGTCGAACAGATCACAACTAATTTAAATAATTTGATACCCAAAGGATAATTAGAACAAAAACACTCCGAAACTCTAAATGAATGTTGCTACAGATCATGAGTCGCTTAAAATGATCCGTGACATGGCTCTTGGTGTACTCTTGCTTTGTTTTAAGTCAGGAATTATCATTGACATCGAACAAAATAAACTTGTTGATAAGATTAATTTAGAGTATGGGATCAAGTGGCATGATCTGTTGAAGGAAAAAGCTTTAGGAGCAAGCCGGTAATTTCCGGCTTTTTCTTCAGCTCCCCAACTTCATGATGAGCAGGACTCGTAATTTTATTTTTGTCAATTGCAGTTGCACTCATAATCCTTAACCAACTTATAAAAGGTCGTCTTTTTCAAGTCCATCAACTTCATGGCTTCCACATTAGTCATGGCTCCATCTTTGATCATTTTATAATACTTGTCCCACTGTTTGGGATATTCAACAGGTTTTCTGCCTTTGAACTTACCCTGGGCAACCGCTATTGCTATCCCTTCAGCTTGTCTTTGTCTGATGTATTCTCTTTCCAGTTGGGCAACTGCCCCGAATACAGTCAACATGAAAATTCCTGTCGGGGTGGTGGTATCGATGGCTTCTTTCAATGATACAAAAATAACACCCTTTTCATTAAGCTGCTCCACCAACTCGATTAAGTCCTTTGTATTTCTGGCGAATCGGCTGATACTATCGACAATAAGCTTATCGCCTGATTTTAAAACCGTCATCATATTAGTAAGCACTGGTCGGTCAGTCACATTTTTTCCAGAAACCTTTTCAATAAAAACATTGCCAACCGGGATGCCGATTTCTTTTGCTTTGACTTCCTGCCGGATTGTGTTCTGGTCTTTGCTTGAAACTCGAATATAAAAATATGTGTTCATAATCAATCACCTCTTGCTTACTATTATAATACATAGTTCGTTTGAAGTCAATTTATTTAACGAACTCTTTTTAGGTATTTATTTTACCATTTTAAGGCCTTTTTCGGTTCATCTTATCAACACGTTTGATTTCTACTCTAAACGAACTCCTTTGCGGTACTCTAATTTTCACGGGACAATAAAGCCATTTAATTTTACGCATTCCTATCATATGGTATTGAGAGTTCTGTTGTATTTGTTTGATTTGATGGCAAGAATCAATAGTCGGATCATAATTGGTATTGAAGGAGACATTTAGCTTTGAATTATTATTTGTAATACAGCAATTCCATAGTAACGGAACTTATACTAGGAAAAATATCATTTGACGATTCCGTTTTCTTTGAACAGAGTTTGGATACCTCAGCTATCGAAAATTCTTCATTTGGGTACCATATATCACCTATTTCTTTTTTCAAAAAAATATGCTTGCCAATTTGTATCATATTATAGATTAAATTACCAAAAAGATAAATCTCTACACAAATTCTATCACAGTTTAAAAATTCAGTTCTCTGTTGCCAAATGTACCTATCTCCGTTATCATGCTTTTCAATTATTTCTATAACATCGCCGTGTTCACCTATTTCTAGGTCTTCATCAATTTTTACATATATACCCGATATATTGGAGTGAACGGCAAGGCCGTGCTTAAAGGCATTATAAACTTTGATATCTTTTAATTTTTTAGCTGCCTCAACAATCCATTCTCTCCAAACTGATATTATCTCTGGACTTACACCATCAGACCCACTTCTAGATCCAGTCAACGCATATTTTATAACTGAAACACTATCCATTTGATCATTTAGATCATCAAAATTATTTTCTGAAAATTTATTTATATATTTATGATAATTAATGATGCTTAAGTCCGCTATGCTTATCCAGTCGCAAGAAGATAATGTCGCACGAGATATAAAAATACGCATGAATGTTTCTAAGCAATGTATATGTAATTCTTCTAACTCTATTTTTGCATATTCTTGTAATTTGTCGACAGATGCGATTTCTATAGTTCCACTCACTTCCCCATATGAAAATTTCTTACCATTCAAGAACTCAGCATATTCAGCTGAAGAAGAAAGCTTAAACACAAGCTCTTGGAAGCGATTCAAAAAATACTCTGATGGGTAATTAGAATAAAAATGTTTATTCAATCCTTCTAATTGTTCTGTGGCTAATTTATGATTTGCACTCTTTTTATTTTTCATTGCCGATCCACCTTTCACCCAAATATGAATAATATACGAACTGCATTTTTTCATTATTTAAAAACTATTTAAAACGGATTTTTGTTTATTATATAAATCTTCATCTAAAGAAATACGTGAATCAATTGTTTGTACATCTTTTAATATTAACTTACTTATTTCCCATAAATTATTACCACTAAGTAAAGCATAATGAATAAACGTATTAGAAAGAACAGTTGGCGTTATTTTTTTCTTATTTAATATTCGGGAAGTTAGTTTTCCTACGTAAGTGCTAATTACGCTATCATCAAATTTAGTTATTCTTTTCGACCCGTCATTTTCATTATTCAAAAATAGGTATTCCTGAATCAATAGCTGTAATTCTGCCTTGATTGGTAAAACATGCCATTCGTTACCTTTTAAAATTTTCAGTTTATATTGTCCATCATCTTTCACAATATCATCGAAATTTAATTTAACAATATACTGCCTGCCTAACCCTGTAAATAAAAATAGTGCTAATAAAAGACGATCATTAATGTCTTCATTAGAATAAATATATTCTTTGAGTTTTAAAAAATCTTCATTGCTTAAAAAAATATTTTGGTGCGGTTTACCTATAGGTTTAATTACAAAATCCATTATTACTTTTGTTTTATTCAAGGTTAAAGTATACGTAAAAAAAGCTTTCAACGCATTATAACGATTAAGCTTCTCATCTGCACTACATACCATTTCATCAAGATATTTATTGACATCGTAGTATGTTATTGCATCAAGTGGTTTATCTTTATCAATATAAACTGTGAAGAATTTTTTAATTCTATTTCGATAGAATGTGGGATTTTTTCCTTCTGAACTAATTAACTTCTCTATGAGTTCTTCAACTTCTTTAATTTGACAATACATTATTATCTCCTTATGTTACTATTCATCATTGCAAAACACTTTTGTGCGCAACAATGGATAAAATTATCAAGATCCGATATTGATATAATCTAAATATACTATAAAAACGATATTTTAGAAATTAAAATCTCAAAAGGATATAACATACGGGGAAGATTTTTTAGTTCGACAAACATTGGAGCAGTAAAAGAAAATTCGACTAAAACAGCCCAAATTTAGCACATAAAAGGAAGTGAACCAAATGCCAATGATTACACTGCAAGTTACCGATGAAGAAAAAGAAATAATTGAAAATTATGCAAAATCCCATGATATGGGTGTTTCTGAAGTTCTGGTTGAAGCATTTTTCGAAAAGTTAGAAGTTGCTTATGGCTTAAAAGTCTTTGAAGAATTTGAAGCAGATCCAGACAAAACAACTTATTCACCCAAAGAAGTTGCCAAAATGCTTGGAATAGAGAATGAAACGGAATAAAGAACTTAATTTGTTCCGTCTTCTGTTAAAACCCATATTCCCGATCCACTCGGATTATTAATCGTAGTGCGAATTTTATTTTTTGTGATCATCAATCTTGATTTCAAACTGTATGCTTTTGATAATAAGCCACCATGGGATTAATTTCTAGTTTGACCTGTGAGCGATACTATCACCTTCATCTTTTTAAAAATCCCTTCCTTATAATAGCACCTGGCCACGCTTTATCAATTATGAAATGAAAAATTTCAAGATCATGACCATCCCTTTTCAACCACATTTTCAAGAATGGCTCTATTATGCGGTTCTTGTAGTGGCATTTTACTCTTAAAATTATTCTTTTATTTGTTTTTGTCAAAATGGGCTTCTTAGTGGCTTAATCAGACTTTTCTCCAGAAAATATTCTAAAATTCTAAAAAAAGCTCCCCATATTTTATACTATCTGAAAATTCGATGGTATAATAGGGACATTCAGCAATGAACATCACGATTGATCCAAGCAGTTATACGAAAATAGCAGAAAAAACAAATCGTTAGCTGACAGATCCTAAAGTGACCGATTGTCCTTTTTCAAAATCATCTATGAGGAATGATTGAAAAAATGACGACATTGAAAACTCTCGGAAGATTGTTCCGAGCCTTGGAGGGAATCAAGAAGTGAGGCTTCTAGCTAAAGATGGACTTCAGTATCATTGCAAGGAGTGCTCAAAAGAACTTTCTACGAAGAGTTACAGTAAGAATGCACCGATTGCAAAAGCTTTGGGATGTAGGAACAATACCACAGATTATGAAGAAAAGGGAATGAATAATTTTCACACCCTTGGTGGCAATCAAGAAATGTGAAGGTATAGGCATCTTACGAATAGCTTCTCCCTGCGGGGTTTGATAGATGATGAATATTATCTCAGGTGTGTATCCAAAATTGGAGAGACCTATTTATAGAATCAGGATGCCAGAACGAAGCGCTTAAATTGAAGGAAAAATTGAGACTCCATCTTTACCAGTGGACAAAATAGCGTTTCTGACATTGTTCTCGATTTAGCCATTCAACCCTAGGTTCAAAGTTTCAACCTGGATTTGTTGCCACCAACAATGTTGAATTCGGAAAATGATCTACTTGTGCGTTATCTTATCGGTAGAAATTTAAAAAATAATCAGTACAGGTATTGGCATCTAATAAAAAACGTGCTAAATTCGTTCCAAATAAACGTGATATCTTATCATTAAGTTTGATAACTGTCAATAGTTAATTCGATTTATTTCAAATTTTTATTGACAAAAGGACGTTTCGATGGTATAATCGACGGGTAGCTCAAAATAGATGCAGAGAAATGTGGGTGAATGGTTTATTCACTCATCATGTGATTTGCGAAGAACCTCTGCACCAAAACAAGCACATTGAATAATTTTTGCGTCGTATAGTCTTGATTGATAATGATGATAGCATTATCAATCATAAAAAATATACAATCTTCATTCATACAATCCATTCAACCTTATTCTTTATCAAGAATTACTATTGTTAATCTTTATTGATTTGTTGTTTAGTAGTATTCAATGATTGTATAATTCAATACTTAATCGTTAACACACATCTCAAAAATACTAAATTCGAAAGAAAGGAAATCCAGTCAACTCCAAAAAAAATCACAGGTCAAACCAAATCTCCCAGGTTTTTCCCTCGATGTTAATATATCACCATTTTTGCATGAGCGACGTTCAGTCAAACAGAATCAATAATCAACTACCTCTGCAAAAGAAATTGAAAACTCCGGTGTTCTCCCCACCGTTAAATAGAGCAAAACACTAACCTCAACCCTCTCCCTGTTGCACTTGGCTCCCACAATACTGCAACTTCTCCCGATTCACAATCTCGATCCATCACCAAATCAAACAATTCACCCAAACGAAAATCTATTAGCAACAACTACCCAAACATTATCATCGGAATGTATTAGGTTTATTCTTTATGCTCAAAATCAGCAATACAAATGTAATGAAGAAAGGAGAATAGTATTCTGAGTTTTGAATTTGAGAAATGAACACATTGAGTAAAAACATATCCACGTCAAGCAATCAATTATTGCATAAAATTTTGTTTATATATTTCAACGGTACGATACTTTATTTGAATATGGAACGTACGTTCTTTATTCTCGATAATTTTATGTACTTTGAGGTATTCAATTCAATCGAAGGATAAATCTATTAAAATAGGGGGTATTTTACGGATTGATGATTTCTTTTAATTTTATAATACGGTATAAGCACATTTGGTCGATCATAATGACGTTTATAATTCTATATTTTATGGGATTTTTAACGCAAACAGCTTCAAGGATGAAAATACTATTGGGATTAATCTGTTCTGGCCTCAAATTCCAGACTCATCCCAGATTTTTCTTAAAGGTAAAGCGTAAGCGAAAAAAAGTATCGAAAGGAGAACCGCCGTAATTTGTAGCGTTGGCTTTCATTGATGTGAAACGATGGATATTATTCAACATGCAGGATTTGTATACACTTTTTAGGTATATTATATAATAATGCCTAGTGTCTAAATCCTAATAAAATCAATGGTTTCAAAGTCGCTCGTGTTCAACTATATCACACCCATAATACGAGAATCGTATAATAGAGCCATTTAAAGGTATAATTAGGTGGGCATCTATTTGGAAATGTATGTACACAGGAATAAATTAACAAATGGCTTATCCATGCGGATTAACATTAGTGGCGTAAAACTGTGTTTTTTGACAAATTAAATGAAATAATTTTGCAGTTAAATAGGAAAGGAAAAATAATATGACGAAAAAAATGAAAAAAGTAAAGGTTATTGATTCGATGCCATCCACGGGGAAGACGTGCTGGATGTTGGATCATATCAACGAAATGGATTCTGATATCAAGGTAATCTTCATAACGCCATTCATTTCGGAGACGGAGCGGGTGAAGGAAGCTTGCAAGCAGCGCAGGTTTAAGCTTCCAAATACAAGAAGTGGTCGTGGGAGCAAGCTGAGAAATTTAAAGGATTTGCTTCGAAATCGAGAGAACATTGCAGCAACTCATGCATTGTTTAGCAATATCGATGACGAAGTGATTCAATTGATTTCAGATGGGAATTACATGCTTGTGCTCGACGAAGTGATGAATGTAATTACTTCGCTTGATATCTACAAGGATGATAAATTAGACAATGAAACCACAGAGCGAATAGCTGCTAAAGATATGAAATTATTGTTAGAAAATGGAAATATCAGCATTGATGCAAATTGCAAAGTTTATTGGATTGAAGGAAAGGAACCACTTTGGTATTATAGAACACTAAAAGACTATATTGATCGAGAGCAAGTTTACTTCGCTTCTGACACATACCTATTCTGGGTATTCCCACATGAAATCTTCGGGAACAAAATTTTCAAAGAAATCTACATTCTTACCTACCAGTTTGACTATCAAATTCAATCATCCTACTTCAAGTTCTTCGATATCCCATATGAAAAATTCGGCGTAACGAAAACACGCAAAGACCGACGTTGTAACTGGGAGTTTACGTTCGTTAGCTATGCGGATTATTTAGAGTACGATTTTGCAAAGCGGAAGCAAATGAAAGAGTTGATCAACATTTGTGATTCGGAACGCTTGAACGAAATTGGAACAAGGGACAAGTTGAACAATGGCAAAGGTGAACTATTGTCGAAATCTGACTATGACACAAGAACTCCTGAAGAATTGAAAGACGTTCAACGGAAAGCAATTAGTTTTTTTGCGAGACATCTGGGGAACAAGTCTTCGGCCATGATGTGGACTGTTTTCAAGGCACACTTGCCTTCTATTACAGACAAGCGCCTTTCGAAAAAACATTTCGTGGCGTTAAACGCAAGGGCGACGAATGAATATCGAGACAAGTCGGGATTGATCTACCTCGTGAATCGATTTGTGAATCCGTTCATGAATAACTTGCTATTGAAGCGGGATGTAAGGATTGACCAGGATATGTATGCGTTGGCGGAGATGCTACAATGGATCTTTCGCTCCCGTCTCAGGAATGACGAGCCAATCGACATTTTTATTCCATCGGAACGGATGAGAAATTTATTAATCAAATGGTTGGAATTGGAGTATTAAAGTTCTCCTGATTCTGCATAAATAGTTTTCCTCAAATTGCAAAACTCTCAAAGCAAAAAATCTTCAGCTTATCTTGCATAGATTAAAAATGCACTTCCAATAAAATTCAGTTTAATCAATAATGCCATGCTTACTATTAGCTCACCGCAATAATCACTAAAGATTTCGGGGTTTAATTAAGTTCGTACGCATGGCTTAACATAGATTTCAATGCGCCATTAATTGAAAGGAGGTCTCAAAAATGACGAACGCAGCTAAGAAATACTGAAATTGATCGCTTGTCGATTAGTGTAAAAATGGAAAACTTGAATAAATTTTAGAAATGAAAAGGGGAAAAAATGAATAGTTTGAAGTATTTCGACCAAATCAATTTAGAAAATGTAGCCGGTGCCCTAATAGATGGCAAGCTATGGTTTGTTGGCAAAGATGCAGCTAAGGCACTGAAATATCCTAGAGTAACAAAAGCGTTAATAGACCATGTAGATGCTGAAGATATGTGTGAAATCTCATTCCAAAACGCTAAGGGGCGATGGGTAGAGGCTACTGTAATCAATGAATCTGGACTGTTCTCTTTGATTTTTTCGAGTCAACTGTCATCTACAAAAGAGTTCAAAAGATGGATTGCAAAAGAAGTTTTGCCACAAATCAGGAAAACAGGTGGCTATAACACTGCATCCGATGGGGATGAAGACGAGCCTAACAACATTGAATGATTCATGAATCAAACTAATGGTTATTTTAATATAGAAGCTAAACACACCACACCAAAAATAATTTAGATGATTTAAGGGGAGATTAAAACTATGAATACAGCGACGATGTACAAACCCATGACTATAACACTGATAAACAAACCAATGAATATAACAACAACGTCCAAACCGACCAACAAGCCAATAGCGAACAAACCAAATCAATATAGTTTATTGCTTTCGGCAAAAGAAGCACAGGTATACTTAGGATTAACACGCAGTATGATCTATTCTTTAGCTAAAACCGAGGATTTACCGACGATCAAAATAGGCGGACGTGTATTTTTTCCTCGGGAAGGATTGAGAACCTGGGTAAATGATAATATCGGAAAAGAAATCTTAAAATAGGATTTACTTTGCAGATTTAAGTCATTCGTATGATTAACTCTATGAATTTGCGGTAAAATATGATTAAGTCGTGATTCACGATGGTAACAAAGAAAGGTGATGTTAATAATGTCTAGATCAAAGTATAAAAAGAAGACAATCCACGGTAATGAGTATTTTTTCGTTCGGCTTTATCATAAAAATCTAAGAAAGCCTGTTGACCTTTATAGCAAAACGGAAACTGAATTGAAAGCTAAGATAAAAAGCAAGGAATATGAGTTAGATCGTGGCGTTACATCGGAAAAAGCCTTCTTTGGGGACTATCTTAAAAAGTGGTTGGACACGGTTCATATTAACGGTAAGAAGGAAGGAACTATCCATAACTACTATGTTAACTATGATAACCACATTAAAGGTTCTCCTGTCGAAAAAATCCGGCTGAAAGATTTAAATGCCTTGGATCTTCAGGACTATTACCAGAAGATTATTGATACAAAGGGAATCAATGTTGTTAAGTCAATTCACAAAATGGTTTGTCCTTGTTTGAGATATGCTTTTGCAAATCAAAAAATCCTTCAGGATTTCACCAAGGCAATTAAGCTGCCCTCCCCTAAAGAAAAAGATGAAGAAACTGGTTATCGAGTGTTATCACGGAATGAGCAGGAAAAATTTGTCAAATCAATAAAAGGGGCGACTTATGAAGTTCTGTTTTTGACCGCTTTGAATACTGGGCTGAGAATAGGAGAGCTTCTGGCATTAACGTGGGATGATGTCGATTTTGAAAAGAAAGAACTCATTGTCAATAAGCAATTGATATACATGACTGATAGAACGACAAAAAAATATGAGTACAAAGTAACACCACCCAAAACCAAGGCTGGAAACCGTATTGTTCCCATCCCAGGATTTCTAATTGCAAGACTGGAGGAATTAAAAATCGAAGAGATGGAAAAGAAAGATCGATTAAAAAACAAACATGCCAATCTTAATTTGATCTTTTCTGCAAAACTAGGTGGTTTTCTTGCCTTTAGTTCTGTCAGAACTTCTCTTGTTACAATTTTGAAAAAAAATAGCATTGAGCATTTTAAAATTCATAGTCTGCGCCACACTTATGCCACACGTTTATACGAACTAGGAGAGCAACCTAAAACCGTTCAAACCTTGCTAGGGCATAATGATATAGCGATGACTTTAAACGTCTATACGCACGTTTTAGAAGACATTTGCGCTATTAGCGCAGGGAAAATGGATACGCTTCATTATGAATTATTATCCGCAACCACTGCACAATAAAAATGTCTTAATGGGTAAATCAATGGGTAAAACCAAATAACCGTAAAACTAAAAGCTCTGAGATCGTTTGATAGCAACGGTTTCAGAGCTTTTCAAAAATTACATATCGAATTTTTTGTGGATGTGAACCATTGCTTCTTTGCCCCGCTCCTTGTCAATCAGACAGGAAATCTTGATTTCCGAGGTGCTGATGGTTTGGATGTTGATACCCAGTTCAAACAGCGCTTCAAAGAACTTGGAGGCAATTTCGGCGTTCGCCACAATCCCGGTACCGATCACAGAAAGTTTAGCAACTCCCTGATCATATTCGACTTTTTGGGCATTGACCTCAAAGGCAAATTTCTGAGCCACAGATACGGCTTCCTGCAGTTCATCCACATCAATGGTGAAAGAAATATCATTAACGGATGTCCGGTTGACATTCTGCACAATCATATCCACATGAATATTGGATTTTGCCAGAGCACTGAACAATCTAAAGGCTATCCCCGGTTGATCCGGCACTTCAAAGATTGAGATTTTTGCGATATTTTCATCAAGAGACACCCCTCGAACTAATACTTTTTCCATAATAACGTCCTCCTTAATAATGGTTCCTTCATTGTAATTATAGCTTGATCGTACCACCAGGGGCACCTTGAATTTTTCGGCCATTTCCACCGAACGGGGATGCAACACCTTGGCCCCGGTACTGGCCATCTCCAACACCTCTTCATAGGAGATTTCATCAATTTTTGATGCTTCTTCAACAATCCGGGGATCGGCAGTGTATACTCCATCCACATCGGTATAAATTTCACACAGCTCGGCCTTTAATGAGGCTGCCACGGCCACTGCTGAAGTATCCGACCCCCCACGGCCAAGGGTGGTAATATCCTTATTTTCATTGATGCCCTGAAATCCGGCGACAATGACGATCTTACCGGCGGCCAATTCATTTTCAATTCGATGGGTATGAATATCATTAATCCGGGCCCGTTTATGAACATTGGATGTGACGATTCCACACTGGGCACCAGTTAAACTCACCACATCATGGCCCAGCGACTGAATTGCCATCGCCAACAACGATATCGAAACCTGCTCGCCGGTGGCCAGCAACATATCCATTTCGCGATGGGGTGGGTGTTCATTAATCTTTTGAGCCAGTTCAATTAGATCATCAGTGGTATCGCCCATGGCTGAAACCACCACAACAACTTTTTTTCCTTTTTCCTTGGTCTCAACAATCCGACCAGCAACCCGCTTTATTCTTTCCACATTGGCGACACTGGAGCCGCCATATTTCTGTACGATTAGATCTTGCATTTACCTCAGTCACTCTTTCTTTATTCGTAGATACGGGCATAAAATAATTCAGGCACCGTTTCCTTCAATTTTTCTGTCATCTTGTTAAAATTATCAGCCGCAATGGCATTTGTCACCACATACACTTGATTAGCATTAACAATAACGGTTTTTCGGGCAGCCACCGTTTCCACTGCTGTCAGCACCTGATCCAGCATTTCTTTATTATTAAGATTTGCTCTTAAATAATATTTGCCTTTGAATACTTCAGTGCCCATTTTATTGAGCTGACGGTTAAGCCGCAGCGGCTTGGGCAAAGTCTGTTCGCCGACAATATTAAGGATATAAAGCACATCGCCGACGACGGCATTGGCGGTGGCGTCTTTTCCGGCACCTTTTCCATAAAACTGCAGCTCGCCGATGATATCCCCGGTGATGGAGATAATATTGAACTCGCTGTTGACGTTACTCATGATCGAGGCTTCTTTAAACAGCACTGGTTCCACCGTGGTATAGACATTTTTTTCTTCAAGAATGGAATGTCCCAGATACTTGACTACATAACCCATCGATCCGATCATCTCAATATCAGCGGCCCGAATATCGGTAATCCCCCGTTTATAAACATCTTCATCGCGGATAATGCTTTCGTAGGCCATCGATGAGAGGATTGAGAGCTTACGGGATACATCGTAACCTTCAACATCCGCGGTGGGATCGGCTTCGGCAAAACCAATGGATTGAGCCAGCGCCAGAGTATCACCGAAATCTGCCCCTTCTTCGGTCATTTTCGACAAAATGAAGTTGGTGGTTCCATTCAGGATCCCCTTGATTTCAGTAACCCGATTGATTTTCATTTCTTCTTTCAAACTGCCGATGATCGGAATCCCGCCGCCGACCGAAGCCTCGTAACGCAGCAACACGCCATTTTCTTCGGCCAACGTCAAAAGTTCCTGAAAGTACTCGGAGATCACGGCCTTATTGGCGGTAACCACATGTTTTCCCGCCCGCAGACATTCTTTGATCATTTCATATTCAAAGTCCATGCCACCCATCAGGGCAATCACCAGACCAATACTTTCGTCTTCCAGGATCTCACTGGGGTGGGTCACAATTTTTCCGACGGTATCGCCCAGATCCTTGGATGCATCCCGTTCCAGCACCTTGGTGATGACTGGGCTTGATTTTCGGGACTCCACATCGGTAAAATTACCAGCAAACTTACCTTTATTTAAATTGATGAGTTCATAGACCCCAGAACCAATGGTTCCAAAGCCTAAAAGTGCGATATTCAATAAAATTCACCTCGTATAT
>PGZR01000042.1 GCA_002841405.1 Firmicutes bacterium HGW-Firmicutes-4 | reverse complement strand
CCAACAATTAATATCTTTTTCATTATAAATCCTCTCCGTATAAAGCCTGAATAATATTTTTGGCTGGTTTACTGATTACTTCATAATAAATTTCATTCCCTGTCCGATATCCCTTCACAATCCCGGCATTTTTCAGCTTGGATAAATGCTGAGAGACACCCGACTGCGAAACTTCAAGGCACTCTTCCATATAGGAAACATTACATCGCCCGTTTGCGATCAGCCCTTTGGTGATGCAAAGACGAACCGGATGACCCAAAGCTTTTAAAATTTCCGCCGTTATCTCGTGATCTTTCAAATCCATTTCCATGAAACTTTCTCCTTGTGTTAACATAATAAATCAGCCTAACATTATTATATTAGACTTTTCTAATATGTCAAGCATAAATTTTTCTCATACACCAATTTATTTTATAAAGTATCAAAATTCTGGTATTTATTATAAATTTTTTTTTCATTCATCTTCTTTAAATATTTCCTCAGATGCTGCAAAAAATGGCTGTTTTCATAAACAACCGGGGTTTTTTCCTCCTTTATTTAGTTTCTAATTGCTAGTTAAGTACACATTACCACATTCTAATTCATTAATCAAGAGGATAGTTTCGTTATTTTTATTTGACAAACCAATCATTTTCAAAATTAAGTGTATAAAAAATGCCCAGTTTTAACAACTGGACATTTCTTATGGGCATTTAAACAATTAAGTCCTGCTTTTTTAAGACTTCTCAGAGCACATAACGCTTAGTTGCTACCTAATAATTTGTATAATAATCGGTACAGGGTGATTGCTTCCTCTTGGGTGATGGGCAGGCATTGCTTTATTTTATCAGGAATCAGACTGGCCGGTCCTTTAAGCGCTTCGCCTGCAGCCGTCAGTTTGATAATCACATTGCGCTCGTCATTGAAATCCCGTTTTCGTTCAATAAATCCTGCCGCTTCCAAACGTTTCAATAAAGGTGTCAGCGTACCGGAATCCAGATACAGGTACTCTCCCAATGTTTTAACGTTGATGATTTGGTGTTCCCATAAAACCATCATCGCGATATATTGAGTATAAGTCAATCCGATTTCATCCAAATAGGGTTTATAACGTTTAACCACCTCTTTTGCACTGGCATAGAGGGGAAAACACAATTGATTTTCAAGTTTCAGTTGTTCATTGTCCAAGTCAATCACTCCTTTGAAATAATTTATAAGTCATTATACCTCACAATTCCATTGTCGGCAATTTTCAAATGGGAGGATTATTCGCTTAGCAACTTCTTAATATCACGTTCGATTTTGTCAGGAGTGTCAGTTGGTGCAAACCGCTTGATCACTTCGCCATTTTTATTAATTAAAAATTTAGTGAAATTCCATTTAATGTTAGACCCCAGCATCCCACCTTTTTCTTTTTTCAGATAAGTAAACAGCGGATCAGCATTGTCACCGTTGACATCAATTTTATGAAATATTTTAAACGTGATTCCGAATCGGGTTTCACAGAAACTTTTGATTTCATCATCGGTACCAGGAGCCTGGTTAGCAAATTGGTTGGATGGAAAATCCAGAATTTCAAACCCCTGATCCTGATATTTATCATAAAGCTCCTGCAGTCCTTCATATTGGGGGGTCAGACCGCAGCCGGTGGCTGTGTTAACAATCAGCAACACCTGGCCTTCGTAATCTTTGATGGAAACATCCAGGCCACTGGCATCTTTTACGGTAAAATCATATATACTCATTTTATTTCTCCCTTGCGTAATTAGATTGTATGCAATTATTATATATCACAATTTAATTTCGTCAAGAGTTTTCTGAAATTTTAAGGCAAATATTTAATGATCAGACAATTTAAATGAACCTACTGCCAAAAATAAGTAATTCCCAGAAAAATCAGTCACGCCACCAGACTGATGGTCCAATCCTGATTATTATCATTAAACCCACTGCGCAGGCCATAAAGCACCATCTGATTAAATATTTCCCCTACCATCCGTGACACTACGAATATTGCGAAGCCCATTATTGATTTCTTCGGGCGAGCAGACATGAACACTTTGGGGCAGATAATTAAAAAACTCTCTGAATACTATTACGAGTCCAATTTCATTGATGGTGAGTTTCACCATGCTCTGATTTATCTCATCAGCCAAGATAAATTCGATCCGCTCCTGATTGACCAGATAACGGATGCATAAATTTTTAACGCCAGCGATCAGCCCATCGCGAAGAACAAAAATTTCGGAGCTGCCAACGCTTCCTTTTTCCAGCAACAAGAGCTTGTCGGTGGGACCATTTTGATCAGCCGGAACAGCAATCCTGTCGATGAGACGCTCCAGCTGATCAAAGGCCAGATACTGCTCCGTTATATTATTTTTTTTGATTTTTTCAAATGAAGGTAGCGGCGAATCGACCCATTTCATCGGTTCTTTTTCCACAAAAGGGGCGCATTTACCGAGAATGGACTGAGATTTATTACGATAATAATCAATTATTTCCGGATCTTCATAAATAATGGCACTCTCAAAATCCCGATCAATGGTGATTACCTGTCGGGAGGTAATGAAATAATTGGGAACAATAATACTGATATCGTCATATATTTTGGTGCCTGAATAAAAATAATAGGGTTCGTAATTAATATTATTTAAACTTTTTAAGAGCAGAACGGTTTTTAGAATATCCAGATTGTTACCCAACTTTTTCTTATTGACTAAGGGAATGATATTTTGGATTTTCCCACCTTGATTCAGGTCACTGATTCGCATGATCAGATCATAGAGAAAATAGTGTTTAAAATTAATGGACATTATTACATGTGCATTTTCACTTCGAGCCATTTCTTCCATAAAGCAGCTACGGATGATCCCTTCAACTTTTACCTGACCCTTGATAATCCGGGCTTTTTCTGAAGCGAGTTGGTTCTTGACCAGATATTCTTCTTTTTCCACCCACTTTTTCTTCGGACTGGTAAGATGACAGATTTCACCGTAAAGGGAAAAGATCTCCTGACTGTTATTTAAAACTTCCCGGTCGTCATATTCATTTTCATAAAGTGCATATAACTGCTTTTTTTTATCTTTACTCAGGTTTAGGGCGACCATAATTTTCTGCAGATCTTCCAGATTCAGCCGCCGTTTACCAGACAGAAAATGCTGGAACGTTGAACGATCCACGCCAACTTCTTTGGCGAGAGAAAAATTTGTCATGTTCTTTTCTTTGATCATGTCTTTTAATACATTACCGATTTCCTGGCTCATCGTTTCCTCCGTCTTTTATATTATCGCTACGCATTGGCGCTGCAAACCGACTCAATTATCAGATGAAGCCGGTCTCGTTATTCGGTCCTGTTGTCATGCCGTTTACAGATAGTTGCTATTATTTTAACAGTAAGATGAAAAATAATCAATAACCTGCAACTATAATCCACACTATTTTGTTTTCGATGAATAAAAAATCAGGCTTTTTCGCAAATTAAAAAAGCGCACGTAGCCCAAGGCCACGCACGCATTGATGCGATCAGTAATCAGTTATCTTTGAGTTTGCTTTTGTAAATTGAATGGCAGCATTTTTGCCTGAGAATATTGCTTTCCGGACTAAATATAATCTATTTCTTTTTGACGCTCCAGTTGTCTTTGAGCTGTTTTGATAACATCCTCTGTTTTATCCGTCTCATCATACTTGGTATAAAAACCGAAAGAGACAGATAATTTTATGGATTGTACTTTGACTTCGTCCATGTTCTTTTTAAACCGCTCCAGCGCCCGTTCAACCTTGGCGCCTTCGGTTCTCGGCATCAAAACGACAAATTCATCGCCTTCGTAACGGGCCACCACATCATCACCTCGAACCCCGTATTTGATAACCTGAACGGCTTTTCTCATTAATATATCGCCCACCGCATGACCATACTCGTTATTGACCTTGGACATGCCGTTGATGTTCATGAAAATGATCGATAAGGGATAGTACTGCTCTTCATCCATTCTTGCTAATTCTTTTTCATAGAATCGGCGATTATAAACCCCGGTCAGTTGATCATAAAAAGATAAGGATTCCATATTCTGATCGAGGCTATTTTTTTCTTTAAGCATATCTTTGATAAAGCTTTTATTTTCGGTGACATCCTGTATAAAACAGAGGATGCCGATGATTTCGCCATTGCTTTTCTTGATCGGTGCCCAATGATTTTTCCCTACTACGACATTACCGTTTTCGATTTCATACTCTTCAATGGAAGAGAATTGCTCACCAGCCAGGACCCGGTCAAAAAAACTCTTTAAATTCTCGCGTTCTTCGTTGTTGTCGATGATATCCAAAATTCGTGTCCCAATTGCAATATCAGCGCCCCAATGTTCTTTTGCCATGTCTTTATGGCGGTTATTAAAGCTCATGTATCGGTATTCCCGATCCAGTCCAAAAACCAAAAATTCATGAGTTGTTTCAAGAATCGTCTTCAGCAGACTATTGGCTAACTCCAGCTTTTCAGTCAAAGCTAGTACGGCTTCTTCAAATGACTGTTCTTCAAGTTTTTTTCTATTATCTTCATTAATTGTATCAATATTAACGACGCTCATATTTTTACTCACTAAGCCTCAACCTCCAAAATTATTTTAATCTTAGATTCAATCAAAATCTTCCCGAATACTCTGGGAACACTTTATACATTGTAACATTTCCATCGCGAAGATTCTACTTTTTTTGTCTGTAATTTTTGCTTACCGCTTGATTTATCGAGCGAAGGGTCCGATAATTTACAATAATTTTTTACCTTTGTTAAAAACGGTTCGTCGCTTAAATTGATTATTGGCTGACTAAAGTTTGACCGCTTCTGGAAACCCCACAGAAAAACCGGGTTGTTTGAGTATTTTATTGTTGCTAATGTTGATTTTTTTTAGGGCCTTACAGCCAAAGAAGGCATACTCGCCGACGGTCTCCAATTCTTTGGGCAGGTGAATCTCGACCAGGCTCTGACAGCCATAAAAACAGCTGATGCCAATATGCTTTAACTGCTCCGGCAGTATGATTTTTTTTATCTGAATGCAGTCCTTAAAAACATGACTGCCTAACATTTCCAACTGACTATTGCCATCAAACGCCACCGTTTCGATCCCCTGGCAGCCAAGAAATGCAGCTTCTTCGATTTCAATCACGGCATCTGGAATAACGAGTCCCGTCATCGCTTGACAGCCTTCAAAGGAAGATGTACCAATGATTTCCAGCACCTTGCATTTATCCAGATCAATTTTTTTCAGTGCTTCGCAGCCATAGAAGGCAAAATCTTCAATGGCTTTCAGGGTGCTGGGAAAGGTTACGGTCTCTAAACGGGAACATTTATAAAACATGCTTCGCTTGATGACTTCAACGCCCTCGGGGATATACACCGCTGTTATCTCATTGTCATGGCGGTAGCCATGGCTTGCCGCGGCTTGAAATGCGGCGGCGTCTTTAAAAAGCAATTCTTTTTTTTCCACGATCAGATCGACAGGATCGGGTTCGTTCCCAAAACTGAGGCCCGGACTTTTAAGGGCAAACGGTTTTGGTTCAGTTTTCGAGAAAAATCCCATCGCTTTTTCATTGACTGCGGAAGCCGGAAGGTCCGCGCTAAAGATGTCCTGATCTTGATGATAATCCCAGTTTTCTGACGCCTCAGCTACTGCTTCGTTGATCTCAAAGGTCGTTTCGTCAGCGCCTGGATTAGCCGTAGCCGGTTCCAAAACATCTTCCCGATCAAAAATAGATCGTTCCGGGGAAACCTTTTTTTCGAACGAGTCCAAATTTTCGAGTATTTCTTTTTTATCTTCCAGCGCCTGATTCGCGATCAGCAAATCATTCTTAATGGTGGCCAGTTCTTCCTGGATCGGGAGCCGATCCAGGGTGATGGTTTCCGATCCATCCAGGTCAGCTTTCACTTCATTTTTGGCGACCAGCAATTCTTCGCCAATAATTTCCAGTTCATCTTTTGAATCCCGGATTTTTTCCACCAGCACCTGTAATGCTGTTTCGGATTCGTGAATTGCGGCTTTGACCGCGTGGAGTTTATTTCTGGAAATCTCCAGCTCCATTCGGGTATTTTCCAGCTCGGTATTGATCCTGGCGCGTTCCGCAGTTTTTAAATTAATTTCTTGATCGAGCCCGGTCAGCTCCGGACTGACCGGTAAAGGCTCGGCCGTTTCCCGGCGGCTGAGAGCCATTATCGGGGCTTCTTTCTGATCCGGCTGTTGTTCAAAGATGATCAGATAAAAATCTTCATCCTGTTTCAAGTCCGCATGTTTCAATAGCGGAATCACCCGGATCATATGACCCATGTTTTCACCGTTTCGTTTCATAAAGATGATTGGCGAAGCCACCGCTTCGCGACTGGTCACGGCCTGATAAAGAGTAGTATTCAAATCACGGCGCAGTTTTTTGCGGGCCATCTTCAGAACATTGTTGACCCCGGCATAACCCTGGGCCGGCTCCAGAAACAGGCCAGTATGACCATGGACATAGCGAATCTTACCCAAGCGATCAACCAGAACCGCGACCGGTGCATAAACGCTTAGCAGCGCCGCCTCGGTCAGCTCCTGAACAGTTTTCATTGTTGGCGGCACCCGTCGCACGATGGTAAAAAAGAGCGGCCACTCAAGTGCTCCTGAAGTGGTTAAAAAACGATTCGCGATCCGATATTTCTTTTTCATTTGATCCCCTGGTGCTGTTTTTTTATGTTCCATAAACTGATTCCTCCTGATCTTGATATCCCATCCGGCTCATCTCTCGGTTGAATGCGAGCATCCGTTTAAAATGGCTTTTGATAGACCGCCGGCATAATAAATTTATAATTTGTCTGTTTTAAATTAAGGGATTCGGCATGGCCGATGAACAGATAACCCCCTGGTTCCATATGATTATACATCTTATCCACCAACCGGTCCTTGGTATTCTGATCGAAATAGATCATCACATTGCGGCAGAAAATAACATCAAACTTCTTCTTAAAAACAAAGGTCGGTGTCATCAGATTAAATCGGCGATAAATCACTTCTTTTTTGATCTCATCCGACACCATCACCTGGCTGCTGTCGTAGTTCTGGAAATATCTCAGTTTCCAGTTGGGCGGCAGGGCCTGGATGCGGTCTTTGTCATAAATTCCTTTTTTGGCCGTATCCAGAACCTGATTGGAAATATCCGTTGCCAGCAGCTTTTTATCCCAATGATGGGAATCTGATCCGAAAAACTCGGCCATAATCATTGCTAATGTATAAGGTTCTTCACCGGTCGAACTGGCTGCGCACCACAATCGGATATCCCGATTGTTTTCGGCTTCCTTCTTTTTCTTGAGATAGGGCAGGACGGTATTTTTAAAAAACTCAAAATGTTCCGGCTCCCGCATGAAAAAGGTATGGTTCGTTGAAACCTTATCAATCAGAACCGAACTGGCTTCCCCTGTTTTATCTGAAATCAGATACTGATAATAGTCTGTAAAGCTATCAAAGCCCAGCTCCACCAGCAGCTTATGCAGCCGGCCCATGAGCAGGAGTTGTTTTTCTTTTTTTAATTCGATGCCAAATTCGCTGTGAATATATTCTGTCAACTTGGCAAATTCTTTTTCGGTGATTTGAATCATTATTCCACATCCTCAATCCTGTTATCAACACTCCACCTGTCGCCTGAAATGGCAGCAAAAAAGTGAATTCATAGTCTAGTTTAACCCAGCCAGCGATTAATGTAAATACTCAATTTTCCTGGGGCTTTCGCGGTTTTGCAGGCTAAGTCAATATTTTACTTGTCAGTGGCGTTAAAAAAGTCGATAAGAGAATAAATCTAATTTAAAATGGAGAATGTCGATGCCAAAACGCTCTAAAAAATCAAACCGCTGTCTCCGCTGAGATGGCGATTTGATTTGTGATTTTGGGGCTGCCATTTGGGCTTAAACCACCGCTTCAATAAAACCGATTTTTTCCAGCACAGCTGTCATTTTTACCATATCAATCGGTTTTGAAGCGTATGCATTGCAGCCGTAATCAAAGGCTGACTGAACAATCTGGGTTTCTCCCAGCACGGTCGTCATAATAATTTTGCACGCATCATTCTCATTGATACCATTCTGCTTTTCCAGATCCCTGATGGTTTTTAAAACCCGGATGCCATCTATTTTTGGCATCATCACATCCAGGCAGATCAGTTCATAGGGCAAGCGCTCCTTCAATGCCAAAAGATAGGCATCAATGGCCTCCAGGCCGTCCACCACCAAATCACAATCGCCATATCGGCTTAAAAATTTGGATAGAAATTTGCGGCTGACCATATCATCTTCTACAATTAAAATTCGCTTCATTTTAATTCTCCCAGTATTTACCGGCATTCATCAGCAGCCAGATTTCTTTGATTCGGTCTAAGTATGTGCTAACTTTTTCTAACTGCTCTTTTCTGATTTGCAGCTCCACTTTGAAGACCAGGTTTTTTAATTCGACCGCATTCATTTTTTCGAATATCCCTTTCAGCTGATGGGCGATGACCTCCATCATAATAAGGTTTTCCTGGTCCAAAAGCTGGTACAAGCTGTCAATTCTCTGATCGACTTCCCATTTGTCTTTTTCGTTCAATGCGATATTTTCAATCGTACCGGATTTGATCGTTTCCTGATCGGATTCAAAAAAAATACGGATCATTTCCTGGCCGTGATCGGAGGCTTGCTTTTCCCGATTGACCAGATGTTTTTTTAAAAATATTTGCATCTGATGGCGATCCAGGGGTTTTGATAAGTAACCGTCCATCCCGCTGGCTTTAAAAATTGCTTCATCGCCCTTGAGCGCAAAAGCCGTCAGGGCGATAATCGGGGTTTTGCTATTCTGCAAATTTCCCACTTCTTGAGGATTAACTGACGGCGCCAGGCCGCGAATCATTTGCGTCGCCTTGATCCCATCCATAACCGGCATCTGGACATCCATGAGAATGATATCGTAGACTTTTTTTGAAGCTGCCTGCACCCCTTCGACACCATTTCCGGCCACATCAACCGTGGCGCCAAAACTTTCAAGCATTTTGCTGATGACAATCTGATTGACCCGGTCGTCTTCAACCAGCAGAATCTGACTTTCTCTAAAACTGGCTTCACTTATGGTTTCCGTTGCTGTTTCGCCAGGTTTTTTTGTGATCGTCATGGGCAGAAAAACCGAAAAAGTGCTCCCAACTCCCAATTGACTGCTGAAGGTCACCCCGCCCCCCATCATCTCCAAAAGCTGTTTGGTAATCACCAGACCCAGGCCCGTGCCCCCGTATTCCCGGGTGTAGGACCCATCAATCTGGGTAAAGCTCTTAAATAGCATCGAATGATTTTTTACATCGATGCCAATCCCGGTATCGGCAATGGAAATCTTCTGGATGACCTCATCCGATTTATCCGGCTGCAATTCCTGACTGACCGTAATGTTTACTGACCCTTGATCAGTAAATTTAATGGCATTACTGAGTAGATTATTGATAATCTGTTTGAGTCGCATGCTATCACCGATGACATAATTGGAAATCATTGGGCCATAACGGACGGTCATCTCCAGGCATTTTTCCAGGGCTTGCTTTTTATGGGTTTTCACAGTTGATTCAATCAGTTCCAGAAGGTTGAAACTCATTGGATTAATCATTAATTTGCCAGCCTCGATTTTTGCAAAATCGAGAATATCATTAATAATTCCGATCAGTGAGCCCACACAGCCTTTAGCGGTTCTCAGATTGTCCTGCTGTTCCTCAGTCAGCGGTTCCAGAGCGGTCAGATCGATCATCCCCACAATCCCATTGAGCGGCGTACGGATTTCATGGCTCATGTTGGCCAGAAATTCACTTTTAGCCCGATTGGCTTCTTCTGATCTTTCAATTGCTTCTTTGAGCTTGATTTCGGTTTTTTTCTTCAAGTCCATATCGGAAGCCAGTACCGCAATATATCCGGCTTCCGGACTGTAAATCGAACCTTCGATCCATTTTTTTAAGCGGATCATATAATATTCTTCCAGATGGATGTTTTCCCCCAGCGCCAGGACTTCATGAAAACGATTGAACAGCCCCTGACTTTCTTCAATTTCAAGAAAGTCCATTTCAGAAAGTTTATGGCCAATTACCTCATCCCGCTTAATCCCGAATAGTTTCTCGGTGGCCAGATTCATTTCTACCAGTTCGGCATCGATCAGATTATAGTTTTCATCATAAAGCGCTTTGAAATAGGAAATGCTGCTGTCCATATATTTAAACAGCGAAAAGTATTTCTTCTGACTTTTGATAAAAAGTTCCTCTGCAGACCGTTCATCATGAATATCCAGAAATAGACCGATCATCCCGGCGTATTCCTGATTTTTTCCGTAATACGGCCGACCCATTCCCCGAAAGGTCCGGTAGGTGTTGTTTGGAGCCAGCAACTCCAGTTCCATGTTGAAATTGAATTTCTCACTGAGGGAGCTATTCAGAGTCTCAATAAAACGCCTGTGATCAGCCGCTTTCATGTGGTCGCTCAAATCGTCCAGAAAAGATTCCCGGGAGATGTTCATAAAGGCTTTAAAGGTTTGATTGATAAAATCACACTGCTGTTGATGATCGATACGAAAAATCATCAACGGTAAACTGTCTAAAATCAAAAGACTGGATTCCCGGGCTTCTTTTAAACCTTTTTCATAATAGACCTGCTCGGTGATATCTTCCATGGTGATGATGTATTCAGCATGTTTGGCAGTGATGATTGGCAAAACGCTAAGGTTTAAATAGCGGGTTTCGACACTGTGACCATTTTTAAAGCTGACTTTGATGGATTTATCCCGGATCATTTTTTTTGTTTCCAGAACCCGGGTGACAATTTTTCGAAATTGACAGAAAGCGCAATTCATTGAGTCGCCACAGCCTCCATTTTGACTGAATACGCATTCCAGAGCATCCCCAAAGGCCTTCCCAAGCGTCCTGGATTCGACCAGATTAAAGGTTTTCAGAAAGGCCCGGTTAACGCGATTGATGATCATCCCATCATCGATTACCAGCATGCTGGTTGGTAGCAGATCAAACATCATTTTTAGATTATTTCGTTCTTTTTTAATGGTTTTTTCCGCTTCAATGATTCTGGAAATATCCCGAAACACGACCACCTTACCCATATATTTTCCACTTTCGGATAACAGTGGCGACAAACGGGCGGATAGATAGCACTTACTGCCATCCGGCCTTAAATAGAAGGAACGTCGGGGCAGACCCACGCTTTTTTTGAGTTCGTCCTTGTTTCCATCGGTCCCGAGTGGGATCCGATCTTCCTGGCCGTCCCGGTATAGTTTAAAGACATCCCCAAAAGGCTTGCCCAGGACGTCTGATAATTTTAGACCCAAAATTTTCAGGGCCTCGGCATTGGCAAAATCAAGCCGATCATCCACCTCACAGGTCATGATCGCATCACCGGCGCTATTCAGCGTTGACACCAGCCAGGCTTTGTCCTTATTTTCAATATGCTGTCTCATTTCATCCATCTGAGTTCTCCAGGTAAATAAATTTAAGTAATTTTAAAACTAACGGAGCTGTTAATTAATACTTGCCATACTCATCATCGCTGAGGAAGATGGTTTTTGCGGTCGGTACAGGATTGCTTAGCCCACTCCGTTTTTTCACGGCCTGACGGTTTTGTTCCTTCATGTTCTCAAACATCCGCATCATTTCCGGGGTCATGTTTTCATAGCTTTCGGCACTCATAAAGCCGCCCCGTTTTAATTTAAACCGCGATACCTGTTCTTTCAGCATTTCTGCCTGGCTGGCCAGTTGTTCACTGGCCGCGGCGGTTTCCTCGGAGGTAGCCGAGGTGGCCTGGACCACATTTGCAATTTGAGTAATACCCTGGTTGATCTGTTCCACCCCGATGGCCTGTTCATTGGAGGCCACTGAAATATTGGTAATCAGGCCATAGACCTTTTCGATGGAATCAACAATTTGGACCAGAGCGGCGGCCGTTTCGTTGGCAATTTTAGTACCGCCTTCGACCTTTTTAATGGAGCCTTCGATCAGGGCCGTGGTTTCTTTGGCGGCGCTGGCGGAACGGGCCGCCAGGTTTCGGACTTCTACAGCAACGACGGCAAAGCCTTTGCCATTCTGTCCGGCTTTAGCCGCTTCCACGGCGGCATTGAGAGCCAGGATATTGGTTTGGAAGGCAATTTCATCAATCACCTTAATGATCTTGGAGATGTTATTCGAAGATTCGCTGATATCTTCCATTGAACCCAGCATCTGCTGCATCCGGCTGTTTCCCTGGTTGGCATTCTCTTTGGTATCCTCAGCCAGTTGATTGGCCTGATCGGCATTTTCGGCATTGAGCCGGGTCTGGGAAGCAATTTCTTCAATGGAGGCGGTCAGTTCTTGGATCGAGCTGGCCTGTTCGGTAGCACCCTGGGACAGCGAAATACTGGAATCCGAAACTTGACGGGAACCCGAGGCCACCTGTTCGGTAGCTTCGTTAATATTGACCATCACCTCGTTGATATTGGCAGCCATCCGATTGAAGGCCCCGGCCAGTTCACCCATCTCATCCCGGGTACTGATATCGATAGCCACATCCAGATCGCCGTCGGCCATCCGTTTGGAAGCGTCCACCATTTTATTGACTGGTTTTTTAATGGTTGATGCAATAAAGATTCCCAACAGAATTGAGAGGATCATTCCAACCACAATTAAGACAATCGTCATAACCGTGGATGAACTTGCAATAGCTGTATTTCCGGCTGCTGTTTCTCCAGCTACCTGGAGCTTGATTTCAATGATCCGATCAAAATCGCTTTCCATCTGAGTTGCGGCACTGGCATAATCGCCGTTTTTCATCAAGGCGATAGCTTCAGCCTGTTTTCCCTGCCTAACAAGCGCAATTATTTCAGCAACAGCCTTGTCCATCTTTTCTTTTTGCGAAAAAAGGCTTTCCATTAACATTATTCCTTCATCGGAAACGAGTGTCGTCTGAAAACTCTTTAAATTGGTGTCGAATACCGTGTTTTGTTCCTGAATATTGATTTCAAGACGCGATATTTCATCACTGTTTCCGGATAAAATAATGGTATTTAAATCATTTGTAATTCCGTTGTAGGCTTCAGTGATATAAATCAGTTCGCCAAAGGGCACTGTCATTCGTTCGTAGAGGTATTTATCCTGTCGGTCCACTGTCTGGATATTGATGACCCCCATCACCCCAATTCCGCCGGCAATCAAGGCGACGATAACAAAACCCAAAATCAATTTTGTGCCAATTTTCAAATTATAAAACCATTTCATCCCTTAACCTCTCATCTCTCTCATTTAATAAAATTTCGATTTCTTGATTGGATAATAACTTGTCGCAGTCAAGCAATAATTTAACCTCATTGCCGACTTTGCCGATACTTTTAATAAACTGGTTGGAAACACCGGAGCTGAGCATCGGCTGTTCGATGATATCCGCTTCGGAAAAGGTAATCACCTCAGAAACACTGTCGACAATCAGCCCGACGGTATTCTCCGCCACGTCGATGACAATCACACAGGAACGTTCATCATATTCCACAAATTTTTTTTGAAAGCGCAGCCGCATATCCATCAGCGGAATAATCCGCCCCCGGAGATTAAAGATTCCCCGGACATAGGGCGGCAGCTCGGGTACTTCGGTAAAGGGCAGGATCCCGATAATCTCGGTGACATAGCCAATCCACAAGCCATAATATTCATTGGCCAGCTCAAAGGTTAAATACATTCCTTGCTGATCGTCATCCTGATCAAACGCTTCAGCTATTTCTTTGCTCATCGTACAACTCCTATCTCTATCAGATTAATTACTGTTATTGAATCCGCAAGCCGGTGAGGCCGCTGATATCCATGATCAGACTGATGCTGCCATCTGGAAGAAGGGTGCAGCCGGCCAGTCCGAGGATTTTCTTCATCGAATTGACATAATTGGGCAAAGCTTTGACAACAACCTGCTGTTGCCCCAGCAACTCGTCGGCAAATACGCAGATCACCTTTTCCTCCTGTTCGACCATAATCAGAATACCCTTGGTCAGATCGGTTTCGGCGTTTTTGATCTGGTAGTGTTGGTGCAGTCGCAGGATCGGGAAACATTGTCCCCGGATCATCACCATTTCATTGTTGTCCGGATCCATCAGGCAGTCTTTTTGATCGGGCCGGAAGGATTCGGAAATGGTGGTGATCGGGATGGTATAGCGGGATTTGCCGACCCGGATATTCATCCCTTCGACAATCGCCAGAGTCAGGGGAATTTTCAGAGTGATGGTGGTGCCACGGCCCATTTCGCTGTCGACCAGGACCGTGCCGCCAACCTCTTCCAGATTTTTGGTGACCACATCCATGCCCACTCCCCGGCCGGAAAATTCAGTGATGTTTTCCTTGGTGGAAAACCCCGGCAGCAGGACCAACTTGAAAATTTCGCGGTCGCTCATTTCTTCCACCGGTTTCGTCAGAAGATCATTTTGTCGGGCTTTTTCAAGGATCCGGGTCTTGTCAAGGCCCCGGCCGTCATCCTTGATGACAATCAGCACGTCGCTACCGACGTTTTTTGCCTCCAGCACGATATGGCCGACTTTTTCCTTACCCTTGGCCAGTCGCTCTTCCTCACTTTCGATACCATGATCGATGGCATTGCGGATAATATGCATCAGCGGGTCGGAAATGTGTTCAATGATATTCTTGTCCACTTCGGTTTCTTCGCCATACAGATCCAGCTCCACTTCCCGATGCAATTTTTTACACATATCCCGGACAATCCGATTCATTTTGACAAAGGTGGTGGACAGTGGCACCATCCGAATTGACATTACCATGTCCTGGAGTTCCACAGTAATCTTATGGAGTTCAATGGAAGCCTTGTGAAAGTTTTCCGACTGGATCACTGCCACCTCGGGACACTGAGTGACCATTGATTCGGTAATCATCAGTTCACCCACCAGGTTCATCAGATTATCGAGCTTGTCGACGTTGACGCTGATCATTTTTTGGGCCGCAGCAGTGCTGCTTTTCTGGGTTTCCTCGGAGAAAGCCGGAATTGATGCCGCCGTAACCGGCTTACTGAAGTCCTGATCCGGCAGCGCAAAAGACTCCTGGGTCAAGACCTGGTTCTGTCTTGTTCGGAAGGGGTCCAGCCGCTGATCTTCAATTTCCCGGAACAACAGCTGTTCAACATAGATGATGTTTTCAAAATGAGCTTTAATTTCTTCATAATCCAGGGTGGTTTTGAAGTATATTTCAAAACCGTTTTCGCGGATATAGGCAGCGGTTTCCGGGTTTTCAGCAATATCCGCCGGCAGATAATAGACCTCCTCGGCCAGCTCTGCCAATCCGAATACCAGGGTGTACGCCCGGATATTTTCCATCGTGCAATCCTCTTCATATTGAATAATCACCTGATAGCAGGAACCATCCGCTCCAGACCGGGGCGCCTGACTGGCCTGGGCATCAACCGCTGACAGGTCTTGTCTTTTTTCCTGGGGAATATAATATTGCTGTTTTTTTTGCTGACTGCGGTTTTGCTTATCCTCAGCGCCAAAGAGCTGCCGTAATGCATCGAGAAAGTGTTTCAAGGTGTCAATCAGAAAAGCCGGGTCACCATCGGCATCATTTCCGGTGGTGATTTTATTGATCTCTGCTTTAATGAAATCCACACACTCCAAGACGAGATCCGATACCGCCGAAAAATCCAGGCTCTCCGGTTTCTGTTCCCGGATGAAATAAAAAATATCCTCGACGGCATGGGCCACCTTTTCAATGTTGTCAAACAGCATCATCGCCGAGGATCCCTTGATCGTGTGCATAAACCGGAAGATCTCGCTGACATCATCAGGGCTAAAGCCGCCGTTTTTTTCGCTGCAAATGATCACCTGCTCCAGTTGTTCCAGATTTTGACTTGTTTCAAAAATGTAAACCTCCATCATCGGTTCGTTTTCGAAATTTCGTGTCACATTCATCACCTCACGTTCATCGGATTTTTGAAATTATTTTTAGTATTACTGTCTTAATATTAAATATACTCAATTTATTGAAAGGACAAGTGCTTCATTCTAGCACCCGTATCTGCTCTCAAATAAAGTTTTGGTCATTCCATATTTTTTATACACATATTTTGTCTGTTTAAACAATAAAATGCTTTGGACGTCGATTTTTTGAGACGTTCATTAGTAAAAGGTTAAAAAATCATAAATTATGACACTTGATCATCATTTGCTAATAGCCTTTATCAATTTCAAGCCCGTTGATCAAACAAAAAAAGACGTTCATTCCGACCGGGTCATGATCAAGCGATCCGGTAAAAAAACGTCTACTTATAATTCTATTCAGATTTTCCGCAATGATGACTGTGGTACAATGAAGCGATTGGTTTTTACCCTTCTCTTTGGCTTTGTACATGGCTAATTCTGCATTTTTGATAAGCGTTTCATGTAATTTTTTAATCCGCTTGACTAAATTTATTGCCTGCTGAACCCGGTCCGCTCGCATCACGCGATTTGGCAACCCGGTTAAAGAGTCTCAATGCATAATCTGCTCAAGTTTTCGTTAAATCATGACTTCGGCCTCACAATTTCCAGAGCAAAATTATTTCTTAGATCCGTACGGGATTTAATATTTGGTATTTTAATGTCCCCCTTTGTTAATCTGCTGCATAAAAAAAACGGAAATGTCAAACCACTAAACTAGGTTAACGGAACACGCCAATCCCCTGGCCAACGACAAAGACGGCCATCTGGGCCATGGTGGTGGGTGTTCATGTGGCCAGCAAAATACGCATCAAAGACTGCACCAGTGAAGTGACAGAAATTGGAAACACCGCTCGCTTCCGGTTAAATTGGCGAATAGCGACCACCGGACAGTGGCCACCCGATAGTATTAACGATAATGCTTTAAGAAGAGGGTACCCCGTCGAATTTTTACTGCCCACCTCTTCCCCCCGCCCCCGGCTAACGCCCGGGGCTCTGTTCGCCGCTGATCACAACTGCCGTCGATCCTGCGCCCTGCCGCCGCTTTCGTTGCCCTTTCGCTGCGGCAAGGCTACTATTACCTAGATTCTACGTGGAAGCCACTCAAATAACCCTTCAAGCAAGTATTCATAATGGTTAAGCCAAAACCATTCTTTCACCAAATGGGTGAAAGAAAATTACAGCAAAGCAGTGCCTATTTATATGTTATTTGCCCTGTTCAAGGGGTAATAATATATCCAATGGAAGTGTTGTAAAGGAGATGGCTATGCTTAATAAAATCGAGTTTAAGGCTAACAATCTTACCTCAAATGCAGGGCTTTTTCTGAGCAAATGGTGCTGCTGAACTGATTAAAGAAATTGTAGCCACTACAAATAAAATGAATTGGAGATCTCTTTCCGAATGGATGCAGAGAAAGGAGCATGAAAAATGTTAAAATGTACAAGTAACTACTTGAATTCCTCGTAAGACAAACGAAATAGCGAATTGAGATACATTTTGAAAATTGGCGTGAAATTTAGGTGAAACAAACGTGTAGATTAAGGAGGTTATGATGAGTAAGAATGGGAAAATGCTAAAAATCAATCTAACCAATCAAAAAATGGACGTAATGGCAATCAGCGACGAGTGGTACAAGGATTATATCGGCGGTGAGGGTTTTGCCACAAAGATTTTGTATGATCATTTAGAAGCCGGATTGGATCCTTTCAGTGAAAAAAACATGCTTGTTTTCACCACAGGACCTTTGACCGGAACAAAAGCGCCTTGCTCAGGAAGATTGTGCATCGGTTATAAATCACCTTTGACAGGCACAATCGGCATGGCCAATGTTGGCGGACATCTGGCACCGATGATCAAAAGGGCTGGATATGATGTGATCATAGTAGCAGGAAAGAGCGACAAGCCGGTCTACATTTCGATCAATGACGATCAGGTAGTGCTTAAGGATGCTTCGAATATATGGGGACTGGACACAGAGAAAACAGAAGACCTGATAAGAGAAGATCTCGGAAATGAAAAGGTAAGAATTGCAGAAATCGGGCCTGCAGGAGAGAATCTGGTAAGGTTTTCAGCTATTATGGTCGATAAACACAGGGCCGCTGGCAGAGGTGGTGCCGGGGCGATCATGGGGAGCAAGAATCTAAAGGCGATTGCTTGTTTTGGAAGCGGCCAGTTGTACGTGGATGATATGGATAGCATGAGTGAGTTTGCAGCAAAAGCAAAGCAGGAATTGAATGATGAAGCCTTTGTGAGAGAAGAGCTAAAACCGTTTGGGACGCCATCTTTTATGGATTCCATCAACGCCCTTGGACTGCTGCCGACTAAGAACTGGCAATTTACTACATTTGATGCCATGGATACTTTAGGCCACGTGGCTTATCATGAACAACTGAGTGTTAAACCCTGGGCGTGTTTTGGCTGTCCGATTGGATGCGGTCGCCATACTGAGATCAAAGACGGAGAATACAAAGGTGAATCAGGTGGTGGTCCGGAATATGAGACCCTTGGAGCCTTAGGTTCAAAGTGCTATATCAAGGATCTGAACGCCATCGCCATGGGCAACTACATCTGCAATAGAATGGGACTGGATACTATTTCGACAGGACAAGTCATTGCAACTGCTATGGAATGGTATGAAAAGGGTTTGATCGACGATAAGACGACAGACGGCATACCGTTAGAGTTTGGCAATGCTAAGAGCATGCTTGAAATGATAAGTAACATTGCCATGAGAAAAGGCTATGGCGACACATTGGCAGAAGGATCATATCGGGCAGCGGAAAAAATCGGGAAGAATGCACATGACTATGTTTTTCAGGTCAAGGGAATGGAAATGGCGTCTTGTGGTGTCAGAGCCAGCAAGGGAGAAGCCTTGTCCCATCTGATATCAGCAAGAGGCGCGGACCATCTGAGACCTTATGCCTCGGTTATTGACGCTTTTGGTTATTTGGAACCGGAGATGGGAATTATTGAAAAAGTTTCGCCATTTGAAGACAGCAATAAAAAGTGGGTCAAGCCTTTTATGGAGCTTTCAATGTTGACGAATCTGCTGGGGGTTTGCCTGTTTGCCAGTATTACCTTGGCTGTCAAGGGAAATACCTGGACCGGTTTATACAATTCAGCCACTGGCAATAAAACAGACCTGGCCCATTTGCTTAAATGTTCTGAGCGAGTCATCAATCTGGAAAGGATGTTCAATGCGCGCGAGGGATTTGACAGAAAAGACGAAAAACTGCCTGTTAGATTGAGTAAAGAACCGGCAGTTGACGGGCTAGGCAAGGGCAATGTGGCCAATGAAGCTGTCATGCTGGATGAATTCTACGAGGCCATGTGGTGGCATCTGGACACTGGCTTGCCAACGGATGAAAAACTAATGGAATTGGGATTAAAATAATAGGATAAAATAATTGCAGATCAGAACTACCCACTTAGCAGGCAGTTTTTTCAGCCCTATAAGGGCATGTTACCAGCTGGAGCCTTAAGGCCTCTTGAAAAAATTCGCCAACCGCTTATTTTCACGAATACTTTGAAATAAATAATAAAACTAAGCATCTGGAAGCAGGTGCTTTTTTAAGTTGGTGTCGGGCACAGTTTCCTTTACTGTTATCGGCGATTTTCGTATTTAATGCGCACATTGAATTGACAATATGATCATTTCGAACTATAATGATGGTAGGTAAGGAGGTGCTTAAAATGGCTGCTAGTACAAATTTGAATATTCGTACCGATAAAGATATCAAAGAAGCTGCAGAAAAAATTTTTGGAGAGCTTGGTCTTAACATGACAACGGCAATCAATATTTTTCTCAGACAAGCAATCCGGGAAAATGGGATACCTTTTGAAATGAAATTGTCTGTTCCAAATCAGGAAACCGTCGCTGCCATTACCGAAGGTAGAAAACTGGCTAAAGACAGTAGTGTCACAGGTTATTCTAATATGGATGATTTGCGAACTTCACTGGAAGAATGAAATACGCAGTTAAATTCACGAATCAGTTTAAAAAAGATCTTAAGCTTGCCAAAAAACAAGGCAAAGATATTGAACGGCTTTATGCTGTTATTGAAAAACTTGCCGATGACGAACCCCTGGAACAAAAATATCGCGATCATGATTTAAGCGGTAATTATAATGGATGCCGTGAATGTCATGTCGAACCCGATTGGCTTTTGGTCTATGAGGTGATGGACGATGTTCTGGTTTTGATGCTTTATCGTGTCGGAAGTCACTCAACGTTATTTTGATAAACATCTTAAATTTTAGACGTTTTTAATCCACAATTACAAAAAGTCTTCATGGGGTTTTCCGGTGAGGGCTTTTTCAATTCAGAAAATGAGGTGAACGCTATGCCTAGAAAACCCAAGCGTCCCTGCAGCTACCCCGGTTGTAAAGAAGTTACCGATGGCCGATTGCCAAGCGCCAAATTGATAAAAGTTAAGTCGAGCCTGGCACCGGTACTTCTTGAAACGCCACCGACATTATCACCGCCATCAGCCTTGAGGGGAAATTTGCCTATATCAGTCCCTAGGTGGAGCGGATGACCGGCTACACGTGGACGAGATCCTTAATCATTACCGCGAAATTGACTATCTTTTACCAGAGACCCTAAAAGTAATGGATAAAACCCTGACCCTGGTTAAACAAATGCATGCTAAAGGTGAGCGTTTTGACTCTGTTCGCTACGAGCAGATGCAATATACCAAAGACGGCCGGGTTTTCTGGACCGACACGTTGCTGACCGGCGTTTATGATGAAAGGGGCCAGCTTAAAGAGCTACTGGGGGTATCCCGGGATAATCTACCCGGCAGGTGCAGCTGCGGTAGGAAATCATCCGCATTTCCCAAAACGACAAGCTGTCTCAGATGTATAACCGTTCCCGGATTGAGGATCTCCTGGAATCTGAATACAAACGGGCAACCGCTGTAATCGGATCTTTACGGTCATCTTTCTTGATGTGGATCATTTTAAGCAGATCAGTGGTCATTGCGGCCATCCGGCCGGAGATCTGCTGCTTAACGGTAAGCGCTCGATAACAAGGTGCCTTACATCCCAAATAAATCCATGAGATAATAGACTCCAAACAAAAAACTAAAGTTTTTCAAGTTGTAGTTTTTCGA
>PGZR01000041.1 GCA_002841405.1 Firmicutes bacterium HGW-Firmicutes-4 | reverse complement strand
CGAAAAACTACAACTTGAAAAACTTTAGTTTTTTGTTTGGAGTCTATTATCTCATGGATTTATTTGGGATGTAAGGCACCTTGTTATCGAGCGCTTACGATTTATACTTAAAACTGACCCACCATTAACGGTTAAAATTGACCCACCCCGAGAGAAAGATCCTGGTTTAATTGACACCGAAGCATAGAAATTTAACACTGTGAATTGACCCACCTCAAAAAGAGAATTATAATCCTGTCAGCATGAAAATTATGCAGGCAGGAGGAAAAAAGAGGTGAAAAATTTGGAAGACTGGGCAGCTGTACAGAAGGTGTACAAGCAGACTAAATCCAAACGTGCAACAGCTGAGATTCTTGGTATTTCCAGAAATACGGTTAAAAAACTGCTTGGGTTAACCGAACCGCCAAAGTATCAGCGAACAGCATATGGATCTAAGATTGACAAGTACAAAGAACAGATCATTGAATGGAGGTGTGAACCCTACTGTTTTAACGGGACAAGGATATACAGAGAACTTAAGAAAAAGGGTTATGAAGGAAGTAGTGGACCCATTTACCGATTTCTCCGCAAGGTGGATGAAGATGTCGGCAACCACATCAGTAATAAAGCTACGGTTAGGCACGAAAGTCCACCAGGTGATCAGGCGCAGTTTGACTGGACTGAATACGAAGTTGTTGTTGGTGGCAGATACCGGAAAGTCTATTGTTTTTCGATGATTCTGGCTGCATCGAGAAAAAAGGCGGTTTGCTTTTCACTTAAAGTCGATGGCGCTGCAATCTATGAGGCAATTCAGGAATTGTATGATGATCTTGGTGGCGTGACACTGGAACTGCTGATCGACAATCCCAAAGCACTTGTTATCACGAATAATCCGAAAACCGAAGACGAAGTGAGATATAATCCCCATGCACTGATGATGGCAAAACATCTGGGAACAGAGCTAAATGCCTGCCCCTGCTACTGGCCGCGAAAAAAAGGTAAAATCGAGCGGCCCTTCAATTACATTGAAGAACAGTTCGTTAAAGGAAATACTTTTTCAAGCATGGATGAGCTTAACCGCCGGGGCAAAGCGTTTATTGATGAATGGTGTGAAGAAAAGCACACGACAACCAGACGGATTCCAAACCAGCACTATCTGCTGGAAGAAAAACAATTACTGCAGCCATTGCCAAAGTTTCATTATTCAACCAGCAAAATGCAAAAACGTATTGTCAGCCCGGACAGTTTCGTTAGTATCAACAGTAACAAGTACAGTGTCCCTGTTAAATATGTGGGAAAAACCGTTTTATTCAGAATAATATATGGGTTCAGAATAGAGCTTTTTGACACCAAAGAAAATCTGATACTGCGCCTTGAACAGATCCGAAGAGATTTTACCAGGAGGTTTGGTAACGGTTTAAAGTATCTTGAAGCGGCAGGAAGAAAGTTTGATCAGCCGTCCCACTATGCCAGAAAGATTATGGAACTTCAGGAACTTTATGATGACCAGATATTGAACTTTTTTATCGGGATTGCAGTCGATGAAGATAAAATGGACATCCAGTCATTCCGGGCACTCCTGCGAGACTATAACAACCGCCAACGGCCTGTTATAATCAAACCGCCTGAATCGGATGAACAAACCGGTTTTCAGAATGACGATTCTTTACTGACAAGGGACTGCAGCTATTATGAATTCACTGTAAAGGAGGGCAGCCATGCAACTGGGAGTAAGCGAACCAGAAACCTATATTGAAGCCAGAATGAAACAGTTTAAGCTTGTTGACATGCGTCAGCAGTATCCTGATCTAATTGCAGAAGCAGAAATGACTTCCATGGGATACAGGGATTTTCTGATTCGTCTGCTTACTGTCGAGGAAGAAGGAAAAAATGCCCGCCGCACAGAAAAGCTTTTAGGCAATGCCCGTTTTGAACTGTCGGCAACACTTGGTGAGATCGATTATGATTTTAATGATACGCTTGATAGAGAAAAGATTGAAACTCTGGGGGAACTCCATTTTCTGGACGCTCATGAAAATATCATTGTAATTGGACCACCCGGGGTTGGTAAAAGCATGATCGCAACAGGAATCGGGGTTAATGCATGCAATGCAGGCCGAAGTGTTCTGTTTGTTAATGCTAAAGAACTTGTAGATAAACTTTATGATGAAATGATCAAAGGAAAGCTGCCGGAAACCCTTGAAAAGCTGAACCGGATTGAGCTTCTGATTATTGATGAGTTATCCTATATAAAAATGGACAAAGAAAGAGAGAGCCTGTTTTTCCAGATCATCCGCCAACGATACGAAAAACGCTCCCTCATTATTACGACCAATCTGCCATTGGGCAGATGGAACGAACTGTTTACCGGACAGCTGGCGGCAACGGCGATCCTCGATCGGGTGCTCCATCACTGTCATGTGCTAAGTATAACAGGTGACAGCTATCGTGTCAAAGGGTCAAAACACAGTGTTAAAAAAGTACGAACAGCTGATATTTCACAGACAGGAGAGCAACCATGTCAAAGGTAAAGGTAAGTAAAGAAGCGTTAATCAGGGTCGTTCAGGTATACAATGATGAAGGCCGGTCCGCTGCTTATGATCTGCTGCGCAGTCAGCACGGCATAAAAAACCCTTATTTCATAAGAAAAAGAATAGATGGCGATCCGCGATTCGAATACGACCCGGATCAGGATCGTTATCTGATAAATGATGACGTGGAGTCAGAAGGTCTCTTTATGAGTATCGATGAACTTTGTTCGCCAGCTGTTTCTCAGCATGTACAGCCAGCAGAAAAAAATCTGTCTGATACTCGGCCAGCTGATATGGAAAAACTGATCCAGAAACTGCTTGGTGACCGTTTGCTGGAGTTGAGCAAATATATTACTCTGGAGTCATCATCAAAAACAATGATCATTGATCAGACTTCACTAAAAAATGATGGCTATCGGCTCATTACTCATTAAAAGGCGGGTCAATTTTCAGTATAAAAAACATGATTTATATATAAATTTGACCCACCAGCAATTAAACTAAGGTGGGTCAGGTTTAAATGAAAAAGTGGGTCAATTTTACTTGACATTCAATACCCACAATCATCGGTTCCCTGAATCAAACTCCCATCTTAAATACATATTATAATTTTGAAGACCATTGGCTTAAGCAGTCAATGGTCTTTAATACTTTTTTGGAGGAACCAAGTATGGCAACGTCAGGTGACATGGGGACGTTTCACTTGTAACATATAACGAAATAGGATATAATAGCCCCAAGACGGAGGATGGAGGAATACATGGCAAGGCAGGCTAGAATAAAAAGTAGTACAGGCGTTTATCATGTGATGTTAAAAGGGATAGACAGTCGAAATATATTCATGGATGAAGATGACAAACTTTTCTTTATGGAAAAGCTTATACGGGCACGGAAATTAGGAGAATTCAAACTCTACGCCTATTGCTTGATGGATAATCATGTTCATTTGCTCCTGAAAGAAGGTGAAGAGCTGGGCGTAAGTATCAAGCGGATAACGGTCGGTTATGTCCGTTATCATAACCAAAAATATGGGAGAACGGGCCATTTATTTCAAAACCGTTACAACAGTGAGCCAGTCGAAGATGAACGGTATTTACTCGCAGTCATGCGATATATTCATAATAATCCTTTAAAGGCGCATATGGTAGAATCACAAGCAGAATATATATGGAGTAGCTATCAAAAATATCTCGATGCGTATAAAAATATTTTTAGTTGGGTTGATACTGAGATCGTTCAAAGTTATTTTAAAAATAGTGTCGATTTTGAAAAGTTCTCATGTGAAGAAAATCAGGATGATTGTCTTGATACAAGAACTTTTGTTAAATATACGGATGAGGGAATCAAGGATTTGATTAAAGCACATCAGCATTATTCCAGAATAATGGATTTACCGAAGACAGAACGAAATGAATGTATCCAGCTAATATACCGGGAAACTGGTGGCAGCATTCGACAATTGAGTCGGGTGCTGGGCATCGGGAAACGAATTATCGAAAATGCGATAAAAGAGCAGTAAGGGATAATCGAGTGGTTTCGGTAAAAAATTTTGTGCGCCACTGATCCGGTACGATGCTTGAAATAGTAAGCAACAAATTGGTTCAGATTAAAACAGAGATTGCAAAAAAGACCGAAGCGGTGTAAAATTTAAAGTGAGTTAACATGAAAAGAACAGCGCTAAAATAATATTAAATGGAGGTCGTAGTGAAAAAACTAGGTATAGGTATTATAACAGGCTTGTGGATGATGACCATGGCATTTACAACAAGTGTTTTTGCTGAAGAAGCTGATCCAGAGTCAGGCATGACCATTGGTGTTGCGTATCGCACCCATATTGAAAATGAGGGCTGGGCCCAGGGATGGATGTATGATGGCAGCTTGTCAGGTTCTGAAGGCAAGGGTCTCCGACTGGAAGGTATTGAGATTGAATTATCTGGGGATGTACCGGATGGTTTGGATATTCAGTATCAAACCCATATCCAGAACAAGGGTTGGTCTCAGGGATGGGTCTCCAACGGTGATCTGGCCGGATCAGTGGGTGAAGGTCTGCGACTGGAAGCCATTGAAATCAGACTCACTGGCACCGATGCAGCGGATTATTCCGTCAAATATCGGACTCACATCCAAAATGATGGCTGGAAGGATTGGGTATCCAATGGTGATTTGTCTGGCTCGGAAGGCAAGGGTCTGAGGTTGGAAGCGATTGAGATTCAAATTGTTGAAACACCGGTGAAAATTGCCTTTGATGAGTATCAGGCGGTATTGGCTCAGGTTAATGAAAATGATTATACCAGCGCTTCCTGGACAGCCTATCAAACCGTGGTGAAAGCCAATGTTGTGACGAAAGAGGACATTGCCAATAAAATTACAGCAGCAACCCTGGCGATTGAAAAAGCCCAGCTAAACCTGGTGAAAAAGGCGGATCTGACGGTGTATCTTGATATCCTTGATAATGTTGAAGAAGTAGATTATTCGGCTGAATCCTGGGCAATTTACATGGAAGTGGTGGAAGATAATATTGTGACGGGAGAAAATACCCAGGCCGAGGTCGATGCTGCCACTATTGCGATTATCAAGGCCCAGAAGAACCTCTTTAAATTAGCTGATCTGACTGCTTACGAAGCAGCCCTGGCGGCGGTAACGGAGGATATGGTAAAAACCGGCTGGACGGAATACAAAGCGGTGGTGGATGCTAACGTGGTTACTAACATCAATTCGCAGGCTGAAGTGGATGCGGCCACGGCTAAAATTTTGGCAGCTCAGAAAAATCTGGTGCTGTATTCAGACTTAACGGCCTTCAATCAGGCTATTGCTCTTTATGTCCAGTATGGCGGGGATGCCGCCAATGCTCCCTATACTTCGGCAACGTGGAATGCTTACACCGCTGTTTGTGAGAACTATGGAAATCTGAGCAATGGGAAATGGGTCTATGATGTCATTACCAAAGAAACGGCTCAAGCAACGATTGACGCGGCCACTGCCGACATTAACAGCTATATTACGAAGCTGGTTGCAACCGCTGATCTGACAGCATTTAATAGCGCTAAGAATATTAAAATCACAGATGGTCCATATACTACCGTTTCATTTACATCATATACCAATAACAGTCAGGTAAAAGCCATTGTCGAAATTGCTGCCGATACCTTAAAAAGCTATGATCAAAGTGTGGTGGATAGTTATACCGCAACCCTGATTGCTCTGCAGCAGTCCATTCTGGTTAAAGGAGCGGATCTGACCGCTTATAATGCGGCGCTGGCGGCAGTTTCCCAGGGGAATTATACGGCGGCTTCCTGGTCGGCTTATCAGGTGGTGGTTTCAGCCAATCTGGTAACTGCGGATAATACTCAGTCAGCAGTCGACGCCGCAACGGCCAAGATCGAGGCGGCTCAGGATAATCTGGTTTGTACTGGCGCCTATGTGATCAGTAAGGCCAAGATCAATTCGTCTTACTTTGGGGTGCGCAAGGTTGGGGATAATATCCTGACTCGGGCGGCTGATATGATGACCGCAGCGGGAATTGATAAAAGCGATTATACCATTACATTTACTCGAATTGATAGCGGTACCGCGGTGATTAATCCGAACACAGGTTTAATCACCGATGAAGGCAATACGGTGGCAACGGTGACCTTTACGATCACTCCCCTTGATGGCGGTGCAGCTGCGACAACGGCCAATATGGATATCTTTATTAATCCATAAAATAAATTAAAACTAGAATTGAATTAATGACTCATTTGTGCAATTGCTGAGTAAAAACAGCAATTGCATTTTTATATTTATGAGAAAAAATGCTAATAAATTGATTGAAAATGTCGATAATATATTCATACGGCCTGAATACGTGCTATAATAAATAAAAACGCTTACAAAGCAAATAATCAATAGGTTTCTAAGGAGGGAAAAAGGATGATAAAACGAATCAACCGATGGCTGAGTTTGATGCTGGTATTTATAATGGTATTGACATCAATGCCGCTCAATCTATTGGCAGAAGATGTGACCATGAAAGTGGCGGCTCAAGAGATATACACCTCGATACCAGTAACCGGTGGGGTTGAGATCACGGGCTATGATATAGATAGTGGTGGGGCTGTTGTTGAAATTCCAGATACACTGGACGGTAAAAAAGTCGTGGGCATTGGCAGCGATGTTTTTAAAGACCTGCCAATTATCAGCGTAAAATTTACTAACAACCTGCTTTATCTTAAAGAGGGGGCCTTCAACAATTGTGATGACCTGAGCGAAATTGAACTGCCGACATCCGTGACCGACATTTATTCCAGCTTAGGCAATCCGACTTTTGGGAATTGCCAAAATCTGGCGAAAGTCAGCATTCCCAAATCGGTAAAGATGTGGGGCTTTGGGATGTTTGCGGGGAGTCCGTTGGTAGAAATATATGGCGTGAAAAATTCACCGGCTGATGAATACGCCCTTGAAGCGGATCTCAATTTTCATGAGATTGAGTTTCTGACGGTGGACGATCTCCAGGTATCACCAGAGAGTGAAATCGGCGTTGGTAATCCGATTACGTTGACGGCAACTACGTCCGGAGGGACCGGGGCAATCAGATACGATTATTTTTGGGATCGGATTAATATTGACGGCACTGAGTCCACCAATAACATTGCCGGCGATACCGCCTTGAGTTCAGTTCCTTTTACGCCGGATACCGCCGGTACCTATACATTTTATGTCAGGGCGAAAGATGAAAGCGGCAAGACCGCTCAAAAGACGTATGGAAATTTTACCGTGACCAATGAACCGGTGATTGTCGAAAATGGTTTTAAGGCCAACAAAGCTTCGCCCCAATATTATGACAGTGAAATTCTGCTCAGTGTCGAAACAGTTGCCAATACCGGTAGCGGCACACTTAACTACCGCTTTTACTATACCAACGGTGAGATTACCCAGGAACTGAGTAATTCAACGACACCTCAGGCCACCTTTAGACCGGATACCCCGGGTCTTTATAATCTTTATGTGGAAGTGACCGATCAACAGGGACGGACGGCCAAAAGTGAGATTCTAAACTATACCATTGTTGATGATCTGGCCATCAAATCTTTTACGGCGTCACCGGATAATTCCCAGACCCATCCCATTGGCACGACCATTCTTCTGAATGCCGAAGGTTCCGGCGGGAAAACGGCCTATCAGTACCGTTTATTTGCGATCTTTGAAGATGGCGATGAGATACCAATTCAGGATTTTTCAACGGCAGCGACAGCCAGTTTTATCCCACTCAAGGCCGGCAGTTATGATCTTTACCTGGAAATAAAAAATGGCAGTGGTAAAATTATTTCCGAAATTGCTCCCGAAACACCGGCGATCATCGAAAATATGATAATTACTCCGATTGTTACATTAACAGCAGCCAAAGACGATAGCAGCCCGGCATATCCTGAGGATCAAGTCAGCCTGAATGCCAGTGTCTCCGGTATCAAGGACACCTATACCTATGCTTATACCTATTCGCTTGATGAAGGTAAGACCAGGACCCCGATTGAAACCGGGGTATCGGAGACGGTCATCGACTTTCCTTTACCTTCAGCCGGAAACTACCGCTTCTATATCGATGTTTTTGAAAATGGTGAAGTGGTGACCCAGGCTGTATCGGATAACTATCCGGTACTGATCAGACCGTCAGCAACCCTGAAATCAGACAAGGTATCGCCTCAAAACCGCAATACAACTGTAAAATTTACTGCCTCAGCCAGTGGTGGTAAGGGTCCTTATACCTATCAGTTTGCCTGTGACCGCGACGGTGAAGACATTTATCAGGGCGAGGCTTTGGCAACAAACACCGTGAGTCTGCCACTGAACGAAGCCGGGGAATACACCATTAAGGTGGTCGCCCGGGATGCCAATGGCAAAGAAGCGGAGCAGGCAACCCAGGTTTATCAAATCCGTGATAATCCCATGGCCCAGATAACAACCGATCGTGATCAAGAATTAACCCACTATGCTGGGGATGAAGTCATCCTCCAGGCGGATGTAGACGGCGGAACTGCGCCTTTTAAGTATCGGTTTTATTATAAATTGGGCTCCAAGACGGTGGAATTATCCGATCCCGATGTCAACGGCAACGGGGCATTGATCAGCGTTACCCCAACGATTGCCGGTAATTATACCTTTATGGTTGAAGTGACTGATGATAACGGTTTAAAAACAACCGCAACGAAAACCGGATACAAGGTCCTGGCAGCAGTGGCCACCAAGAGCTTTTTGACCGACAAGCCATCAGGCCAGAATGTTAATACCCCAATCAAGCTGACGGCCAATGGCAGTGGGGGCAAAACACCTTATACTTACAAGTTCACCTATCAATTAAATGGTGGCGGTTCGGTTGAATTGGATGAAAAAGCTCTACCAACCACCAATACAGTGTTATTTGAGCCCACTGAGGTGGGTAACTATACCTTAAATGTTGAAATAACCGATGACAACGGCAACGGACAAACCACCACCAAGACCATTGAAAATTACAAAATCGTCAACGGTCCGGTGATTGATAAAATCACTGCCGTTAATAAAGCTGACCCGGAAGCAGCAATTTACGTCAACGATCCCATTCTGATTACGGCAGCACTTAAGGATGGCACTGGTACCGGAGCGATTGAATATCATTTTACCATTAAAAACGGTACGAAAGTCATTAAGAGCGTGACACAGCCTGATGTTAACAGCTTAGAGTTTACTCCGCAAACAGCCGGTACCTACAGCGTGATGGTTGAGGTTATTGACAGCGATGGGCTGAAAGCGACCCAAACTCTGAAAAATGTGGTGGTGTTAAAAACACTGACGGCAGTGCTAAAAACGGACAAAGCTTCGGGAACATCGATTAACACGGCCATTAAGCTGTCGGCGACAGCAGCCGGAGGGAAATCCCCCTATACCTATACCTATGAATGGGTGGATGATTCGGGAAGTGTAGGAACCATCCAGGCAGAGCCGACCGCAAAAACAGCAGCGCTTACCTTTTACACCCCCGAAGATGTGGGTCTCTATACCCTGCGGGTGACAGTGACCGATGCTAACGGAGAGCAGGCTGTTGCAGAAATGACCAAATATCAGATCGTTAACCCGCCGATTATTGATAGTTTCACGGTATTACCCCAAAAGGGTACGCCAGTTTATCCGGGTGAAGATATTTCACTGACAGCAGGAGTTCAGGAGAATTCTGGTGAAGCACCGCTAAGCTATGCTTTTTATGTCAATGGCAGTAACGAGAAGATTGTCGATGACGACAGTGATCCGACCACGGTTGTATTTAAGCCCTTATCGGGCGGTAGCTATAGCTTTGAAGTGGTGGTTTCGGATGGGGTCAGCAGTGTTAGCAAAAAAATAACCGGCTATAAGGTCAATACCGGACTGGAAGTTACCAGTCTTAAAGCCAGTAAAACCGATGGTGTGATCATTGGCGATACGATTCAGTTGACCGCGGTCGGCAAAGGCGGTGTTTCTCCCTATACCTATCAGTTTTCCTATAAAATTGAAGATGATGAGGAGAATGTAATCAAAGCTGAAACCGATATTCCGCCGGTGGACAATAAACTAAAAACCATCAGTTTTGATAAGTTTGATCAAGCTGGCAACTATACCTTTTATGTCGAAATCACTGATAAAAATGATATTGTCAGCTTAAACAGTGTTGAAAAACATCTGGCAGTACCGGTAACGGACCCGCCAATTATAACCGGTTTGGCGATAACCGATCCTGATGAAGAGGAGCTTTTGACCAGTTCCTATGAAAAGGAAGAAATTAAATTGACCGCTACCAAAGACCCGGAGGCTGGTGGTGAGAATTTAACCTACAGCTTTTCCTACAAGGTCGGTTCAAAATCGGGGACCATCGATGCCGCCGATGTAACGGATAATGTGGCCAGCTTTACGCCAGCCATTGCTGGTACCTATACCTTTTATGTCAGTGCCAGGGATGAGTTTTCCGGCTTGACCAGTGCAACCTACACCTTAAGCAAGTTTGTTGTCCTTAAAACCTTTGGTGTAAAAAGCTTCAAAACCAGCAAACCTTCTGGTCAGGATATCAATACCGAAATTAAACTGACAGCCACCCCGGATGGTGGGAAAGCACCCTTTACCTATGCCTTTTATCATAAAATCCGGGATAATGGGGACGATGAAATAACTGAATCTGATTATGATGAAAACAGTCGACTTCCAGGCGATTCGTCTAAGAACTTTGTATCTTTTAAACCGGAAGAAGAAGGAACCTATATTCTGCTGGTGGCGATTACCGATGCCAATGGCATTACAGCGACGGAAAGCATCGATTTTGATATCAACAATCCGCCGGTAGTGACCTTAACAACTGATAAAACCGGAGAACCGGTCTATGTCGGGGATACCGTTGAACTGACCGCCACTGTCGCTTCTGATACCGGTATTGGTGATTTGGACTATCACTTCTACTGGACCCGGAGCAGTGAGAAAGGAGATCTGGACACGACATCAGTAGAAGACCGGGTGGCTAAAGCGGATTTTATTCCGGAAGAGGCCGGTAGTTATAACCTCTTTGTGGAGGTAACCGATGATAATGTCACCAAAACAGCGAAAATCGGCAGCTTTAAGGTGCTGGGAGATGTCAGTGTCAAGAGTTTGGTGGTTGATAAGAAAACACCTCAAAATATTGGCACATTAATTAAGCTGACCGCCACCGGAATCGGTGGCAAGACCCCTTATAAGTATCAGTTTTATTATCAGCTGGACAGTGGAAATGATGAAGAGGATGTGGCAGATTGGGAAAAAATTGGTTCATCCACCACATCCAAGTATGTCAGCTATCGGCCCATGAAACCCGGACTCTACAGCTTTAAGGTGGAGATTACCGATGCCAACAAAATGGTCAGTAGTCCAGACGAAGAAACAGCGCTGCTGAGGGATTATCTGGTGGTTGATCCACCGGTTATCCGGAGCTTCTCCGTGACGCCGACCGCAAAACAATATGAAGGCGAAGCGGTCACCCTGACCACGACCATCGCTGGCGGCAGCGGAGTGTTTGACTATGAATTCTATTATCAGCTGGGGAAAGAAAAACGCCAGCTCATCACCGAATACGTTGAGGTGACTCCCGGTACCATCAGTTTTCCACTGGAAAAAGCCGGTGCCTATAAGTTTTTTGTTGTGGTAACGGATAACGAGAATGGAGAGGAAGATTCTATTTCTGTTGAGAAAACAATTAATAGTTATACGGTAGTCAAAACGGCCGCGATCAAAGACTTTACCAGCAGCAAAACCAGCATGGCATTAGGCAGCAGTGTCCGGCTTTCAGCTACCGGACAGGATGGGATCAGACCCTATTATTATCAGTTCTCAATGAAAAAAGATGGTGACAGTGAAGAGATAATCAGAGCTTTCTCGACAACCTATTACTATTCCTATAAACCATCAACAGCGGGTACTTATACCTTCTATGTGGACATTAAAGACAGCAAAAATGAAACAATTTCCAGAAGCGAAATAACAAAAACCCTTGAAGTAACGGAATAATCGAATAAACCCGATGAGATTATAATAGAGCTCTTTACCGGCTGATGCCGGTAAAGAGCTCTATTTCTTAAGAAAAGGCAGTTTCGATTTAAAAACCAGCTGGATTTATTAAAGAAAATTTTGCTTTTGACGATAATATCATCATGATAATATGATATAATTGTATCGAATTATTTCATTCAGATTTAACTATCGATTATTGGATCGATGATATAAGCAATTTAGGACAGATCGTGAAAATTAAAGGAGGTCTTGTCATGTCAATGAAAAAACGGACAGCGTCGATGTTATCGGCCGTCTTGCTGACTTCGGTGCTTTTTTCGCCGGGAGTATGGGCTGAAGGCGCTCAGGCAACGATTGTTACTGAACCGGGAGTCCAGTATAAAACCCATATTCAGGATTATGGCTGGGAAACAGCCTGGAAAAGTAATGGGGCGTTGTCGGGAACGGTTGGTGAATCTAAACGATTGGAAGCATTGCTGGTGGGATTAACCGGTTCGCTGCCTCAAGGTGCAAGCATTCAGACCTATGTCCACGTCCAAAACCGTGGAGATTTGGGACCTTTTGCCATGGGCAATGAAGCTGGAACCAGTGGACAGGGCCTCCGTCTTGAAAGCATTCGACTGGTGCTGAATAATATGCCAGGCTATCGACTTTTATATAATGTTCAGGTACAGAACAAAGGTTGGTTAAAGGATACCAGTAATCCGGAGACCTGGTTTAAAAATGGTGAAATGGCCGGAACCTCCGGGGAAGGTTTGAGGCTTGAGGGAATCAGAGTAAAAATAGTGGAAGTAAACGAAGAGTACGAAGCTTATCTCTCGACCGTTAACGCAGTCAAGGCGTCTTCTTACACCACCGAATCCTGGACTATTTATAAAAAAGTGCTGGATGCCAATCAGATGACAAAAGATGATAGCAAAGAAGCAATTAAACAGGCCACGGCAAATATTACTGCGGCCCAAAAAAATCTGGTACTGGCGAAAAATTTGGCAGCTTATAATGCAGCTTTGGCGGCAGTCAAAGAAGTGGATTACACCCCCGATACCTGGGCGGTATATCAGGATATTATTGATGACAATGTAGTGACTAAGGATCATTCTCAGGGTGAAATCAATGTCGCCGTCAGTAATATTCTGGAAGCTCAGAAAAAATTACAATGGAAAGTTAATCTGACCGAGTATCGGGCAACTTTAGATGCCGCTCGAGAAGAAGACTACACAGTTGAATCCTGGGCAGCCTATCAGAGGGTACTGTCTTCTTATGCGATGACAGAAAATAATACTCAAATTGAAGTGGATGAGGCCGTAAAAAAAATAGATGAAGCTCAGAAAAGAATGGTCCGAAAATTTGATTTTACTGCTTATAACGCGCTTTTGAATGCAGTGAAAGAAGAAGATTATGTCGAAACCACCTGGACTTTTTATCAGGATGTGGTGGATGCCAATTATGTGGATGAAAACAACACCCAGAGTGATATTGAAAATGCGATTAAGAAAATTGAAGAAGCTCAGCAGAAATTAGTTAAAAAAGCCGATTTAACCTATTATCAGGCGGTACTGGATGCAGTTAACAAGGAAGACTACACCACCGCATCCTGGAATGCCTACCAGAAAGTTGTGCGTTCAGTGGTGGTAAATGGTATGAGCCAACCGGAGGTAATTGATGAGGCGGTTGGAAAAATTCTGACTGCGCAAATGAATCTGGTACCGGCCGGAGATATGCGCTATTACTCGGCAGCCATTAATGCCGTCATTCGAACCGATTATACCACGGTCTCCTGGGATGCCTATCAGAAAGTGGTTGCGGCTAATGTGGTCACCCCCGTTGACGGGCAGGAAGCCATTGATGCCGCCATTGAAAAAATTGAGGCAGCTCAGAAGAAGTTGGTAGGGGCCGCCGAAGATCTTGAAGAATACGAAGAATTGATCGGCCTTGATCAGGATAACTATACGTCAGTTTCCTGGGCCACCTATCAAAAAGTGATTGATGCCAATTTCCTTAAGCCACAGGATGGACAGCCTAAAATTAATGCGGCCGTAACTAAACTGAGGGCGGCCAGTCTGAAGCTGGTAGAAAGAGCCAACGATTTTAAAGAATATAACAAAGTCTTGAAATATAATCTCTATCTGGGCAAGGATCCCGATGATATAACGGCTACTAAGCCTGAAGTATTAATAAACCAGGGAGATTATACAACTTCGTCCTGGGCGACCTATCAGAAGATTCTGGATGCTAACGTGATGGATCCGGATAAGTCTCAGTCTCAGGTGAATACCGCCGTGGCCAATATTAAGAAGGCTCAGTACAAGCTATTAATGGGTGGTGACCTGGCTCGTTATAACACGATCTTAAAGTATAACATTGTCCTTGGCGGCGATCCGGATAATGACGAAGATGAAAGAGAATCCATGCTAATGAAGGAGGTTGATTACACCTCCACCTCCTGGGCGGCCTATCAGAAAATACTCAATGCCAATGAGATGGATTCCGATAAATCTCAGGCCCAGATTGATGCGGCAGTGGTTAAGATTGCCCGGGCCCAACAGAAATTGATGGAAAGAGGAGATCTGACTGAATACTATGTGGTGTTGAACCTTGTCAAAAGGGCTGATTATACCACTAAAAGCTGGACTGAATATGCGAAAAAGATAGCGACAAAAGGTTATTTTGTAACACCTGATAATTCTCAGGCAGAAATAAATCGGGCCATTGATTTGATAAAACTAGCGCAGCTAAATTTACAGCTGAGAGGCAATACCGATGAGTATTATGATTTACTTGATAAATATACCGATCAGAGCATTTTTAAAACAACACCTTGGAGTGCTTATTTAGCAGTACTGGCAAAAAATGTTGTTTCGGCCGAGAATAACGATTCGGAGATTAAAATCGCTGTTGATGCGATTAAACGGGCGCAGGCAGTTCTGGTTTTACCGGAAAATGCGGCAGCAGTTTTAACAGCCTATAACGAGGCGTTATCAAAAACCGATTCATCGGTATCATACACACCAATGTCCTGGAAAACCTATCAGGATACGATTAAACCGTATTTGGGCTATACTAAAGATATCGAACAGGCCAAGGTTAATGAGGCAACCGCTAAAATTATCGAAGCTCAGCAGTATCTGATTAGAACCAACCAGGCTGAACTCGATGCCTTTGAAAATGTTATCGAGATGTATCTGAGAAACAAGATGCAAGTTGGAACAGGAGTGTTGAAACCACTTAACAGTTATGTCAGTTCATCGACATGGGAAAAATATGAGGATACAGTAGAGAAATACGCATCTTTTTATAATTACGATTATAATTGGCAGCAAACGGTGATTAATAAAGATAGTCGACCGGAAGTCATTGTCGCGGCAATTGAGGATATTAAGATGGCAATCAGAGCACTACGACAAGATGGAATAAACTTGAATGTTAATTACACTGACTATGAAGCAGCGGTTAAGGCTTCCGAGCCATGGCGCAATGATTCAATCATTTGGGAAGGAAAGACAATGGCTCAAGTAGCACCGCTGTATACGCAAAAAGCATATGATGATTATGTCAGAGATTGTAGTGGTTATGAAATTTTTAACCGCATTGAGTCAACAACAGGTGTTCTCAGGGATGATCAGACAACGATTAATAGTGCGACAAGTATGATCACCAATGCTATGGCGACCCTTATTTTGAATTTAAGAGCGACAGAGGCAGATATTTTGGCATATAATAATGAAGCGACACAATTCAAAACCTTGCAAAGTTCAAAAACAAACTACACCAGTGCGTCATGGTCAATTTATGAGAAGATCTATATTGACCCGCCAGCCAATATCAACGATCTTCCTAACTTAAAACAGAACGATTGTCAAGAAGCAACTAGGGATCTCAAGTCTACCAGAGAAGCACTGAAATATACAGCAAGCTATGTTTCCTTAAACATCACTCCAAATAATTTACAGTCAGCACCAGTAGTTAAAGGTACAAATTTGTTAACTTTAGCCAATGCTTTGTTAATCGATAATACTAACTATCAGGTTGAGGTCGTGGCGGTAAGTGGCGCACCAAATATTGGTGTTGGAATAGATGGCATTGTAACTGGTGAAGCTGGGACTTTTGTAACAATCAATTTTAAAGTGACCCAAAAGACCGATACAAACAATTCAGTGACATTTACAATTTCCGGGATTCCAGTTTCCTGACATCATAGACGAATGTAAGTGAACGATACTCTAGATTAATATTTGGTCAAAAATTAAAGCGAGCGATTTAAGATAGCCTCTTAAATCGCTCGCTTTTTACTAGTATTTGACGCATTCGGTAATCAAATGAGGGGATTACGAAACCCCATTCACCACAGCTTCCATCCCAGCCAGATCAAACCCGGTTTCACAATATACGGAGTAAACAAAGGCACCCTGGGTCCAGGTGGCCAGTCCCATGCCATCAGGGTTGCTCTGGTAGAGGACGGCGGCTCCAGTTGAATTAGCTTTGGTTTCACCGCTTTGGAAATCGGTATAAACACCAGCGACATTGTCGATCAATGCATCACCTTTGCGGACGGTGTAGCTGACGCGGTTAAGGATGAAGTCGGCCTGGGCCAGGTTGTCGGAAATGGTGTAGTATTTTACATCCGTAATACCGGTGGGTAAGGTGGAAAAGGTAAAACCGATGGCCTCGTTGATGGCGACGGTTGAAGCCTGTTCGACCATTGGGTTGGGGAGCTCAGTTTTGCTGTCAGTTGAAGTTTCCGCTGGCTTGTCAGCCGGTTTTTCAGCTGCCGGTGTACAACCGCTAAAACTGAGAGCCGTGAGAGCAACAAGAATCAAGGTAACCAGTAGGATTTTATTTGATTTCATGGGGGACCTCTCTTTATTTTATTTGGACGGTAAAAACCGTACATGACATGGAACCGGTTTAAATTACAGAATTGCCCGGGAATGACAAAGGGACATTTCGAGATGTCATCCCTTGGGGGCTGACACGTTGTAACGTTCCCATGTCACGCCCTATTTCGCGCAAATTATATCGGGCAGCTGGTGTCCTGGGCCACGTGGGTAAAATGACTCTTCCCGCTGGCATAATCAGCCACACATTGGCCATGACCCAGCAGCTTGAATTTATAGCTGAGCAGTCCGTCAAGTCCGACTGGGCCCCGGGCATGGAGTTTGCTGGTACTGATCCCCACTTCGGCACCGAAGCCAAAACGGAAACCGTCGCTGAAACGGGTAGAGCAGTTCCAGAAAACTCCGGCCGAATCGACCAGAGTCATAAAGGTTTTGGCAGTGGCTTCGTTAGTGGTCAGGATCACATCGGTATGGCCGGAGCCGTAGGTATTGATATGATTAATGGCGGTATTAAGATCAGGGACAATTTTGATTGATAGGATATAATCCAGATATTCGGTTTTCCAATCTTCTTCGGTAGCCGCTTCGACATCGATAAACGCCAGGGTGGCGGCATCTCCCTTAAGATGGACGTTTTTAGCTTCCAGCGCCGTTTTGAGTGATGGCAGCAGGGCGGCGGCGATTTTTTCATTAATCAGCAGGGTTTCCACGGTATTGCAGGCAGCTACGTACTGGGTTTTGGAATCGACGATGATATCCACGGCTTGCATAAGGTCGGCATCTTCATGAACGTAAACATGACAGATACCATCGGCGTGGCCCATCACTGGGATATTGGAATTATTCATAATATACTGAACAAAACTGTTGGAGCCCCGGGGGATAATCAGGTCAATGTAGTGATCCAGGGACAGCATCGCGGTGACGTCTTCCCGGGTTTCCAGATTTTGAATCCAATCCTGGGGCAGACCGACTGAAGCGGTGGCCTCATTGATGATTTTAGCAAGGATGCGGTTCGTTTCCAGAGCTTCCCGACCGCCTTTTAAGAGCACTGCATTCCCGCTTTTGAGGCAGAGGGTGGAAATCTGGACAAAGGCATCAGGCCGGGATTCGAAAATAACCCCGATAACCCCAATCGGACAGGTAACCTTGTAGAGATCGAGACCTTCGTCCAGCTGGGTTGACAGTTTGGTTGCTCCCAGGGGATCAGTGAGTTCGATCAGGCTGTGGATTCCCTGGATCACGTCACTGATTTTATCGGCATCAAAGGTCAGGCGTTTGAGCAGGGGGGCTCCCAGGTTCTCTTCCTGTGAGCGTTTCATGTCCGCTTGGTTGGCAGCGGCGATGGTGGCCTTATTTGTTTCTAGCGCTTTGGCAATAGCCAGCAGGCCGGCGTTTCGTTTCTGGCCGTTGGTAGCGGCTAAAAGAATGCCGGCATTCCGGGCGATTTTGCCCCGTTGTTCCATTTGCATTGGCGTGTCCTCCTATATAAAATTCTATTTTTTACTTATTTCGCTAACAGATTTTCTCTGATCTTCTTAAAATCTTTTTCCCGCAAATCGGTTTTTTCCATTAAATAGTTTTCCACATTTCCGAAATTGGTGTTGACGTAAGTCATAGAAATTTTTAACCATTCGGGTTTGACACCGTAAAACTCCCAGAGATGATAATTTTCGATCCCCAATTCCTCGGACATGATATTGCCCAGGAGGTTGTAACTCTCGTCAAAGGTCAGGTTGGTGAGGGTGTAATCGGAAAGAATGACATCTTCTTTAACCCCTAAGATGCTTAAAATCAGGTAGGTCATAAAACCGGTGCGGTCTTTACCGTTGGTGCAATGGTAAAGAATCGGGTATTCAGAGGATTCGGTTAAATATTTAAGTACTTCGGCAAAGCACTGGGCCCGGTCTTCGGTCTGGATCTTATAGATATGACGCATGAATTCATCTACCACGCCGGGCTGGGTGAAATCTTTATGATCCAGCCCCATATCGGCACTGGAAAAAATTGGCAGCAGATGATATTCGGCGGTTTTGGGCAGACGATCGGCCTGACGCTCGGATTTGGATTTATTTCTAAAGTCAAAGACATGTTTGAGTCGCAAAGCCGCAAAATAATCCACGTCTTTGTCGGACAAGTGGGCCAGTTCTTCACTGCGGATGACTTTCCGCCACTTGATTTTTCGTCCGTCGATGCCGGTATAGCCACCGATGTCTCGGATATTGATGGAGTTTTCCAGTTTGATCAGACGTTTCCCCAACTGGGTTTCATCACAGAAGATGAGATTGTGTTCATCTTTGAAATTATATAAAATGCGACCGTTTGGTGCAATCAAGTCGGGATAAGCAGGTGTTACTTCATCAGATTTTGAAACCGATTGAACCTCAGTCGGGGCAGTTTTACCGAGGTATTCCGGATTGACAGGTGCTGCGGGAATATCCGTTGGCAAATCTTCAGGTAGGTTTTCTTTGAACTGAACTTCATTGACCTTAATCGCTTGAATAGGAGCTTCGGGTATCGATGCGGTTTTGGACAGCGGGTTCTTCTGGATCAGTTTTCGGACCAAAAAATAGGCGGGAATGATGGCCGCAGCTCCGGCGATGATGGCAATGGTGGGTAGTTTTTTCATTGATGATTTCCTTTCTGTGACTTCGTATAGTTTCTAATTATATGTTATGATTATATCATAAATTTAAGAAAAAAAGTCTTTAAAAATAATGAGGTGTAATAAATGAATGCCGTTAAAAAGAATCAGATCGAACCCCTGGGGATTTATTGTCATATTCCCTTTTGCCTGAAAAAATGTGCCTACTGTGATTTTTCTTCTTTTTCCTGCCAGAGCGAGGACAGCATCCGGAATTATTTTGAAGCCCTTCACAAAGAAATTAGCAATTTTGCCAGAGAAAATGAAAGTTCGCTTTTACCAACGGTCGATACCATCTATTTTGGTGGCGGGACGCCTTCAGCGGTTGATGCCGGTTATATTGAAACAACACTGGCCTTACTAAAGGAAGTCTTTGTGATTGCGGAAACGGCGGAGATCACCATCGAAATCAATCCCGGAACGCTGACTGGGGACAAGGCCAGTCGTTACAAAAAGGCAGGGATCAACCGGGCCAGTGTGGGACTGCAGGCCTGGCAGGATTTTCTGCTGAAAATCATCGGCCGGATTCACAGCCAGGCGGACTTTATTAAAACGATGGAAATCTTAAAAAACGTCGGATTTGAGAACTTCAGTGTCGATGTAATGGTGGGTTTGCCGGGACAAAAGCTGGCCGATGTGATGGAGACCTTGCGGGAACTGATGAAATTTTCACCCACCCATCTGTCCAGCTACAGCCTGATTCTGGAGCCGGATACGCCAATGGCCAACTGGGTCGAGGCGGGGCAGTTGGATCTGCCAGATGACGACGAGGAGCGGGAAATGCACTGGGCAGTGGATGGTTTTCTAAAAGACCAGGGGTTTGAGCATTATGAGATTTCCAGCTACTGTCGGCCTGGGTATCAAAGTCGCCATAATGTTAAATACTGGGATCTGGTTTCCTATCTGGGTTTTGGACTGGGGGCCCATGGTTTTTTTAAGGGCCGGCGCTATGGTAACAGTAACGAACTCGAACAGTATTGTGAGTTGTTACAGGCGGGGAAATCACCCGGCCTTTTTGAACCTGTTATGGATACCTCAGTAATGATGAACGAGTGGATGTTTCTGGGGTTGCGTAAGTTGGCTGGCGTTCGAGATGATGATTTTATGGTTCGTTTTGGCGAGAGTTTTTTTGTCCGCTATGGCGAGATTATCAATAGTCTGATCATCGATGGATTACTGGCATGGGATGGGTCGGCTTTAAAATTAACCGCCCGCGGGCAGGACTTTGGAAACCGCGTCTTTATGGCCTTTGTGTAGATGAAATCAGGTCAAAAAAATATCTTAAGAAAACTTTAAAAGGTGAGTAAGCTATTATAGAAACTAGTTGACAAAGTAGGAACAGGATGTTATATTTAACTCAGATGTTAGCACTCTATTATTGTGAGTGCTAATAACGAGGTGAATCATGGAACTTAACACACGTAAAAAGAAAATACTGGAAGTGATCATCCGTGATTATATCAATACGGCCGAACCGGTTGGTTCGCGAACCCTTTCTAAGCGATGTAATCTGGGCATTAGCCCGGCGACGATCCGAAATGAAATGGCGGATCTTGAAGAATTGGGTTTTCTGGTTCAACCGCATACCTCTTCGGGACGGATTCCGACTCAGCAGGCTTATCGCTATTATGTGGATGAAATCATGGAGATTCAAAAGCTTGAGAAAATGATCCGTACGGATATTCATCGGGGCTTTTTGGATCACAATACCGAACTGGGGCCGACGATGTCACATACTGCCCAGGTTCTGTCTCAGCTAACCAATTACACAGCGGTGGTTCTGGCGCCTCGGGTGACAAATTTTAACTGCAAGCATGTACAAATTGTTTCTTTAATTAAAAACAGGGTACTTATGGTAGTAGTGACCCAGGAGGGGATGGCCAAAAATATTGAGGTAACCCTTTCGCAAGAGGTTGACACCATGCTGGCCCTGAAACTTTCTAATGTGATCAATGGATTCCTGAAAAATACCATTCTTAGTGAAATGAGTTCAGATCTGATTGATCAGATCCAGGAATTGTCGGCAGCAGAAAGTAAGTTGATCCATGAGATTATCCCTCATCTTAAAAAAGCGTTGATGGAGGATGCTTCGGAAGTTCACTCCACCGGGTTAACTAACCTTTTTAATTATCCGGAATTCAGCGATGTGAATAAGATTAAGCAATTGATCAATATTGTTCAGGAAAAGCAGGTGTTATCAGAAATGATGACATCCAAGGATGGGAATCAGGTTATTCGGATCAAAATAGGAAGTGAAAATGATAACGAAAATCTTAAGGACTTCAGCATTATCACATCAACCTATGAGTTGGATGGGGAAATGATGGGTGCCTTTGGAGTTATTGGACCGACCCGGATGAACTATGATAATGTGTCGTCAGTTCTCAATTATATCCGCAATGAGTTAAATTTACATATCTCAAATTTATTAATGAAATAGGTGATTATATGATAAAAGAAGAGGAAATCAAAACAGAAACCGTAGCAGAAAATGATGAAGTGCTTGTAGACGAAGCAGAAACAGTAACCGACGAGGTATCAACTGATGATGTCGAAGACGTGTCTCCGGATGAAGTTTTAAAGGAGATTGTAAAGGAGGATGAGGCCATTTTGAATCGCCTGGTCAGACTTCAGGCTGATTTTGAAAATTTCAAAAAGCGAAGTCAAAAAGAGAAAACAGAAATGTATCAGTTTGCATCAGAAAATTTTGCCACCAAGTTGCTACCGGTGATGGATAATCTGGAACGGGCTGAAGCAGCCTTGATCGATGCCAGCGAGGAAGCCAGGGGTTATATTGATGGACTGGATATGGTTTTTAGACAATTGAAGGATGTGCTTAAAGAAGAAGGTCTGGAAGAAATTATCTGTGAGGGTCCCTTTGATCCCAATCTCCACCACGGTGTTGCTGTGGGTGAAGATGACGAAAAAGAAGATCAGGATATTATTGATGTATTCCAGAAAGGCTACAAATTTAAGGGTAAGGTCATCCGCCCAGCCATGGTTAAGGTTTGTAGCAAATAATAACCACACGGAAATAGATATGAGTAAAGAAAAAATTATCGGGATTGACTTAGGAACCACAAACTCTTGTGTAGCCGTTTTAGAAGGCGGTGAAGCCGTTGTTATCCCAAATGCAGAAGGAAATAGAACGACTCCATCGGTTGTCGCTTTCGCTAAAGATGGGGAACGACTGGTTGGCCAGGTTGCTAAACGACAGGCGGTAACTAATCCGGATCGCACCATTTCGTCAATCAAACGGGATATGGGAACTGACCGAAAAGTAACAATAGATGATAAAAGTTATACACCTCAGGAAATTTCAGCGATGATTCTGCAAAAATTGAAAGCCGATGCCGAAGCTTATTTGGGCGAAACCGTCAACAAAGCGGTTATTACCGTACCAGCTTACTTCAGCGATGCCCAAAGACAGGCGACTAAAGATGCCGGCCGGATTGCCGGTCTGGAAGTTTTAAGAATTATCAACGAACCAACTGCCGCTGCTTTAGCTTATGGTTTGGATAAAGATGCCAATGACAAAATCATGGTTTATGACCTTGGGGGCGGAACCTTTGATGTATCCATTCTGGAACTTGGCGATGGCGTTTTCGAAGTTAAGTCAACCAATGGGAACAACCACCTGGGTGGTGACGACTTTGACCAGAAAATCATCGATTGGATGGCCGCAGAGTTTAAGAAAACCCACGGACTTGATCTTAAAAATGATAAAATGGCGCTTCAACGACTTAAAGAAGCTGCTGAAAAAGCCAAAATTGAATTATCAACCGTGATGAAGTCAGACATTAATTTACCATTTATCACCGCCACAGCAGAGGGTCCACAGCATCTGGAATTATCGCTGACCCGGGCTAAGTTTGATGAATTAACTTCTGACCTGGTCAAGAGCACCATTGGACCAGTTGAAAAAGCGATGAAGGATGCCGGTCTTTCCAAAAATGAATTAGATAAAGTTATCCTGGTTGGTGGTTCTACCCGAACCCCAGCGGTACAGGATGCGGTTAAAAATATTACTGGCGAAGATGCCTATAAAGGCATTAACCCCGATGAGTGTGTTGCCATTGGTGCCGCTATTCAGGCGGGTGTATTAGCCGGCGAAGTTCATGATGTATTACTGCTTGATGTAACCCCATTATCATTGGGAATTGAAACTTTGGGCGGTGTGTTCACCCGATTAATCGATCGGAACACCACCATCCCCACCAAGAAAAGCCAGACCTTCTCCACCGCTGCTGACAATCAGACCGCAGTTGACATCCATGTTTTACAGGGTGAACGAGAAATGTCCAAGGATAATAAAACATTGGGTCGTTTCCAACTAACCGGTATTCCATCAGCACGTCGTGGTATTCCCCAAATCGAAGTAACCTTTGATATTGATGCCAACGGGATTGTTAATGTATCGGCCAAAGATATGGGAACTGGAAAATCTCAGAACGTAGTTATTAAATCTACTACACATATGAGTGATGAAGAAATTGAAAAAGCTGTTAAAGAAGCAGAACAACATGCTGAAGAAGATAAAAAAGTTAAAGCCTTAATCGAAGCTAAAAATATTGCTGATTCGACAATTTATCAAACCGAGCAGTCATTAAAAGAAATGGAAGGCAAAGTTTCTGATGATGAAAAAGCCAAGGTTGAAGCAGCCATCACTAACCTCCGAACAGCCAGTGAGGGCGACGATGTGGAAGCCATTACCAAAGCAACTGAAGAGCTGAACGAAGCGGTTTATCCATTGGCTCAGAAAATGTATGAAGAAGCAGCTGCCCAACAGGCACCTGA